>DATFDT010000131.1:0-23246 GCA_035251975.1 Pyrinomonadaceae bacterium | reverse complement strand
GAGGCACTGACGGATTGAGGTTATATCACAGTTCAGCGTGGCTTTGCCTGAAAAGTCCAAAATCATTCTTGGATCGGGTCAGTACAGAGAGCGGTAGCGACCTGGTCAGTGATCAGCATTCTTGACTCTTAAGGACCAGGTCGCTACCGCTCTCTGTACTGACCCGATCCAAGCACGACTCTTGAGGCGAAGAGACATAAGTCAAATGAAATTACGATAGCCTCGCCGGCAACCGGTTATTGATTTGATTTTCTTCTTCCTCCCGACGCCGGCAAACCTAACGAAGTATAAGTAATGCATCAGTGTGAAATTGGATTAAACGCCGAAGGCGTTCGCTAATGTCAGCCCAGGGTTCGAGGAACGAGAACCCTGGGACAAAAATGTAAATCATGACCAAACCCTGAAAGGGTTAGGCGGTTGGCGAACCCTTTCAGGGTTAATGTGAAATTAATTAGCGATCCCAAGGTTGTCGCAAGCTCCAACCTGGGGCTGAAATTAGCGAACGCCTGTGGCGTAATCCTGGTCAAATTTCAACCTCACGCACCACGGAAGAATGTCAAAGCCACGAGCAACTGAATTGGATCACGATCTCACCACCTGGGATCTCTCCGGGCTGGCGAGCCTCTATCCAACTAAAGGACACAGCTTGTCCGTGTCACATCACGGAGAAATTCTTCAGGGTGCTGTGGAATGCGCCGATGGGCGCCTCCGTTATGGACTGGTTACGCTCCGCTGCAAAATATTTTCTTCAGAAGCTGTCTTTCTGCCCGATCGCGACAGCAGGACGGTCGTGGTTGCGCCAACCTGGAAAGTCAAAGCACAGCGCGCCGCTGAATTGGCGCTCGCGCGGCTCGACGGCAACTGCCGCGGCGGTCGTCTGTTGATCCGAAGCAACATACCTCCCCGCTGGGGCCTGGGTTCTTCAACAAGCGACGTAGTCGCCGTAATCCAGGCAGTCGCCAACACCTTCGGCGTAAATATCTCGACGGAATTAACAGCCGAGCTCGCCGTGCAAGCCGAAATCGCGTCCGACTCGACAATGTTCGGGGACCGTGCAGTATTTTTTGGCTTCCGTGATGGTCACGTCATTGAAGACTTCGGCGGCCGTTTCCCACCGTTAGAGGTCGTCGGCTTTAACACAGACAAAGGCGCAGGCGTCGACACCTTAAGCCAGCCGCTCGCGCGATACTCAACAGAAGAAATCGAAGCCCATCGATCGTTGGTGGAATCGCTCCGCCTTGCTGTGCAACTACAAGACGCAAGTCTGGTTGGCAAGGTGGCCTCGGCAAGCGCTCACATCAATCAACGACACCTGCCAAAGTGTCATTACAACTACTTCGAAAAACTCGTGGAGCGTGTCGGAGCTTTAGGCTTGCAAGTCGCACATAGTGGGACCGTCGTCGGCTTGCTCTTCGACCCGCAGGCTTCCGAACTCCAGGAAAAGATTGATGAAATACGCGCGCTTCTGGCTGAAGTCGGAATAGTGGCAGTCTGGCGCTTTCATACGGGCAATGATTGAGGAACTCGGAATGAACAACCATCATATAAACCGCACGATTGTCGATGCTCTGGTACTGCCTCGCATCGTCCAGATCGAAGATCGTCTGTACGCGGCGTGCTTTCAGTTGATGAAACTTCTTCCAGCACGTCAAATACTGGAGCGAGCACAGCAAGAAGGACTCATCCGCCGTGGCTCCGTTATTATCGAGACGACCTCCGGAACGTTTGGAATTGCGTTGGCCATGATCTGCGCACTCAAGGATTATCGTCTCATTCTCGTCAGCGATCCGGCGATCGATCCTTCACTCAAACGCCGTCTCGAAGATCTCGGTACGCGCGTCGAGATCGTTAAAGAGCCGGCTGCCGTCGGTGGGTATCAGCGATCTCGACTAGACCGCATGGCGGAAGTGCAGCGCGAATTCCCTGATCACTTCTGTCCTTCGCAGTATGCCAATCCGCTCAATCCAAGCGCTTATGCGCTGCTCGCCGAATTTCTAGCGGGCGCCATCGGCCAGATCGATTATCTGGTTGGTACAGTGGGATCAGGCGGTTCGATGTGCGGCACCAGCAGTAACCTGCGACAATTCAATCCTGATCTGAAAGCGGTTGGCGTAGACACGCATCGCAGCGTTCTATTTGGTCAGCCCGACGGCAAACGGCTCTTGCGCGGACTCGGAAATAGCCTTTTGCCGGAGAACGTGAATCACACGGTCTTCGACGAGGTGCATTGGGTAACAGCCGCCGAAGCGTTTCTCGCGACGCGAGTGCTACACCGTACGACTTCTCTGTTCATGGGCGGCACAAGTGGAGCAGCTTATCTGGTAGGACGCTGGCAGGCCCGACGCCACAGAGACGCAAACGTCGTCTTCATTCTCCCAGACGAGGGATATCGTTATCAGGACACGATCTACAACGACGAATGGTTGAAGGAAAACAATGTGTGGCTGAGTGAGTTACCCGATGAGCCGCTGCTTGTTAGTCATCCCTGGGAAGTGACTCAAGGCTGGTCGCGAATGTTCTGGGGACGTTGCTCGTACGATGAACAGATGAATTCCGCGGCGGTAGCGGAAGCCTGAGGAGACCATGGCAGTTCTGGCTTTAATCGAAAGCAACACGAGTGGGACTGGACGCCTGTTCGCGCGCGTTGCGGCAGAAAACGGAGTGCAGCCGGTGTTATTGACTGCCGACGCAGATCGCTATCCCTATGTGGTCCAGGACCAGCTCGAAGTGTTTCAGGTGAACACTCAGGACGAAGCGGCGATCCTAAGCGCATGCCGGCGTCTCAGCAGTGAGAGAGGTATCGCAGGGGTGACTTCCAGCTCGGAATACTTTGTGGCGGCGGCTGCAAAAATTGCTGGTCAACTTGGCCTGCCTGCGCCCGAGTCAGAAGCCATTGCGTCATGTCGTGACAAGCACTCACAGAGGGTACGACTTGCCGCCGAACGAATCGACTCGCCTTCGTTTCGTCTAGCGACATCTGCTGACGAAGCCGTCACGGCGGCGGAAGAGATCGGATTCCCGGTAGTGCTCAAGCCCGTCTACGGTTCGGGCAGCATCGGCGTCAAATTATGTGAGAACGCCGCAGCGGTCAAGGCTCACGCCGGTGAGTTACTCTCGCAACGTGAAAACGAACGCGGACAACCGATTCCACAACGCATCCTCGTGGAAGAACTGGTCATGGGCCAGGAGTATTCCGTCGAGACTTTTAATATGGTTGCAATCGGTGTCACCAGAAAGTATCTCGGATCTCTGCCTGCTTTCGTCGAAGTTGGACACGACTATCCGGCAGTACTGAACACAGAGTTGGAACGCAGCATCTGTCAAATCGCATTACGCGCGCTCGAGGCGTTGGGCTTGGGATGGGGACCGGCGCATGTAGAAATTCGCGTCACGGAAGATGGACCAAAGATCATCGAAGTGAACCCGCGCCTGGCGGGTGGATTTATTCCCGAGTTGGTTCGGCTCGCTTCAGGTGTAGACCTCATCGCCGCGACGGTCAGACAGGTAATAGGGCGAGAACCATCTTTAACACCACAGCGAAACCAGTATGCCTCAATACGTTTCATCGTCGCGCAACGTGAAGGAAGGTTGGAGGCAATCGATGGATTGGAAGAAGCGCGTCGAGTGCCCGGTGTGATTCGCGTTGAAACTTACAACGGAAATGGGCGGGCGCGTTTGCGCGGAGATTTTCGTGACCGCCTCGGTCACGTGATCGCTGTGGCTGAGACGAACGAGGCCGCTCGCGACGCCGCGGAGACGGCTCACGCGGAGTTGGCTTTGGTGTTCCAGTAGATTTCTCTGTGCAACCTCTGTGTCTCTGTGGTGCGATTTTACTCGGAATTCATCAACCACGGAGACACAGAGGACACAGAGGTTGCACAGAGAAAAGCGTGGAGACAAGGATGGATAACACCGGACGAATAACCCGTACGCTCACTTCGACGGCGCGTCGCATCATCTTTGGTTCGAATGCCGACGCGAGTCTCGATGCCGAAATGGACCACGCCGCACAGGTTGATATCGCGCACCTGTTGACGCTGGCGGAGCGCGGCATCGTAGACCGCACCAAAGCCTGCAAACTGTTACAAACCATCGGCGAACTTCGTCAGAATAATTTCGCGCCTCTGCGGCAACAGGCCGCGCCGCGAGGTCTCTACCTGCTCTATGAAAATTACCTGATCGATGCCCTGTCGCCGGAAGTCGGTGGCATCATCCAAACGGCTCGTTCACGCAACGATCTCAACGCTACCGTGGTGCGACTGCGTTTGCGGGCTCCGTTTTTGCGCTTGCTCCGCGAAGCGTTGCGGCTGCAGGCAGTTCTCCTCCGCCGGGCGCGACGGTATGCGGACGTCGTGATGCCGGCCTACACGCACTACCAGGCAGCAGTTCCGGTAACTTACGGACATTACCTCGCAGGCGTTGCGGAAGCGCTGGGACGCGATATCGCCGCGTATTTCGACGCCGGGACTGATATCGATCGCAGCCCGCTCGGCGCAGGCGCGGTGGGCGGCACCTCGCTCCCGATCGATCAAGAGCGGACTGCTTCCCTGCTTGGCTTTACACGGCCAGCATTGAACTCTATCGATGCCGTTGCCTCGCGTGACCTCATCCTCCGTCTACTTGCGAGTGCTGCGATCCTCGGGGTCACCCTCAGCCGCCTGTCAGGAGACTTGCTGATCTGGACCACGTCGGAATTCGACTTCCTGTCATTGCCGGATGAGCTGGTCGGGTCGAGTTCGATGATGCCGCAGAAACGAAATCCATTCCTGCTCGAGCACGTGCATGGGCGGAGCAGCTTTGCGCTCGGCAGTTTCGTAGCCGCCGCTTCTGCTATGCACGCGACACCTTTCAGTAACTCGGTCGCTGTCTCGAGTGAAGGGGTGGTCCACGTCTGGCCGGCGCTGCAAAAAACGACCGAGGCCATCACGCTGCTGCGCTTGGTTGTGGCAGGCGCTATACCACGCCCGCAGGCGATGCTCGAAAGAGCAAAAAGTGGCTACACGGGCGCGACGGAGCTGGTCAACCGGCTTGTGACCGAGGCCGGAGAGCCGTTTCGAAGTGCGCATCGGACTGTGGGTGAAATTATTCGTGATGCAGTCGCCGGTGGATTGGGACTTGAAGAGGCGACGAAGCAGTTATTGGAGGAACGGAAGATCGATTCAGCCAACGGACTGGATCCGGAGTCGGTCGTGCGCGCATCGATTTACGGCGGTGGTCCAGGGCCATCATCCCTCGACAACTGTTTACGCTCCGCGCAGGCCGAGTGGACGCGCTTGGCCCAACGAAGTCAGGAGTTGGCGCGCCGTTGGCGTGCAGCGGAAATAAAATTGTCAGAAGCGGCGGATCAACTTTGCCGTTGAAGACCTTTACCTCAAAAGTCTAAACATCCCTGAAAAAACAACTGTAGGGGCGGCCCTTTGTGGCCGCCCGTTGGCTGAGCATTTACCCCTGAAACGGGTGGCCACGGAGGGCCACCCCTACAGTGGCGCCCTTGGAAGCGTTTCATAACTCACGGAGGTCGGGCAGTAATTTATGACGAATGCCAAGCTCTTAACTAAGGAAAACATTAAAGATGTTTACACCCTCTCACCGGTACAGGAAGGAATTCTTTTTCACTCTCTGCTCGAAGAAGACTCCACTTATTTCCAGCAGGCCGCTTTTCGTTTCCGCGGCGAGTTGAACGTCAACCGCGTCCAGGAAACGCTGCAAGAGTTGGTCGACCGGCACGAAGTGTTGCGGACTGCTTTTAAGTACAAGGGACTGGATGTGCCACTGCAGATCGTGTTGAAGCAGTGGAGCGCCGATTTCGTCTACCATGACTTGCGCCACACCGCCGAGCAGCAGGAATTTATTCGCGATTTCAGAAAGGCCGATCGCGAACACCTCTTCGATCTCAGTAAAGACGCACTCATGCGACTCGCCGTGCTGCAACTCACGAACGATGAGTATGAACTCCTGTGGAGTCATCACCACATCATTATGGATGGCTGGTGTTTGAACATCCTCCTCAATGAGTTTTTCGAGATCTACAACAGCAAACAGGAGCACAGGCCGTCACGTCTGCCTGAGGCCGAACCGTACAGTCGCTACATCAAGTGGCTCGAAAGTCGCGATAAAGAGGAAGCTCGAGAATACTGGCAGACTTATTTGAAGGGCTACAACGAGGCCGCGCGTCTCGCGCCGCGAAAGCCCGGCCGCGAATACTTGCGCGAGAAGGTTCTCCATACCGTGGGAGCTGAGAAGTTGAGCGCGCTGCAATCGCTGGCAGCGAGCAATCGGGCCACAGTCCCGCACTTGTTGCGTGCGATTTGGGGTCTCATCGTGGCGAGGTATACGGGCACGCGCGACGTAGTGTTCGGTGAAGTCATCACTGGAAGGCCGCCTGAGCTCGACAGGGTTGAGACGATGATCGGCCTTTTCGTCGACACTATTCCGGTGAGGGTTAAGCTCGACGAGAAAGATCGGTTTACAGATCTATTGGCGCTGGTCAGACACGATTCTCTCGCTCGCGAAGAGTACAGCCATTTTCCGTTGAATGAGATCCAGTCTCTCTCTGAAATCGAAGGTAGTCTGTTTGATCACCTGATCAGCTTCCACAATCATTCAGGAGTTCCAATCCGGAGCAATAACGGCGCCGGCAACTTCTCGATCGTCGACTCCTTTGAACAAACTAATTACGACCTCGTGTTTGACGTGCACCTGAGCGACACGCTGAATCTTTCTTTCACTTACAACGCACACGTGCATGAGCGATCGTTTATCGAGCGCCTGGCGAAAGTCTTCGAGACTGTTATGGACCAGGTATTGGCGCAGCCGTCGATCTCTGTCAGCAACATCGGACTGATGCCGCAAGGGGACCGCGTGCTGATGGATCAGTTTAACGCGACCGACCGCGAGTTTTCGGTGGCGCGGTCGGTAGCGCAGATCATTGAAGACATTGCCGCGGCCACACCCGAGAGCACAGCGATCGTCTTTCGTGATCAGACTGTCAGTTACGGTGAGTTGAACGACGAGGCCAACCGGCTGGCCCACTTCCTCAGCTCCCAGGTGTCACTCGCGCCGGACCAACGCGTCGCGCTCGTCATGGAACGCTCCGACCTGATGGTGGCCTGCATTCTGGCCGTCTGGAAATTAGGGGCTGCTTACGTCCCGATCGATATCAACTATCCCGCGGACCGCATCCGCACCCTGATCACTGATGCTGAAGCCCGGCTGGTGCTTACCGATAATGCTATCGCCAGCTTGTCGCCCGAGACTACTGGCCTTATCCACCTGGACCAGCACACCACTGAAATTGCGGCGCAATCAGCTACTAATCTGGCGCTGCCCTTTGCGCCCGAGAGTCTGGCCTACGTGATCTACACCTCCGGGTCCACGGGTAAACCCAAAGGCGTGATGATCGAGCACATCGGCATGCTCAACCATCTCTTCGCCAAGATTGCAGAGTTTGAGCTCGACGGCGAGAGCGTGGTGGCCCAGAACGCTTCTCACTGTTTTGATATCTCGATCTGGCAGTGGTTCGCGGCGCTGCTGGTGGGTGGCCGCACCGTTATTTATGACAACGAGACAGTCCTGAATCCCGAAGCGCAACTGCAACGTTTCGCCGCTGATGGCGTCACCGTCTTCGAAACTGTGCCTTCCTATCTCGAGGTCATGCTCAGTGTGGTGGAAGAGAAACAGTTGGCCGCGCAGTTCGTCACCTTGCGCTACATGATCGTCAATGGTGAGGTCTTCAAACCCGCTCTCGTGCGCAAGTGGTTCGAGCTGGTCCGGGCAGTCAAACTGGTCAACGCCTACGGCGCCACTGAGGTCTCGGACGACTCCAATCATTACATCATGAGCGAAGCGCCGCCTTACGACATCATCCCGTTGGGCGCGACCTTGCCGAACCTGCGCATCTATATCGCCGATGAGCACATGAATCTTTGTCCCATCGGGGTGAAAGGCGAGATTCTGATTGCCGGGATTGGCGTGGGCCGCGGTTATCTCAACGACGAAGAAAGGACGCGGCGCGCGTTTACTGAAGATCCATTTCGACAGGAGCGCGGCGTGCGGCTCTATCACACTGGCGACCTGGGCCGTTATCTCGACGATGGGCGGCTCGAGTTTGCCGGTCGCAAAGACTATCAGGTGAAGGTGCGTGGTTATCGCATCGAGTTGGAAGAGATAGAAGCGGTAGTGATGCAACACGCGCGCGTGCGCGAAGCGATGGTGATTGACAAGCAGGACGCGGCGGGCGACAGCTATCTCAGTTGTTATTTAGCGGCTGACGACGGCTTTGAGGTCGAGGAACTGCGCAGCTTTGTGGGCCAGAAACTGCCGCACTACATGGTGCCGTCTTATTTCACAGTGCTGCCCAGTCTGCCGCTCAATGAGAATGGCAAACACGATCGCAAGGCCCTGATGCAGTTGCGGGACGCGGTGGAGAATGGCGATCACCACACTACTTACGTTGCGCCGCGTGATGAAGTGGAAGAGAAACTGGCGCGCGTGTGGCAGGAAGTGCTGCGGCTGGAAAGAGTGGGCGTGAAGGACGACTTCTTTGCCCTCGGTGGCGACTCGTTCAAGGCCATTCGCGTAGTCTCGAAGTTTGGGCGTGGCTTTCTGGTGCCGGATCTCTTCAACAATCCCACTGTGGAACGGTTAGCCGAGATCGTGCGACGCAATGGCGACGAGAACCAGTCGTTGCTCTACGAGTTGTCGCCGAAGGGCGGCGAGAAGAAATTCGCGGTGGTGGCGGTGCCACACTCGGCGGGCGATCCGCTCGTCTATCAGCGCACGTGTGACGCGTTGATGCAGCTCAGCGATCAGTATCAATTCTTTGGTGTCGCGCAGCCTCGTCCCGAGCCGGCGCCGGGCGAGACGTTTGAAACTACGCTGCAACAACTCACCACGCAAATAATCGAAGAGGCCCAGAAGATACCTATTCCGATCATCCTCTACGGCCAGTCAAACGGAACGGGACTGACGCTCGAACTCGCGCGCGCGATGGAACGAGAGCAGTTCGATCTGAGAGCTGTCTGCATGGGCGGCGCGTTGCCGCGACTCAGCGTTGACCCGAGCACGCTCGGTATCGACACACGCTCGGACGACGACATTCTCGGATTTGTGAAGGGACTGGGATCAATTGTGCCGGAAGACCCGGCTGATCTCGCCATCTTCATCCGCAATTTCAAGTACGACTCAATCATCGCCGTGATTACTTATTACAACGCGTTGCGCGATATGCAAAACGGCACGTACGTAAAACTCGAAGCGCCGCTTTTCCTTGTCACGGGCGATCGCGATCCACTCACGCGCAATTATCAGACGAAGTATAGAGACTGGTTCAAATTCGCTCGTCGCGTCGGGTTGGTCGTCGTTAATAACGTGGGCCATTACCTGCTCCGTGACACACCCGAAGACGTTGCCCGGCTGCTTCATCGCATCGGCACTGGGAACTTTGAAGGCGTAACTGACGACGAGGGCACACCCACCGGCGTCCTCACGAAGTTGCGCGCTGTGTTCGCACGCGGTTGAGCCTCGTCTCTATGCAACCTCTGTGTCCTCTGTGTCTCTGTGGTTGATGAGTTCCGAGTAAAACCGCACCACAGAGACACAGAGGACACAGAGGTTGCACAGAGAAATCCAGAAGAGATGTCAAACGGTTTCGATCAGTTTCCGATCATCTTTACGCACGTGCCGCGCAGTGCCGGTACGACGCTGATCACGATCCTGGAACGGCAATACAGGCCCGACGAGCAATTCTATTTTTACGTGCGCGAGAAGTTCGGGACTACGAGCGAGGCGCTCGAAGAATTTATGCAGCTTCCCGAAGAGAAACGTAAGCAGCTCAAAGTCCTGCAGGGACACATGAGCTATGGTCTTCATCGATATTACGACCGCTTCACCTACATCGCTTTGTTCCGGGATCCTGTCGAAAGGGTCGTGTCATATTACTATTACATCATCAAGCAGCCGGGCCATTATCTACACAACATCGTGCTCACTAACCGGATGCGTCTCGAAGAATTTGTCACCGCCGGGCTAAGCACGGAGTTTGACAACATCCAGACGCGGCAAATTTCCGGTGTCGAAGGCGTGCCTTATGGTAAGTGTACTGAGAAGATGTTGGAGACCGCCAAGCTCAATCTGATACGCCAGTATGCAGTCGCGGGATTAACCGAGCGTTTCGACGAAACGATCATACTTATGAAGCGCCACTTCGGCTGGAGCTACCCGCTTTACAGCAGGCGCAACGTGCAAAAGAATAAGCCAGTGAAAGAGAAGATTCCCGAGGCCACGATAAAGCTCATCGAGCAGAAGAACGCACTGGACGTGGAGTTATACCGTTTCGCCAAAAAGAAATTTGAGCGGCTTTTGTCCGAGCAGGATGAGTCATTTAATGAGGAATTGAATAAGCTCAAAAAATATAATGCCTGGGTGCAAGGGCTCAGCTCTCCGCGCGTGGGTGATGCCGGCCTCGCTCTTTGGAGTTTGTACTTAAAACTAAACCGTCAGATTCGCACTTAATACAGGAGTTCTTGTGAACGATATGAACGACCACAACACCAGCTTGATTCCGCCGTATGGTGGGAAGTTGGTAAACCTACAGTCTTCCCCGGAAGAACAGGCGGAATTGCGCGCGCATGCTGCAACCCTGCCGCGGCTCCAACTTTCGCCGCGCAGCGTCTGCGATTTGGAACTGCTCAGCACGGGCGCCTTTTCGCCGCTCGACCGCTTTATGAGACAGGCTGATTACGAGCGCGTCATTAATGAAATGCGTCTCGCGGACGGCACTCTCTTTCCACTACCAATCACGCTTCCCGTCAGAGATGGGGACGAAATCAAACTCGGCGGCGAAGTCGCCCTCGTCGATCAGCATAACAACCCGCTTGCGGTTATGCGCGTGGAAGAACTCTTCCGTTGGAACATTGAAACTGAAGCACAGTTGACCTACGGCACACTCGACTCACGCCATCCGCTCGTCGCTGAGATGAATTCATGGGGCGAGTTCTACGTTTCCGGACACTTACGCGTGATCAGTTTGCCCCGTCATTACGATTTTCGCGCGCATCGCTTGACGCCCGCGCAGGTTCGTGAGGAGCTCAACAACCTGGGCCATGCGAACGTCGTAGCCTTTCAAACGCGCAACCCGTTACATCGAGCGCATGAAGAATTGACAAGATGGGCCGCTGCTGAAGTTGACGGCACGCTCCTGTTACATCCGGTTGTTGGGTTGACGAAGCCCGGAGACATCGACCATTTCACTCGCGTTCGTTCCTACAAGGTACTGGCTGAGCGTTACTACGATCCGAATCGCATGATTCTGGCATTGCTGCCACTCGCGATGCGCATGGCCGGCCCACGCGAAGCTCTGTGGCATGCGATCATTCGTCGCAATTTCGGTGCTAATCACCTGATTGTTGGACGCGACCACGCCAGTCCCGGATCAGACTCGAAAGGCCAGCCCTTCTATGGCACTTTCGACGCACAGGAACTCGTCACGCGCCACAGTGAAGAAACTGGTGTCCGCGCGGTGCGGTTCTCCGAGTTGCTCTACATGCCGGATGAAGATCGCTTCGAGGAGCGCGATCGAATCCCCAGCGGAAAACGATCCTATTCGCTGTCAGGAACGAAAGTGCGAGAGCAATATCTGCAGCGCGGTCGCCAACTGCCGTCCTGGTTCACGCGCCCGGAAGTGGCTGACATCCTCGCGCAGGCGCACCCGCCGCGACACCGGACGGGATTCTGTCTGTGGTTTACAGGCTTGAGCGGCGCCGGTAAATCCACGACCGCAGACATCCTCGCGATCAGGCTGCTCGAACACGGCCGGCAGGTAACGCTGCTTGACGGCGACGTGGTGCGCACTCATCTCTCGAAAGGACTCAGCTTCAGTAAAGAGGATCGCGATACGAATATCCGCCGTATCGGCTTCGTCGCGGCGGAGCTTGTTCGTCACCATGGCGGCGTCATCTGTGCGGCAATCAGTCCGTACCGTGCGACACGCAATGAGTGCCGTTCAATGGTAGGTACCGATCAATTCATCGAGATCTTCGTCAACACTCCGCTCGAGGTGTGTGAACAGCGTGACGAAAAAGGCATGTATAAGAAAGCGCGCGCTGGACATCTCAAACAGTTCACCGGTGTTGACGATCCTTACGAGTCACCCTTGAACCCGGAAATCGAACTCGACACGGTTAACTATTCGGCTGATGAAAACGTTGAGCGGATTATCCGCTATCTCATCGAAAAGGGTTTTATTCAGACCCACGAAGTCGTCGACGATGAGCAAGAGGCGCTCGCGTTTCAAACGGAGCATTAATTATTTCTCTGCGTGTTCTCTGCGTCCTCTGTGCCTCTGCGGTTAACTTTCACCGCTGAGACGCAGAGTACGCAGAGATTACGCAGAGATGAAATCACATGAAACTGCTCCTGATCCAAAATATGCTTTACGTGCCTTCACTCGGCGGCGCGAACACCACAACGCGCCTGCTGATGGAAGGATTGGCGCAGCGCGGACACACCTGCCGCATGATCGTCCCCGCATTGGGCAGCTACGGTCCGCAAGATCAGAATGCGTTTCGCAAAGAACTCGCTAAACAGCAAATCAGCGTAACTCATTCATCGTCTGACGCAGATGTCTTTCAACGACGCGGCGTGGAAATACACGCGGTCACCGACATTACGAAGATGCGATCATACGCGGTCGAACAAATCCGCCAATTCGAGCCGGCGTGGATCATCGTGCCGTCACAAGATCCCGGACAACTTCAGCTCGAAACTGCTCTGCGGGAAGCACCGGGACGCGTCATCTATCTCGTAGTCGCAGCGTGGGACCTGCCGTTTGGTCCCGGCTGTGTCTTCGCCAGTGAAGCTAGTACCGAGCTCGTGCGCCGCACAAGTTACATCATCAGCATCAGTGATTTTCTTCGCCGGTACATACAGCAATGGGCGGGTCTCGATTCAGATGTCATACATTTTCCGGTCTACGGATCGGGCCCCTTCCCTTATCTCGGCTCTTTTGAAAATGAATTCGTTACCCTCGTGAACCCGTCAGCCATCAAGGGAATTGACATCCTTTTAGAACTCGCACGGCAGCTTCCGTCGATCAAATTCGCCGCCGTGCCGACGTGGGCCACGAACAATTCTGATAGAGCCGCACTGGCCGCGTTACCCAACATCACGCTCCTCGATCCGGTCGATGATATCGATGAGGTCTTCGCCCGGACTCGCGTGCTTCTTACGCCATCAATGTGCAATGAAGCCTTCTGTAACATCGTCATCGAAGCCATGCTGCGTGGTATTCCGGTCATGGCCAGTAACGTCGGTGGTCTACCCGAATCGAAGCTCGGTGTAGATTTCGTGCTGCCGGTCCGTCCATTCGTTCGTTATGAAGAGCGTTTTGATGAACGCAACTGTCCGATCGCCGTGATTCCCCCGCAAGATATCGATCCGTGGGTGGACGCTTTAGTCGCACTTACTTCAGATCGACAACACTACAAAGATACGTCGAAGGCCTCGCGCGCTGCGGCGCTGAAATTCGTGTCTGAAATCGGAAGCATTCCCTGGGACAATTTTCTGCTCAAGCTCGTGCCGCCTGCTGCCGGAGTCAATGAAGTGTTGCCGCAGACTGAAGCAGTGGCGAGGTTAAATGATCTTTCCCCTCAAAAGCGCTCGATCCTGGCGTTGCGCGCCTTACAACTCAAGAATCGCCGATCAGAGTCGCCCTCGTAATAGATCGCTCTTCTCTGTGCAACCTCTGTGTTTCTCTGTGTCTCTGTGGTGAGTTATTGCTGTGAATTAGTTAACCACAGAGGCACAGAGAAACACAGAGGTTGCACAGAGAAATCAATAAGTATATGAGTGCTTTACTTACTAAAGAATCAATGCCGGATGTTGGCGCCGATTACCTTCTGGGTGTCTTGGGAGGCCTCGGACCGCTGGCGTCGGCGGAGTTTGTAAAAACGATTTACGAATACAGCGTTGGCACGGGTGAACAACGGTCGCCCGCAGTCATTATGTATTCCGACCCGGGCTTCCCGGACCGCACCCAAACGCTGCTCAGTGGTTCTTACGAAAACTTACTGACGCGACTCATTGCTGCTTTGGAGTTACTGTGCGAAAGAAACGTGACTGAAGTAATCATCTGCTGCGTCACGATCCACTACTTACTGCCAGAGCTTCCATCACACCTCAGAGAGAAAGTGTCGTCCCTGTTGGATCCGATCATAGAGCGGGTGAGTGAGATGCGGACGAGGCAGTTGATGCTCTGCTCAAACGGAGTGCGGCAGCTCGGGGTCTTCGAGCGTCACCCCGCGTGGCCGCGTGCTGCTCAATACATCGTGATGCCTGAAGCAGAAGATCAACAACGCATTCATACTTTGATTTACGAAATCAAAAGAAATCGCGATCTTGATTCCATCTCCGCAGCCCTGGAAGAACTCTTCGTGAAATACCGCGTTGACGGCTTCATCGCCGGCTGTACTGAGATTCACTTACTCTCAAAATACTTCATGTCATCAACCCAAAAGCACAGGCGATATCAATGTACTGATCCGTTGTTGATTATGGCCCAGCGAGTGGCGGGCCGCAGACTCAAACACGTGGCAGGAGGAAGACGATAGCGATGAAACTTCGATTTCCACTGCGAGCTTATAAGACACTCGACCGGCTCTATCTTCACTACGACAAGAAGATGATCCGCAGGACGCGAAACCTCGGGCTGATGCCGGGTTTAGGCGAAAGGCAAGCGCCAGGCAGACCTTCTTATGGAGAGTGGTGTTATCTGGTGGGCATTTTTCAGACCGTGCTGCGCACCAATCTGAAAAAGGACACTGACAATGACGTTCTGGATGTGGGTTGCGGAACCGGCATCATGGCTATTGCCAGCCAGCCGTTTCTCGGCGACAAGGGCCACTACACCGGCATAGACGTCAAAAAATCAGATATTGAATTCTGCCGGCACCACTATCCAAACAAAAGCTTTTCATTCATCCACCTCGACGCAAGTAATCAAGTGTTTGCGCCCGATCAAAGTGCAGGCAAAGTGAAATGGGAGGTTGCGGATGCAAGCGCAGACGTCGTCACCGCTCTCTCCGTGTGGACTCACATGAATGAGGACGATGCGATCTTCTATTTCCGCGAGATCGATCGTGTATTGAAGCCGGGCGGAAAGGCCATCGTAACTTTTTATCTCCTCGACGATCTTTATCATTCTTCCGTAAACACCTGGGCCGAAAAGATGGGAAGGTATAACAACAGCTATCAGAATTCGCGTATTTTCAATACTCCATCTTCCCCGTCCAAAAACTGGTTTCATCCTGACTGGGCCGCGAAGCCCGAAGAGACCATCGGCGTTACGCCGGCAGGAATCCAAACGATGCTCGACGCCACGCGACTGTCGCTGGTTGAAACCTATGTGGGTAATTGGAAAGAAGTGCCAGGCGTTTTTTACCAGGACATACTCGTGTTTGAAAAACATTAATCTAGTTCTGGGATTTCTCTGTGCAACCTCTGTGTTCTCTGTGTCTCTGTGGTTGATGAATTCCGAGTAAAACCACACCACCGAGACACAGAGAACACAGAGGTTGCACAGAGAAGAAGCAGCGAGAAATCAGATGAGTGAGTTGATGGATGCTATTACCGGATTGTCTCCGGCCCAGCTTGAGTTACTCAAACAGCACCTGGAGAAGTTAAAGCCCGCGACCGGCTCTCCCACGACTACGCGGATTCGCCCACGCGATCGCAGCGAGTCTGATCCGATCCCGCTCTCGCTGGCCCAACAAGGATACTGGTTCCAGGAGCAGCTCGATCCAACCCGGACCCGTTCAAACCTGACAGCCGCGGTCCGCATCAACGGCCTGTTCGATGCTGCTGCCCTCGCGCGAGCGGTCGACGAGATCGTCAGGCGTCACGAGACTCTGCACACAACCTTTAAGCTCGTTGAGGGAGAGCCGGCCCAGTTCGTGTCCCCTACTCAAACCACGAAGTTACAGTTGCTCGATCTGTCGCATCTGCCTGAAGCAGAGCGAGAAGCAGAGGCGCTTCAGCTTGCCGCAGCAGAGCCGCTTCGACGTTTTGAACTGACTGAGGAGTCGCTGTTACGCGCCACTTTAGTCAGACTCAGCGAGGATGCGAACGTCCTGCTCCTTACCATTCATCACATCGTCTGCGACAGGTGGTCGCAGGGACTGCTCATCGGTGAACTCCTCACGCTTTACCAGGCTTTCGCTGCGGGTCAACCTTCGTCCTTACCTGATCTACCGGTTCAATATCCCGACTTCGCCTTGTGGCAGCACGACTGGCTACAGAGCGAGGAGATGAAGAAGCAGCTTTCTTACTGGAAAAAACAGTTGGACGGAGCGCCGGCTGTTCTCGATATTCCAACTGACAGGCCACGCACATCGGGAGTGCGTGGACAAAGCAGGAAGTTTCGTTTCACGTTCTCCAGAGAGCTGATGGAGAAGATCAAAAAACTCAGCCGCGATGAAGACACAACGCTTTTCGTCGTATTGCTCGCGACACTCAATACCCTGCTCTATCGTTACACCGCTCAGCCCGATATTGTCGTTGGCTCCGTTATCGCCAATCGCAACCGGCCTGAAATCGTGAACCTCATCGGCTTGTTCGCAAATACTGTTTTGCTGCGGACGAAGCTCGCCCGCGATCTTAGCTTTCGCGGCCTGCTGAAACAGGTCGCTGAAATGTCGCTCGACTCGCAAACAAACCAGGACCTTCCTTTCGAAAAGTTGGCCCAGGAATTACAAACAGAAGGCACAGGCGTGCCGCGCTTTCAAGTGGTGTTCAATCTGCAAAAGAGTCCCGCGCCCTTCAGACCGTTGCCCGGTTTGACGCTTAGCCAAATCGACGTGTCTCAGGAGCTCGCGAGCTTCGATCTATTCTGGCTGCTGGAAGAAACTGACGACGGACTCTCAGGCCTGTTGGAATACAACTCGGCTCTTTTCGACGACAGCACTATCGATCAGTTTTCTGAAGCATTCATTCAAATTTTGCAGACGGCGGTCCAGCAGCCGGATACATCACTTTCCGCGTTTGCACTTCCGCATGACCTCGAAGCTAAAAGACTAGCTGCAAGAATGCGTGAGCAACGGCAAACCATTGCGGTGTCAGCCACGTTCACGGCCGAGCCACTCGAGCAGGTGCTGAATTTCTGGATGCAGGAGCTGGATACGCCGTCGCAGGTAACCTTCGCACCTCATAATCAGGTCTTCCAGCAGTTGCTCGTTCCCGACAGTCTGCTTTCAACAAACGAGCGCGGGATTAACGTGCTGCTCGTGCGTCTCGAAGACTGGCAGGGATTTGAAGAAGACGGAGACTGGACGGGGGCTAAAGAAAACATCGAGCGTAATGTAAACGACTTTGCCGGGGCGCTCGCCGGCGCGACGCAGCGCAGCAACGTGCCCTATCTCGTCTGCCTCTGTTCGGCGTCGCCCTCAATTCTCAACGATCCTGAACGTGAGTCGTTTTTCCGGCGCATGCAGGATTTGCTTGTCTCAAAGTTGGCGGAAATAAAACAGGTGTACGTCGTGTCGCCAAACCACGTTGACACGTTGTATCCCGTCAGCGACTACTTCGACGCAGTAAGAAACAAATTGGGCCATGTTAGCTATACGCCAGTCTTCTTCACCGCGCTTGGAACAATCATCGCGCGCAAGATTCACGCGATCCAAAGCCGGCCCTACAAATGTGTGGTGACTGACTGCGATCAAACTTTATGGAAAGGCGTTTGCGCCGAAGATGGAATAGCCGGAATTGAGGTCGACGCTACGCGCAGAGAGCTGCAGGAGTTTCTGATTGCTCGTCACGAGGCGGGAATGCTCATCTGCGTTTGCAGCAAGAACAATGAGCGCGATGTTGTCGAAGTGTTCGAGCGAGGTCGCGGGATGGTCTTGCGGCGGGATCAGGTAATTTCATGGCGAATCAACTGGGAGTCAAAGTCGGACAACATTCGTTCACTCGCCCGCGAGCTTAATCTTGGCCTCGATAGTTTCATCTTCATTGACGATAACCCGGTTGAGTGCGCGGAAGTAGCGGCCAACTGTCCGGGCGTGTTGTCGCTTCAACTCCCGTCGGACGCCGCAGCTATTCCGAAGTTTCTGAAGCACGTTTGGGCCTTCGATCAGTTGCAGACCACTGAAGAAGATCGGCAACGGACCACGCTCTACAAGCAAAACCGCGAACGCGAACAGTTTCGCCACGAGTCTCTAAGCCTTGAGACTTTCTTTGAAGGACTCGGTCTGCAGATTCAGGTTTCCGAGACTGAGGCGAACGAGATCGAGCGCGTGTCGCAGCTTACCTGGCGAACTAATCAATTCAACACCAGTTCGATCCGGCGTTCGGAAAACGAGGTTCGTGAGTTGTTGCGGTCGGATGACTGGGGCTGCCTGAGCATTCGAGTAAAAGATCGCTTCGGCGACTATGGTCTCGTCGGCGCGATTATGTTCAAGGAGGCATCGGAATCGCTTTACGTTGACACGTTTCTGCTGAGCTGTCGCGCGCTGGGAAAGGGTGTCGAGCACCGGATGCTCGCGGAAGTCGGACGGATTGCCCTCGCGCGTGAGCTATCGCGCGTCGAGATCCCTTGCCGTCACACAGAGAGAAACCAACCGGTTCGCGATTTTCTTGAATCTGTCGCCGGCGAGTTCAGCGACGTGTACAGATTGCCGGCGACAGTTGCCGCTGCCTGCAGTTTCCAACCATCGCAGGTAGCCGAGCCGCACGAGTCACGCACTGAAGAAAATGTGCGTCCCGCCGTGCGTGCGGAGTCAGCCTTGATCAGTCGCATCGCGAACGAGTTGTCTGACCCGGAGGAAGTGACGCGTTTGATCGCATCTCGCAACCTGCGCGCGCGTGATGAAGTGGAAGTGGTTTACACCGCTCCGAGCACGCCTGTTGAGGAGATGCTGGCGGACATTTGGACGTCGATACTCAATCTCGATCGCGTCGGAATAAAGGACAACTTTTTCAAAATTGGTGGTCATTCATTGTTGGGCACTTTGCTCATCTCGCGCATCCGCGACAACTTCCAGGTCGAGTTGCCTCTACTCGTACTTTTTGAGCGGCCCACGATTGCCGGACTGGCGGAAGTCATCGAGCAGGAATTAATCAAACAGGTGGACAGCAGCCTCATGGCCGAGATGATGGAAGGACTGGACCAGTTGACGGACGAAGAAGTGAAGGCCCTGCTAACCGACGAGACTTCGCAACTCGCACGCGCCCGCTCCGCGGATTAACAAGAAGAACCTTTGCACAAAAGTCCTGTTCTGGGATTTCTCTGTGCAACCTCTGTGTCCTCTGTGTCTCTGTGGTTGATGAATTCCGAGTAAAACCATACCACAGAGGACACAGAGGTTGCACCGAGAAGACAAGAAGCCGCACGAAGATTTTAGATATGTCCGAACAACGTTCTATTCCGAGTAACCTCTCGCCGGAGCGACGGGCGCTGCTTGCGCTCAAGGCTCTCCGGTTGAAGGAGCATGGTGAAACTCCGGAACATTCGATTCCGCAGCTCCCCAGACGTGAAGGCACTAACATCTTTCCGCTCTCTCCGGCTCAGGAGAGGTTGTGGTTTCTCGATCAGCTCGTACCAGGCAGTTCGGCTTTCAACCTAAACATCTCGATGCGCGTGCAGGGTGCGCTCGATGTGAGCGCGCTCAAAAAGAGTCTCATAGAACTTGCTCGACGCCACGAAGTGCTGCGAACCAACCTGAAAACCGACAATGGCTGGCCGGCGCAAGTCATCCCACCAGCGCCCGACGTGCGGCTGAAAGCGGTCCATCTGAAAGACGGCGAAGCCGAGGCACGACGTCTCGCTGCCGCAGAAGCTAACCAACCGTTCGACCTGGCCCAGGATCCGCTCCTGCGCGCCGTCCTTTTTCAACTCGGCGAGCGTGACCACGTTGTGCTTGTGATCTTTCACCACGTTGTCTTCGATATGTGGTCCGCCGGGATCTTCATCCGCGAACTGGCGGCGTTCTACGAATCATTTGTTAGCGGACAAGCGCCACGATTGAAATCGCTGCCGCTACAGTATGCCGACTTCTCTGTCTGGCAGCGGCAATGGCTCGAAAGTGACGACTACCAAAACCAGCTCGACTACTGGAAGCGACAGCTCGGAGGCGAGCTGCCTAAGTTTGAACTACCGATCGATCACCCGCGCCCGCCAAGCCAAACATCCAATGGCGCACAACAATACTGGAAGGCGCCGAAATCACTCGCCGACAGACTCAACGCACTCAGCGCCGCGGAAGGCGTGACTCTCTTTATCACCCTGCTGACGGCTTTCAAGACGCTTATCTATCGTTACACCGGTCAGCCGGATATTTTAGTAGGCTCGCTGAGCGCCGGTCGAAACCGCAGCGAGCTCGAAGGACTGATCGGTTTCTTCATCAACCTGCAGGCGTTGCGCACGAATCTCAAAGGAGCCGCCAGTTTCCGCGAAGCACTCGCGCACGTGCGCGAAGTTGTTCTCAAGGCCCACGCGAACCAGGACGTTCCATTCAACAAATTGATTCAAAAGTTACAACCGGAGCGCGATCTGAGCGTGGGCCAACCACTCTTTCAAGTCAGCTTCTCGTTACAGAACGCCCCGGTTCCAAGCATTCGTCTCGCGAAGTCGGATCTCCTGTTGACGCAGTTTCCTATCGAGAAGCCCATCCAGACTTTCGAAGATCTGAATTTCTTTGTAACCGAGACGGCCGGCGGTATCACCGGCACGGTCGAATACAACACTGACCTTTTTGAAGCAGAAACAATAAGCCGGATGATTGGCCACTACCGGAACCTTCTCGAAGGCATCGTTGCCGACCCGAATCAGAGTCTTTCCGCTCTGAATATCCTCACGTCAGAAGAGCGGCGCCAACTGCTGGTCCAGTGGAATGAAACCGCCACTGACTATCCACGCACAGCCTGCTTGCACGAACTGTTTGAGGCGCAGGCGCGGCGCACACCTGATGCGATCGCGGTCGTCTGCGGCGCGCAACAACAGACTTACGCCGAGCTCGATGCTAAAGCAAACCAATTAGCGCGTTACTTAAGAAAGCTGGGAGCAAAGCCGGATGCGGTGGTCGGGATCTGTGTCGAGCGATCGGCGGACGTCGTCGTCGCGGTCCTTGGCGTGTTGAAAGCCGGCTGTGCTTACGTGATGCTCGATCCAGCGTACCCTCCTGAGCGTCTTTCGCTAATGCTTGAGGACAGCGAGGTCATAGTGTTGCTAACGCATGCTGCGCTGCGCGACCGGGAATTTGCACAGCGCACGCGGACCCTCGCTCTGGACCAGGATTGGGATGTTATCGCTCGCGAGAGCAGCGAAGCGTTCACCAGCGGCGTGATTGCAGATAACCTCGCATACGTCATCTACACTTCCGGCTCAACCGGACGGCCTAAAGGAAGTGGACTTCCCCATCGCGTTCTAACGAATCTGATCTCGTGGAGCATAGAGTCGATCGCGCGTGGTTTGCGCACGGTGCAGTTTTCCTCGCTCAGCTTCGACGTGAGTCTTTACGAGATATTCTCGACGTGCTGCTCGGGTGGAACTCTCTTCATCATTCCTGAGTCGCTGCGCACAGACTTCGCCGGACTGACGCGTTTCGTCGCGGATCACAAAATCGAAGAACTTTGCCTTCCAGTAGTCGCCCTGCAACAGATCGCCGAAGAGTATTGCGAACAGCCTGAGTTATTCGCGAGCCTCAAAATGGTGATCGTCGCCGGGGAGCAACCAACCATCACGCGACCCATTGCAAGACTATTCGACCAGTTGAAAGACTGCATCTTTCATAATCTTTACGGTCCATCAGAAACACACGTCGCAACGGCCTTCATGGCAAAACATCCACCGCATGACTGGCCCACGCTGCCCCCGATCGGACGTCCCATCGCCAATACGGAAATCTACGTCCTCGACGCTGAAATGCAGCCGGCGCCGATCGGAGTGGTGGGCGAGGTGTACATCGGCGGCGACTGCCTGGCGCGCGGCTATCTGAACCGGCCGAGTGCAACTGCGGAAAAGTTTATTCCCAATCCGTTCGGCGCAAGTGGAACGCGCCTTTATAAGACAGGCGATCTGGCGCGATACCTGAATGACGGCAATATTAAGTTCTTGGGCAGGGCCGATCATCAGGTAAAGATCCGCGGTCATCGCATAGAACTTAGCGAGATCGAGATCGTGATGGGGCGTCACGCTTGTGTGCGCGATGTGGTGGTCATGGCCCGCGAAGATATGCCGGGAGAGAAGCGTTTGGTTGCTTACGTAATCGCGGATCCGGAGCAGCCCACACCCACCGTCAGAGAGTTGCGGCAGTTTTTACAAGAGCGAGTGCCGGATTACATGGCGCCCGCAGCCTTCGTCATGCTCGAAGCCTTTCCGCAACTTCCTAACGGCAAGGTTGATCGCCGTGCATTGCCTCTACCGGATTCGGGAAGAGCCGCACTCGACAGCAATTATTTGGCGCCAACCACAGCCGCTGAAAAAACATTAGCCGAAATCTGGCAGCGTGCACTCCGGCTCGACAGCGTCGGAGTGAACGACAACTTCATCGAGTTAGGTGGTGACTCAATCCTGAGTTTTCAGGTCGTTGCGCGTGCTAATCGTGCCGGACTAAAACTCAATCTCAAACAATTCTACGAACATCCCACCATTGCAGAGCTCGCCCAGCTAGCGGAAACGGTAAACGTGGACGGCGATGCGACGAGTGTGAGCACGTCAGCCACGCACGATCTTCAGCAACTCGAGCAGCTCCGCAAAATGCCGGAAATAGAAGACGCTTATTTTCTGTCTCCGTTGCAACAGGGGATGCTTTTTCATGACCTTTCGAATCCCGCCGCCAGCGAATATGTTGAGGTGGTCAGTTTCAAAGCACCTGAAAAGCTGGATCCGCAGATGTTCGATCGGGCCTGGCAGTTAGTCTTCCAGCAGCATCCGATTCTGCGCACTGCTTTGATCTGGGATGAGTTTGATGAACCCGTTCAGGTGGTCTACCGGAACGCGCAATTGAAGATCGAGCGGCACGATTGGAGTGATCTGCCACTGAGCAAACAACCGGAGCAGTTGGATGCTTATATAAAGGACGAGCAGCGACGCACCTTCAATCTCTCCGAAGCGCCGTTGATGCATTTGTCGCTGATCCAACTGGCGGATGACTCATACCAGTTTGTTTGGAGCTACAAACATCTAATTCTCGATGGCTGGTCGCAGGGCCTGGTACTCAGAGACCTCGGCAAGGCATACAATGCTTTCACTTCCGAAA
>DATFDT010000130.1:0-14484 GCA_035251975.1 Pyrinomonadaceae bacterium | reverse complement strand
TTCATCCTGTAATCCTGTCTAAAACTATGTCAACAACATCAATACCCCCGGAGTGGCGTACGCACGCTGAAAGCACCGACTACCGCGAAACACCGAGCTATTCAGACACTGTCGCCTTCGCGCGCAGACTCGCGCACGCGTCGCCATCAATCGAATACCAGTATTTCGGCTTCAGTGGTGAGGGCAGGGAATTACCACTCGTCATCGCCTCAGAAACACACACTTTCTCGCCGCAAGCCGCTAAAGCACAGAACAAAGCAGTCGTCCTGATCCAGGCCTGTATTCACTCCGGTGAACCTGACGGCAAAGACGCCGGCTTTGCACTCCTGCGCGACATCGCCATCACGCAAACAGCCGCCGGCATATTGAACAACGTAGTCCTGTTATTCATACCGATCTACAACACTGACGGTCATGAGCGCTCGAGTCCTTACAATCGCATCAACCAGAACGGCCCAACCGACATGGGCTGGCGCACGACGAGCACATACCAGAACCTCAATCGCGATTACATGAAAGCCGACACGCCCGAGACGCGCGCCTGGCTCAAACTGTGGGATGAATGGCAACCGGATCTTTTCATCGACTGCCATGTCACAGATGGCGCAGACTATCGCTGCAACATTACGTATCACCACGAACATCATGATGGAGTTGATGACGCTGTGCTCGCATGGGAGCGCGAGGTCTTCGGCGGGAAAGTCGCGCCCGCGACAGAAGCAGCTGGCAATATTATTTCGTGGTATCTCGAGTTCGTCGATAATCGCGATCTCGAGCTGGGCACGAGAGACTTCAACGGCTCGCCTCGTTTCTCAACCGGATACGTGCCGCTCAGAAATCGTCCGGGGATCCTGATCGAAACGCACATGATCAAAGACTATCGCTCGCGTGTGATCGGAACGTACGATTTTCTTCGCGCCGCGCTAACTGAAGTCAATCGCGATCCGCAACGACTTCAAAAAATTGCCCGTGAAGCGGACCAGCGCACACTCGCGATGGGCAGCGCTTACAATCCGGATAAACTCTTTCCAATCGATTTTGAATTGACTGACGAAGCAACGCCGTTTGAGTTGAAGGCTTTCACTTACGAAACAGAGCAGAGCGAGGTGTCGGGAGATCTGCGTGTGATTTACGGTCGCGAGCCGCTCGACTTAACGATCCCGATGTATCAAACGTTCAGAGTCAAGACAGCGATTGCTCCGCCGCTTTATTACATCGTGCCCGCGCAATGGACCGCAGTGATTGACGTGTTGAAAGCGCACAGAATCCAGATGAAGACTCTGGCGGAGTTTCACCCGGTGGAGATCGAGAGTTATCGCTTCACAAACGTGACCTGGCCTGACGGTCCATTCGAAGGCCATCACATGCCACGCTTCGACGCTGAAAAGACAGTCGAGACGAGAATCTTTCCGCCGGGCTCGGCGTTCGTGCCGGTGGCCCAGACGAAAGCGAAAGTTATACTGAATCTACTCGAACCCGAAGCGCCCGACTCCCTGGCCCACTGGGGCTTCTTCAATGCCATCTTTGAAGAGAAGGAGTACGCCGAGCACTACGTGCTCGAAGAGCTCGCTCGCGAAATGATGGAGAAAGATCCAGCGGTCGAGCAGGAGTTTCGACAACTCCTTGCACTGGATCCTGAATTTGCCGCCAGTCCGTCAGCGCGACTTCGCTTCTTCTACAAGCGTTCGCCCTACTGGGATCCGCAAATGAATCTGTATCCAGTAGGGCGAATCATTACTGTAGTTGATCTACCACTTGCCTGATTCTATAGACGCCCGACTTACCAGCGCGGTGTCGGGCGTCGGGCAGGGCAAACAGTGTGCGAGTTTGCCTTAAACAACTGGACGGCGTCCGCCGATAATATTGATAAGCAGCACCACGAGTGCTAACACGAGTAGAATATGGATGAACCCACCAACCGTGTAGCTACTTACTACGCCGAGTAACCACAGCACCAAAAGAATTACAAAAATCGTCCAAAGCATTTCTTCTTCCTCCTTTTGTCAACCACGCCCAAGTTTCGTTGGTACAAAAGCAATCGCTGTCCCTTGAGCAACGACCATGCCGTTTCTGTTTCTTGGAATTTAGGCGAAATTGACTTATGAGGGCGTACGGAAATATTGCAATGAATGCTCGGGCGATATCGATCTCATTCAGCAGAATAGGGCCGACAGGTCAATATTTCACGAAGTTGTTCTGGACTTCACATATTAGTCACTGGTAAAGTGCCACTTAGCTGTTTTCGAGCGGGTCCTTCCTTTCGAAGTTCCGTCGCTGTTCCAATCCCGATTGTTTTTAATTTATTGGAGGTTTTGTTTTTTATGCCCACCCCCACGCCAAGGGTCTCTGTTCGAACGCGCAGAGTCGCTCTTGCATGTCTGGCAATCATAACTTTCTCCCTGGTTATTGCCGCAGCTATCGCTACTTATCAACGGCAACAGCCGCCTGTTCAAAAAATCAACTACTCGCAGCTTTACAGTCTTGCCGAAGCTGGTGGCGCCACAGCGCTGGCTGTCGAAGGCGAGACGCTGACAGTCACGAAGGCTGATGGCTCGCTTCAGGAAGCAACCGTGACCGGCGAGACCACGCAGGCCGAAATCGTCCAGCTATTCCGAAAGAAGAACGTGCCGGTTGAATTTCGACCGCTGCAACCCGGAATGTTGTCGAGCATCGTGAGCTGGGCGTTGCCGATACTGACGCTCGGGCTGATTGGGTTTGCCGGCTGGCGAATCTATTCGAGCATGAGCGGTCGCGGATCGTTCGAGCTTGAGAATCACAACGGCAAACAGAACGTCGGTTTCGAGGATGTGGCTGGTGTTGACGAGGCGCGCGCTGAATTAACGGAGACGATTGAGTTTCTGCGCAACCCTGAGAAGTTTAGTCGACTTGGTGGCCGAGTTCCGCGTGGCATCCTGCTTTACGGACCACCGGGAACAGGCAAGACGCTCCTCGCGCGAGCTGCGGCGAAGGAAGCGGGCGTCGCCTTTTTAGCTGCATCGGGATCGAGCTTCCAGGAGAAGTTTGCCGGACTCGGCGCGGCGCGTGTCAGACATCTCTTCGCAAAGGGCAGGAAACTTTCGCCCTGCATCATCTTTATCGATGAGATCGACGCTCTCGGACGCAAGCGCGGACGTAGCGGCGACTCTGCCACCGCCGATCAGGATCAGACGCTCAACCAGTTGCTCGTCGAGATGGATGGATTCGATCAGTCGAGCGCGGTTGTAGTTATCGCATCAACTAATCGTCCTGACATTCTCGACAAAGCGCTTACGCGGCCGGGTCGATTCGATCGTGAGATCGCTGTGAACCTTGCGGACGTGACTGGTCGTGAGGCCATTCTGAAAGTCCATTCACGCAACCTAAAACTCGAGGACGGCCTCGATCTCACGTGGATTGCGCGCGGAACTCCGGGCTTCTCCGGCGCCGAGCTCGCGAACCTGATGAACGAAGCCGCAATTGCCGCGACTCGCGACGATGCGACTGCGATTGCCCGCAAGCACGTCGAATTTGCGCGTGACCGCATTCTCATGGGTGCCGAGCGGCAAGGGTTCATGATGGACGATGACGAGCGCTACGCGACCGCAGTTCACGAAGCGGGTCACGTGGCGGTTGGTCTCGCGGTGGAGAATGGCGATCCGATTCACAAGGTATCGATTCTGCCGCGCGGACGTGCTCTCGGTGTGACGCAGTCACTGCCTGAGCGCGATCGGTTTATGAAGAAGCGCGAGTATCTCGAAGATCAGATCGCGTTGTTGCTTGGTGGTCGTGCTGCGGAGCAGGTGTTGTTATCCACGATGACTGCGGGTGCTTCGAACGACATCGAGCGTGCGGTTGAGATTGCGCGGGCGATGGTTAGCGAGTTTGGTATGAGCCGGCTCGGGCCGATTCACCTCGGGCAGCCGGATCAGCAGCGCAGCCAGAGTTTGCTTGATAAAGTCGAAGAGTGTACGACCGAGTTGATCAACGAACAGCTCGAGCGTGCCTGTGCAGTCGTTACTGCTGAGCGTGATTCGATCGGGCGACTGGTCGAGATGCTGATGGAACGCGACACTCTCGATGCGGAGGAGATTGCGAACTGCTTTAAACGGGAAACCGTCCGCGCCGCATAGAACAGTAGTACACAAAAGGCACAAAAGAACAAAAAGCACGAAATGTATTATTGATTGGACGCCGCCCTTTCAATAAACATTTTGTGCTTTTTGTTCTTTGTGCCTTTTGTGTACTTAGACGACGAGGTATAAGGGGTTCTCTAAAATCTTCTTGAACGTCTGTAAGAACTTCGCCCCTGTGGCGCCGTCGATTACGCGGTGATCGCACGACATCGTCACGCGCATCATCTGCCTGATCACGATCTCATTCTCACGCACTACAGGTTTTGCACTCATCGCGCCGATAGCCAGTATCGCGCCCTCAGGCGGGTTGATAACCGCCGTGAACTCATCAATCCCAAACATCCCAAGATTACTGACTGAGAAAGTCGCGCCCGTGTACTCCTCGGGCTTCAATTTCTTCGATCGCGCACGTTCCGCCAGCTCGCGAACTTCCCCCGCGATCTGGCTCAACGATTTTTGATCTGCAGCGCGAACCACAGGCGTGATCAATCCATCCTCAATCGCCACTGCCACGCCAACCTCAGCATGTTCGTAGTAACGGACAATCTTTTCCTGGAACGACGCATTCACTTGCGGATGTTGAATCAGCGCTGCTGCCGCAACCTTGATGATGATGTCGTTGATACTGATCTTCAGATCGGGATCGAGCGCGTTGATGCCTTTACGCATTTCCGCCGCGCGATCCATCTCGATCTCGGCGGTGAGAAAGAAGTGCGGCACGGGCCCGAGCGACGTGACGAGTCGCTTCGCAATCGTTTGGCGAATTTGACTGGCGGGCTCGTCTCGATAAGCTGACGCGCCTGCTTGCTGGACGTATGAAGGCGCCGGCGCGGCTTTAGGCTGGCTGATTGCTGCTTCGATGTCTCGCTTAATGATGCGCCCGCCTGGTCCACTGCCTTGCAGCGAACGCAAATCGATACCAGCCTCAGCAGCCATACGCGCGGCCAGCGGTGAAACTATCATCCGTCCTGAATCGGAACCTTGCGGCTGGCGACCATTCGCAGGCGCCAGATTAGGCGCAGTTGGTGGTCGGCCAACTTCCTTCTGGTCCTGTAACTGCGGCTGTGGCTGAGTCGCATCAGGCGCGGGTGGCGGTACATCCGTTTCCTTCTGTTCCTGGACCTGTGGCTTAGCAGGCGCTTCAGACAACAACGACGCGATATCTTCGTCCGGCTCGCCGATCACGGCGATCAGTTGTCCCAACGGCGCTGACTGTCCTTCGCCGATAAGGATCTTTCGCAGCACGCCGTTGCCGAGTGCCTGCATTTCCATTGTCGCTTTGTCGGTGTCGATTTCGGCGAGCGGCTCGCCCATGGAGACCTTGTCTCCTTCTTTCTTCAACCAACGCGAGATCTGTCCCTCCTCCATCGTTGGGGAGAGCTTCGGCATGATTACTTTGGTTGCCATAATCTGTGCAATCTGTAGAAAGGACTAATCCAAATAAGCAACTTCGCGAACAGCAGCGACGATCCGATTCACATCCGGTATCGCGAGATTCTCGAGATTCTTCGCATACGGCATCGGCACATCAACGCCCGAAACGCGCTTCACCGGCGCGTCGAGATAATCAAACGCACGCTCCATGATCTCAGCGCTAATCTCCGCGCCCACACCGCAGATCGGGTGCGACTCCTCCGCAATCACGACGCGGTTCGTCTTCTTCACTGACGCGACAATCGTGTCGATATCCAGTGGCCGAATGGTTCGCGGATCGATCACCTCGCACGAAACGCCCTGCTGCTCGAGTTGCTCCGCGGCCTTCAATGCAACCGGCACCATCAACGAGCGCGCGACGATCGTGACGTCTTTTCCTTCGCGTTTGACGTCAGCCACACCGAGCGGAATCGTGAAATCCGGATCGTCCGGCACTTCTCCCTTTTGCCCGTACATCCGCTCCTGCTCCATAAAGATGACAGGATCATCGTCGCGAATCGCAGACTTCAAAAGACCTTTCGCGTCTGCCGGCGTCGACGGCATCACGACTTTCAGCCCCGGAAAGTATGCATACCACGACTCGATCGCCTGCGAGTGCTGCGACGAAACCTGGAACGCCGAGCCGCTCGGGCCACGAAACACGATCGGAATGTTGAACTGTCCGCCCGACATGTAAAGCATCTTCGCAGCGGAGTTGATGATCTGATCGGTAGCAAGGATCGAGAAGTTGAACGTCATGAACTCGATTATGGGCCTCAGCCCAGCCATCGCTGCGCCGACACCTACACCGGCAAAGCCGAGCTCCGTAATCGGTGTATCTATGACTCGCTTGCTGCCAAACTCATGCAGGAGGCCTTTGGTGACTTTGTAAGCGCCGTCGTACTCGGCGACTTCCTCGCCCATGAGAAAAACTTTTTCGTCTCGGGCCAACTCTTCACGGAGGGCCTGATTAAGTGCTTCGCGGATTGTGATTGTTGCCATGTTTTGGTTCTATTTGCGGCCTGGTTCGATTGGGTTCGCGTAGACGTCTGTGTAGAGCTCCTTCGGATCGGGCAAGGGGCTTTCGTCAGCAAAACGCAGTGAATCTTCGACCTCTTCATGTATCTTGCGGTCGATCTCGTCCAACGCTTTCTGGTCCACGATCTTTTCTTCAAGCAGGCTCGCAGAGAAAAGCTTGATTGGATCGCGCTCCTGGTACTTCTCGATTTCGGCTCGCGTGCGGTAGTTACCTGGGTCAGACATCGAGTGGCCCATAAATCGATACGTGCGAATTTCGAGGAGGGTCGGCAGGTACTCTTTGCGAGCGCGTTCGACGGCGCGCAACGTCGCCTCGCGAACGGCAAGCACATCCATGCCGTCGACAAACTCCGAAGCCATGTTGTAGGCGCAGGCTTTTTGGGCGATATTTTGCAGAGACATCGCTCGGGCGAGGGAAGTGCCCATGCCGTACTGGTTGTTCTCGCAGATGTAAATGCACGGCAATTTCCAAAGCTGGGCCATGTTCAGCGACTCGTGAAACGCGCCCTGGTTGACGGCTGCTTCACCGAAGTAACAGAGCGTTACCTGATCCGTGCCCTGGTATTTCGTCGCGAAAGCGGTTCCGGTCGCGAGTGGAATCTGACCGCCGACGATCGCATGCCCGCCGAGAAAGCCGAGGCTCTTGTCGAACATGTGCATCGAGCCGCCTTTGCCTTTCGAGCAGCCGGTGGCTTTGCCAAAAAGCTCGGCCATGATCGCTCGGGCTGACATTCCTTTGGCGAGCGCGAGACCGTGTTCGCGGTAGCTGGCGAGCACATAATCGTCTTTTCTGATAGCGGAGATCGTGCCCACGCCGACTGCTTCCTGACCGATGTAGAGGTGACAGAAGCCGCCGATCTTGCCCGCGACGTAAACTTCCGCCGATTTCTCTTCGAAGCGACGGATCAGAAGCATCTGGCGGTACAGTTCGATGAGTTGATTCTTGTCGAGACCGCTGAGACGGTCTTTCTGCCGTTCCTTGGCCTGGTCTCGTTCCTTCTTAAGGAGTTGGGGGTCTACTTCCTGAGGTGCGTCAATAACGCCGGCGCCCGTAGAGCTCTGCTGCTCTTCGGCTTTAGCGGCTGAAGGTGGTGCTGCTGTTTGTTTGCTCATGAATCGTCGGATTATAAGCGAGAGGCCCGCAGAAACGAAATATAGGCCCTATATGTCGTATAGGACCTATATTCTAAGCTCCACGTGCGTTTGATTTTAGGTCATCATGTCGATCGAGCTGACGCCCGCTCCTGCGACCGTGAGAATCGCTTTGCGGCTGTTCTTGTCGGTTTGCATCCGACGGGCGGCCGCGCTCAGAAGCTCCTCACTCGTTTCACCATCATCCGGGAAGCAGGCGACGCCGAGGCTTACGCCCAGACCGACCATCGTGCCGGTGCGGACTGAGAAGAGCTGATCCTCGACCGCATTCCGCATGCGCTCACTGATCGAGGCCGCCATCTTGCTCGACGCCATCGGCATGATCGCGACAAACTCATCGCCCGCATAACGAGTCAGGATGTCCATCTGCCGTAGCTCGCGACGAACGACGCCCGCCACGCTCGCAAGCAAGCGATCGCCAATCGAGTGACCATACTTATCGTTCACGATCTTGAAGTCGTCGATGTCCATGCAGACGACTGCCACCGGCTCACGATTCATGCGCTGACATTCTGCTATACGCTGCTCGAGCATCATGTAGAAGCCGCGGGCGTTTGGCAGTTCGGTCAACGGATCGATCAAAGCGCTGTCGCGCGTCTTCTCGTAAGTCAAAGCATTGTTGAGTGCGCTCGACGCGTGCTGGCAAACTGATTCCAGCAAACGCACGTGCTCCGTCGAGTATGACGTGCGACTTTGCGAGTAGAGCGCGATCGCACCGAACGCGCCGTCTTCGCGCTGCAACGGCGACACGAGCACGCCGCGGTAACGCTTCACGATCTCATCGGGAATGCCGATCAGATCGAGATCCGGCGACGCGTTACACATCGAACGCGCATTCGCGATCACCCAACCCGTAATGCCGTCGCCGATGTTGATCCGGCGTCGCTTGAACACTTCAACTTCTTCGCCCGAGACGTGCGCCGCAATCGCTTTACCCGACGGATCGTCGACGAGATAAATCACGCACGTGTCAAATGGCACGATCGCGCGCAACTTGTTCGCGACGAGCGTGACGGTATCACTGAGATTGAGCGACGAGCCGATCGTCTGCGCGATCTCGTGTAACGCAAAAACTTCTCTCTGCGCGTCGCTGATCGATCGGAACGGCGAGCCCTCTTCAGTAACGCCCAGAATATCCGGCGCGAGGCCCGCGTCCGGTTTCGTGGCTGTTTGCGTGTCTTCCGTCGGCGCGGAGGCAACCTGCTCCTTGATGTCCTGCGAGTCGATCATTCGATCAAACTCTTCGACGTGCTGGACAAACATATCGACCACCTTCGGATCGAATGCGCTTCCAACCATGCTGCGCAGCAGTGCGAGCGACTCTTCGCGCTTCATTCCCTTGCGATACGGACGATCACAGCGCGTCGCATCGTAAAAATCGACGACAGAGATAATGCGCGCGACGAGTGGAATCCCTTCGGCTTTGAGACCTTTGGGATAGCCGCTGCCGTCCCACTTCTCGTGGTGATAACGGACGATGTCTTCGACCGGGTAAGGGAAGTTGACGCGCTTGAGAATGTCGCCGCCGACAACCGGATGAATCTTCATCTTCGCAAACTCGGCTTCCGTGAGTTTGCCCGGCTTGTTCAGGATGTACTCAGGCACCGCGAGCTTTCCGATGTCGTGCAGCAACGCACCGGCGTGGAGCGCGCGCAGCTCGGATTCGGAGACGTTGAAGAGCTTGCCCATCTGCGTCGCGTAAAGCTGTGTACGGCGAACGTGACCGTGAGTCGTTTGATCCTTGGCGTCGATCGCAATCGCGAGCGACTCGATCGTGTTCATGTGAATCTCCGCCATCTCTTCGACGTGACGGCGTCGCTCAGCCTCGGCGTCGCGGATCTGTTCGAGACGTCGCTCGTTGAAGCGATAGAGAAGATAGACCAGTAAGGAGATCAATAAACCGAGAACAGCGTATGCAAGGGTCTGGTTCAGAACGGCCGCGTAGAAGAGCGAAGCTGAAGCTGCGCCGGCGAGTTTTGTAGTGAGAGTCCAAACGACGGTTTCCGGAGTAGGAATGAACGTGAACTTACCGGCTTCGAAACTAATGAACCATGCGGTAGCGATCGTGCTGAGAGCGTACTGCAGAGCGGCGACGACGAGTAGCGGGATCAGGTAAACGTTCAATGGTAGCGCGCCCTGCGCAGGCAGCTCACTTTGCCCGGCAAACAGATCGATCAGCGCACCGTACAGCGAGGCGGCGATAAACGTCGAGACCACGGCCATGCCGGTCTTGAGCACGACCTCGCGATTCGTGGCAATGCGATAAGTGGAAACGAAAGCAACAACCGCCGCGAGCAGCACTGCTGGACCAGCGGTGTTTGACGGCGGCACCGCGTAGAGCATGACCGCGAGCAACACGAACGAGTCGGCGATCGATTCGCGGCTGCGAAGGATGCCGTCGTCGCTGGCCACACGGACAGTCAGCGGGCTCGATGCGATCGCGATTCCGAGTAAGAGTAGCCATGATCCAATTCCGATATTGGTGAACAATGCGAGGTCAACGGTGGCGACTGCGGCTGACAAAAGCAAAAGAGCGCTCACGGCAGAAATTCCGCCCATGAGCGCGGTGCTCTTCCAGTTGGTTTGCAGCATTGCTGGGGCCCAATCCTTCTTCGTACGAATTGTGAGTGATTAGCGCTTGGTATGGTGCCAACACTGTTTGGCACAGCGGACAATATAGAGGAAAAACGCCCGATTTTCAATGGAAGTTTTTGTCTAAAGCTGTTCTCGTAGCGCAGAAATCTCTGTAACTGGCTGTTTGCAGGTGTAATGTTCGCAAACGTACGCCGTTGGCAGACCGTTTACGGGCGTGCGGCCCTCCAAAAGTGGAATCACATCAACGCCAAAACTCGCGGCCACGACCTTGTTTGGCAAATAGCGACTCCAAACTTCAGCGAGCATTGGCTGAATGTCAAACGGATTATTTCCGACGATTGCCACTTCCTTCGGAGTCGAGAGCAGGAAATCCACGGCGGAAAGAGCGTATCCAAAGCCGGAAGGATACCGCCGCACCTGATCGGCGATCTCCCGAAACGTCGCCGTAGCCAAATTACGGAACTTCTCTTTCCCGTCGAGGATTGCGAGCCTGAGCAGGAGCATGGCGGCCACCGAATTGCCGGATGGCGTCGCATTATCGAAGAAATCCTTGGAACGCACGATCAGGTTTTCGTGAGATTTACCTGTGAAAAAGAAAGCACCGGCGTCATCATCCCAGAATTCGGCGACCATCTGCACCGTCAACGCCAGCGACTTCGTGAGCCAGCGGAATTCTCCAGTGGTTTCAAACAGGGTGAGTAAGCCTTCAGCGAGGAATGCGTAGTCTTCCAAATAGGCATTGAACTTAGCCTGCCCGTCTTTCCAGGTGCGTAGAAGCATTCCGTCCTGGCGCAGGTTTGAGAGTACAAATTCCGCGTTTTTGCTCGCGGCTTCTGTGTACTCGGGGCGATTCAAAACGATGCCAGCCTCAGCAAAACTCGCCATCATCAGCCCGTTCCAGGCGGTGATGATTTTTTCATCGCGATCGGGTTTGACGCGCCTTTCGCGACGCTCGAAGAGGATTCGCTTGCTTTCGTTCAACGAAGCTTGCAGTTCGCCTACGGAAAGCCTGTGCGCGACCGCGACGTCTTCGAGTGTGCGCGTGACGTTTGGGATGTTTTTGCCTTCGAAGTTACCTACCTCGGTGATGTTGTAGTAATCGCAGAAACGTGCAGCCGCAGTCTCGCCGAGCACGTCGCGGATTTCCTGAATGTCCCAGACAAAGAACTTTCCTTCGTGACCTTCCGAGTCGGCGTCCTGAGTCGAATAAAACCCGCCTTCGGGATGGGTCATCTCGCGTAGCACGTAATCGAGAATGCCCTCGACCGTCGCACGTGCCTGTTCATCGCCGCTTACCTGGAAGTAGTGAAGATATAGACGCGAGAGCAGTGCGTTGTCGTAGAGCATCTTCTCGAAGTGCGGGACGAGCCAGCGCGAGTCGGTCGAGTAGCGATGGAAACCGCCGCCGAGCTGATCGTAAATGCCGCCGTTCGCCATCTTGCTGCACGTATGGGTAACCATCTGGAGTCCGTCGCGGTTGCCGGTGCGTGCGTAGGTGCGCAAAAGAAACTCGAGCGACATCGCAGGTGGAAATTTTGGCGCGCCACCGAAGCCACCGTTAACCGAGTCGTAATTTCTGATCATGCCGGTGTAAGCGGCATCGAGCAGCTCCGGCTCGATCGGATTATCGGAACCGCCTGTTTCACTCAAGCGGCGCAACTCGGTGATTAGCGAATCGCCTGTTTGCTGAATATCCTCCTTACGCTCTCGATAAGCCTCAGCAACGCCAATCAAAACCCTCGGAAAACCGGGAATGTTGTAGCGATCCTGCGGCGGAAAATATGTGCCGCCATAAAACGGGACGGCATCTGGAGTGAGGAAAACCGTCATCGGCCAACCGCCGTGATGGGTCAGCATCTGGACGGCGTTCATGTAGACCTGGTCGAGATCCGGGCGCTCCTCGCGATCGACTTTGATGTTCACGAAGTTCTCGTTCATGAGCTGCGCAATGTCTTCGTTCTCAAACGACTCGTGCGCCATCACGTGACACCAGTGACACGCCGAATAACCAATGCTGAGCAGGACGGGCTTGTTCTCGCGGCGCGCTTTTTCAAACGCTTCTTCGCCCCACGGGTACCAATCAACCGGGTTGTTAGCGTGCTGCAGGAGATAAGGACTGGTCTCGTTGATAAGATGATTTGGCATACGAACAGATTACCCCGTTTCGCGAATTGAACCAATTGGCGTGTTCTGTGTAATCTGTGGATATGGAACGAGAAACGTTAGAGTTTGATGTCGTGTTTGTAGGCGCCGGCCCAGCCAACTTGAGCGGCGCGCTGCATCTCGCACGACTGGTCAAAGAAGACAAATCCCTCGGCGACATCGAGATCGCAGTGATCGAAAAGGGCGCGGCGGTCGGATCGCACATACTTTCCGGCGCGGTGATGGATCCGCGAGCATTGCGCGAGCTGATTCCGGATTTCGAAGAACAGGGCGCGCCACTCGAGTCGCCCGTAAAAGAAGATTACTTTCTCTATCTCACTCCGAAATTCGCGCTGCGATCGCCAATCACGCCGCCTCCGCTCAAGAATCACGGCTATTACATCGTCTCGCTCAATCGTTTGACGGCCTGGCTTGGCGAGAAGGCTGAAGAAGCGGGCGTCAACATCTTTCCGGAGTTTCCCGGCGCTGACTTGCTCTACGACGACAACGATCGCGTGCTCGGAGTGCGCACCGGTGATAAAGGCATCGACAAGGAAGGGAAGCGCAAAGCCAATTACGAGCCGGGCGTCGATCTGCGCGCGAAGGTGACAGTGCTCGGCGAAGGACCACGTGGCTCGCTCACGAAAAAATTAGTCGAGCGTCTCGGACTCGATGAAGGACGCGAGCCGCAAACCTACAGCGTCGGCGTAAAAGAACTTTGGGAGTTGCCGGACGATCGTTACCCGGCCGGACGTGTCACACACACGCTCGGCTTTCCGTCAGACACGTCGACGTACGGCGGTGGCTGGATCTACGGCATGCAAAACAATGTCGTGAACATCGGCTACGTCACCGGACTCGATTACAAAGATCCCCTGATCGATCCGCATGCTGAGTTTCAGCGTTACAAGACTCATCCGTACATCGCGAAACTGCTCGAAGGCGGCAAGATGATTCGCTACGGCGCGAAGACTGTCACGGCGGGTGGTTACTTCGCGATGCCACGCATGTACGCTGATGGAGTGCTGCTGGCCGGCGACTGCGCCGGACTTCTCAATCCGCAGCGATTGAAGGGAATTCACTCTGCAATCAAGAGCGGTATGCTCGCGGCTGAAGTGATCTTCGAGGCGTTGAAAGCAGGTGATTACTCGGCGAAACAGTTGCAGAAGTACGAGCAGGTCGTGAACGACAGTTGGATCGTTCCCGAGCTGCGCAAGGTGCGAAACTTTCACGCGGCCTTCAAACATGGACGCTGGCCCGGTCTGATCAATGCCGGTTTGCAATTCGTAACCGGCGGGCGCGCATGGGGAATCTTCGATCGCGATGCGGCTGTCGCTGGTCACGAAGAGATGAAGAAGTTGTCTGCGTATGGGTATCGAGGCGACCGGATCGAGCAGCGTTACAAGGACCTGCGCTTCGACGGCAAGCTGACGTTCAATAAAGTTACCGACGTCTATCACGCAGCGGTGGGCCATGACGAGGATCAGCCGACCCACCTGCACGTGCTCGACACGAATATCTGTTCGACGCGTTGTGCAGAGGAGTACGGAAACCCGTGTCAGCGTTTCTGTCCGGCGGCGGTGTACGAGATGGTTGAAGACGGTGGAAACGGCAAGCGGCGTTTGCAGATCAACTTCTCAAACTGCGTTCACTGCAAGACCTGCGACATCATGGACCCGTACCAGATCATTAACTGGGTAACGCCCGAAGGCGGCGGCGGTCCAGACTACAAAGGCATGTAAGCCCGCGAAGCGGGCGTGACCGAAGCCCGCGAAGCGAGCGACAGCATAAAGCCTGGGGCGCGAGCCCCAGGATCATAAGCCCCCCACAATGTGAGCCCGCGAAGCGGGCGACAGCGCGTGATACCTTTGGGCTGTCGCCCGCTTCGCGGGCTCATTCGTTTTTATGCTCGCTATTCCTGGGGCTTGCGCCCCAGGCTTTATGCTGTCACCCGCTTCGCGGGCTCACATTGTTTTGCGGCTTACGATCCTGGGGCTTGCGCCCCAGGCTTTATGCTGTCACCCGCTTTGCG
>DATFDT010000129.1:0-16175 GCA_035251975.1 Pyrinomonadaceae bacterium | reverse complement strand
GCTCCCGGCGACTCGTGGCGGTCGAGATATGACACTAACCGGAACGTGATCGTCATCAATAACGGGCACCGCGACTTTGTTTACGTATCGCGCACCAGGGCACTGAAACTTCGCTATCTGATTCGCCTATATGCCAAGGAACTGGTACTTAAGAATTTCGTGGGCTTACCACCAGACCAGCTTCTGGAAAGAATGGTAGAGTTATCATTGAGAACAGAAGAGAACCTTTAGCTCCTCCGGCTTTGCAAACGGCTGGAGGAAAATTGAAGCTTACGTCAATACATGAGAGACAAAATCGAGGTCACGAAGCGAAGGGCCCGATAAAAGTCTCCGATAACATCTTCAACCCGTCCCGGAAGACTCACTAAATCCGCATTAAAAACCCACAGTTGCGACGCGCTTCACCATGTGTATGATTACGTCGTATGAGTAGCATCTTAGAGAACACGGATATTTCGCGCGCTCCGGTAGACAGTTCGGTCTTCCAGAGCTTTTGGATGGGCGGTTTCGAGTGCTCGACGCATCGACTGCCACGGCGTAAAGCGCTCGGACGCTTTGCCGGACAACGGCTCGACCTCATCACATCAACACGGCACGGCGAGTTTGCCCGCGAAGATTACGCGCGTTTACAGGACGTTGGTATACGCACGGCGCGCGATGGTGTGCGCTGGCATCTGATCGAGAAGTCGCCTTTTCGCTACGACTTTTCCAGCCTCGTTCCGATGTTGCGTGCGGCGCGCGAGACGCAAACACAAGTCATCTGGGATTTATTTCATTACGGTTGGCCGGACGGCCTCAACATCTGGAGCGCCGCGTTTGTCGAGCGTTTTGCACGCTTCGCACGCGCCACTGCCGCAGTCATTCTCGAAGAGTCGGGCGGACCGATTTACGTCACGCCGGCGAATGAGATCTCGTTTGTGGCTTGGGGCGGAGGTGACGCAGGGTTCCTGAATCCATTCGCTAAACAGCGCGGTCCGGAGCTCAAAGCCCAACTCGTACGCGCGGCGATCGCTGCGATTGAGTCTGTGCGCGAAGTCGATCCACGCGCGCGCATTTGTCACGCGGAACCGATCATTCATATCGCTGTCGATCCGGATTATCCGGAAGAGGCGGCGGCGGCAGAAGGTTACCGGATGTCGCAGTTCCAGGCCTGGGACATGCTGAGTGGAAGAATCTGTCCTGAGCTCGGTGGTCGTCCCGAGTATCTCGATCTGCTCGGCGTGAATTACTACTCAAACAATCAGTGGATTCACCAGGATCCGCACACGCCGGCGTCGCGCCGTCGTAAGGACGTGTTGCTGCCGCCTTCGCATCCGCTGCACCGGCCCGTACGCGAGATGCTGCATGAAGCTTATGAGCGATATCGTCGACCGATCTTCATCGCGGAGACTGGCATCGAGGGCGACGCGCGGCCGGCGTGGTTGCGCTATATCGGTCAGGAGGCGCGCGCGGCGGCGGCTGCAGGTGTTGAGCTGGAAGCGTTGTGTCTGTATCCGATCATGGACTATCCCGGTTGGGGCGACGACCGTCATTGTTACAGCGGTTTGTGGGGCTACGCCGACGATGAAGGCCGCCGCGAGATCTACGAGCCACTTGCGCAAGAACTCGCGCACCAGCGGCAGTTGTGGACCACCCAGCGTCGCGATCATCGTGCGGTCGAAGAAGCAATCAACATCGACGAGATCGACGAAGCCGCGCATCAGGTGGACGTCGCCGCACAAAAGAGTCGCACCAAGCGCAGGGAGTAAACTTTCTTCTCTGTGCAACCTCTGTGTTCTTTGTGTCTCTGTGGTTAACCCTCACCACAGAGACACAAAGAACACAGAGATTGCACAGAGAAATCCTTATGCGAATACTGGTTGTTGAAGACGACCCCCGCATGGCGGGAGTGATCGCGAAGGGGTTGCGTGAGAATAGCTACGCCGTCGACGTCGCTCAGGATGGTGAGGCGGGGCTTTATCAGGCGGCGATCAACGACTACGATATCATCGTTCTCGACGTGCTATTGCCAAAGCATGACGGCTATGAAGTCTGCCGCGAACTGCGAACGCGCGGTGACACAACTCCGATCCTCATGCTTACCGCACGTGCGGCGATCGACGATCGCATCACCGGATTTGACGCCGGCGCCGACGACTATCTCACCAAACCATTTTCATTCCGCGAGCTGCTCGCACGCATTCACGCGCTGCTCAGACGCGACTCGCAACTCCGCCCTGACGTGCTCGAGATCGGCGATCTCCTCGTCGACTCGATCAGCCACCGCGTCTCACGCGCCAATCACGAGGTCCAACTGACAGCGAAAGAATACGCGTTGCTCGAGTATCTCGCGCGACGCGCGGGCCAACTCGTCTCACGCGCGGAAATCGCGGCTCACGTTTGGGACGACACCTTCGATCCGTTTTCAAATACGATCGAGGTCTACATGAATCGCCTGCGCAAAAAAATCGACGGAAAACACTCGCTCAAACTGCTTCACACGCGCCGCGGCGAAGGCTACATACTCGACGTTCGCCATTAATTTGCCACCGTCTATTAATCTTCCGTTAAGGTTCGCCCGGCTATACTCGCCCCCCGTAACGGTACGAGTATGACGAAGCGAGCAAGACCGAAGGAATTCCCCCTTGCGGTACTCTTCGCGTTTCTGTGCCTCTCAACGTTACAAGCACAAACACCTGCCCCCCTTTCACTCGATGACGCGTTGCGCCTCGCAAACGCACAGGCGTCGACGTTTCAGACAGCAGCAATCAACGAACGCATCGCCGCAGAAGACGTGCGACAAGCACGGGCTGCGTTTCTGCCGAAAGTTACGACGCCGCTGAGTTACATCTACACGTCGCCGGCGTTGGGCCTGCCGCGCGGCGAGCCGCGTGCACCGAGTTTCGTCTCTGCGGACGGCATTGGTGTCACGGATGCATTAGTGAACGTCTCCGGAGATTTCGACATCGCCGGACGTTTGCGCGCATCGCTCGCACGCGGTCGCGCGCTGATGGCTGCAGCACACGCCGGCACTGAAGCAGCGAAACGCGCGTTGGCCCAGGCTGTGATCGAGACTTATTACGGACTTGCACTCGCCAGTGCGCAGCGTAGCGCAGCAGAGAGAAATCTCGCTGCCGCTGAAGAGTTTGAACGCACGACATCTTTGCTTTTGAGTGGCGGCGAAGTCGCTTCGGTTGATGTGACGCGCGCGCATTTGCAAACACTGACGCGTCGCGATGAGTTGGAACGCGCGCGCGCAAACGAAGAAGTCGCGGCCGGTGCGTTGCGAGTCTTCGTCGGATATGAATTCTCAAGGCCCATCAACACGACGGATTTGGCGTTAGACATTCCCGTAGATACCGATTACCAGCAGTTCAAAGCTGACGAGGTTTCGCGCCGGCCCGAGTTCATTCAGCTCGAACAACAGCTACGAGCCGCGCAAGAGGAGATACGTATCGCTCACGCGGATCGTTTGCCTTCACTTTCGTATTCGTTAAACGGCGGCTTTGACACTGACTCGCTCAAAGCGCCGCGGTTGAAGGAACACACTGGAGTATCCGCAGCGATTACGTTTTCGATTCCGATTTTTGATTGGGGCGCGACACGAAGTCGTGAGCGCCAGGCGCGTCTGCGTGCAGATCTCGCGGAGAACGAGCAAACGATCGCTTTACGTGGTTTTACGCAACAGTTTTACGCGGCGCGAGCGCAAGTCGACAGCGCCAAAACACGGATCGACGTTGCGCGTGAAGGCGTCGCAAAAGCAGAAGACAACGTCACGGCATCGATAGCGCGTTATCGCGCTGGTGAAGCACAGATTGTTGAAGTTACTGATGCCGAAACAACGCTCGTCGAGCAACGCAATGCGCTTTACCAGGCAATCTTCGATTACCAAACCGCGCTCGCGCGATTGAAACAGGCCACGGGGCGTTAAAGCACGGGCGGCCACGGAGGGCCGCCCCTACAGTTGTTCACGCAACGTCCAATTGCCCTCCGGGCGCCCAACTTGGAAACTGGGCGGACAACTTGGAAACAACTGTAGGGGTGGCCCTCCGTGGCCACCCGCTCTGAGAAATATGAGCGAAAAAATCCATCACCAGCGAAACATCGTGCTGATCGTTATGGGCCTCGTGGTCGTGCTCATCGCGATCCTGATCGTGTGGCGTGTGCGACGCTCAAAAACGGAAGCAGAAACCGAAGTAACGCCAACAGTCAGCGTCAAAGTCGTCAAAGCTGAAAAGGAAACGATCGCCGCGCCCGTCACCGCCGTGGGCACGATCTGGCCGCGTGAAAAAGCTGACGTCGGCGCAAAGATCAGCGCGCAGATCAAATCGATGGCGCTGTTGAAGAACAAACTCGTGCGCGCCGGCGAAGTGATCGCCGTCCTCGAATCACGCGATCTTCAGGCACAACGGGCAGAAGCGGTCGCAGCGCTCAACGAAGCACGCGCGAACGAACGCAGTCTCGTCACGGGCACGATTCCCAAAACAAACGCCGAAGATCAAAAAGCACTGAACGACGCGCGCGCAAAGGTCAACAATGCGCGCGCCACCTTCGAGCGACGCCGTGCGCTCTATGACAAAGGCGGCATCTCGAAAAAAGATCTCGAAGCCTCGCAACTTGATTTAACGACAGCCGAAGACGAGCTTCGTCTCGAAGAACAAACAGTCGCGCTACGAGCCCACTCACTGAACCCGAACGATCGCGCACTCGCGGCCGCCCGCACCGCACAGGCGCAACAACACCTCGCCACGCTCGACGCCCAATTAAGCTACGCCACGATTCGCTCGCCGATCACCGGCATCGTCACGGATCAATTCCAGTATGAGGGAGAGTTCGCTTCCGCTGGTGGAAAGCTCGTGACGATCGCTGACACAAGCACCGTCATTGTGAAAGCCCCCTTCTCAGACACGGCTGTCGCGCAAGTGAAAACGGGCGACACGGTAACCGTCGTCCCGACCGACACCTCAGCCGAAGAGATGCATGGACAAGTCACGCTCTTGAGTCGATCGAGCGATCCAACGAATCGCACAGTTGAAGTCTGGGTCACGCTGGGCAATGGCGACGGTAAGCTGCGTGCGAACGGCGCCGCGCAAGTCACGATCGCAGCGAACTCCAAAAACGATGCGGTCGTCGTGCCTGCTTCTGCAGTCACACTCGAAACGAGTAACGCAAGCGAAGGAACCGTGATGGTTGTAGATGATCAGAATGTGGCGCACGAAACGAAAGTGACGATCGGCATTCGCACGCCTGCCAAGATCGAGATCGTCGAAGGTCTCAAAGGCGGCGAAACTGTGGTGATCGAAGGAAACTACGCGCTGCCCGATGGAACGAAAGTCGAAACACGGATGAACGCGGATCAGGAAGAGGATAAAACGGATCAGAAAGAACCTTGATGGCACTTGCCCGCATAGTTTCACAGCAGTCGCGCGCGATCCTCGTGATCGTGGCGTTGTTGTGTGCTGCCGGGCTATACGCTGCGACGCAACTGCCGATCGCTGTCTTTCCGGAAACTGACTTCCCTCGCATCGTCATCATCGTCGATAACGGTGAGGCGCCCGCTTCACAGACGCTCGTTTCAGTCACGCGTCCAATCGAAGAGGCGATGAACGGCATTCCCGGCATCGCGCGTATCAAGTCGAAGACCGCGCGTGGCTCGACCGAGATCAGTCTCTACTTCACCTGGAGCGGCGACATCAATCAGGAACTGAGCCTGGTCCAGGCACGAATGTCACAACTGCTGACCTCGCTGCCACCCACGGCCGAGATTCGAAACATCGATCGCCTCACCTTCGCTGTGTTTCCAGTCGTCGGCTACAGCGTCACGTCAGACAAACGCGATCAGGCCACACTCACCGATCTCGCAAATTACATCGTGCGACCACAACTCGCGCGCTTGCCGGGCGTCGCGATCGTCGGCGTCGCAGGCGGCAAGACACGCGAATTTCACGTCACGATCGATCCCGAAAAGCTGACGGCCCACAACGTTTCTGCACAACAAGTCGCGGAAGCGATTCGCAACTCAAACATCATCGTCTCGCCTGGTCTGATCGAAGAAAACCACCAGCTCGAGCTGGCGCTGATCAGCGGCCAGGCGCGAAGACCGGACGAGCTCAACGGCATCGTCATAGCAACGGTTAACAACGCGCCGGTGCTCGTGTCAGACGTGGCGACAGTCTCACCCGGCGTGGAACCGCAGTACACGATCGTCACCGCGGATGGTCATCCAGCCGCGCTCGTCAACATCAATCGACAACCGGATGCAAATACGGTTGAGGTTGTCGGCAACGTGAAAGCCGCGTTGAATGCGATGCGCGGGCAGATCCCGAAAGACGTGCATGTTGCGGCTTATTACGATCAATCGCTGCTCGTGCGCGACTCGATCAACTCAGTGCGCGACTCGATTCTCATCGGCCTCTTGCTCTCGGTCGTGATCCTTTATGCGTTTCTGCGCAACTGGGGCACGACGCTCGTCGCAATCGTCGTGATACCCGTGACGATACTCGTCACCTTTCTCGCGATGTGGCTCGCGCGGCTGAGTTTCGATTTGATGACGCTCGGAGGTGTCGCTGCCGCGATTGGTCTCGTCATCGACGACGCGATTGTCGTTGTCGAAAATATCTACACGCACATGTCGCGCGGCGAGTCACGACACGAAGCAGTGCAAAGCGCGGTTTCCGAGATCACCGTTCCGATTATCGGTTCGACGATCACACCGGTCGTTGTATTCCTGCCGTTGACCTTGTTGACGGGCGTCACTGGAGTTTTCTTTCGTTCACTTGCGTTGACGATGGCAGTCGCTTTGTTGACGTCGCTCGTGCTTGCTTTGGCGTTCACTCCGGTGCTGGCGGAACGATTCGTCAGAGCGAGACCAGGCGATGACGCCGGAGACGAAGTGTCTCACGGCAGAGTTCTCGGCGCGATCATCAGGCGTTACGAAATCGTGCTCGGTGTCGCACTCGATCGACGATGGATCGTCGGGCTCGCGATGGTTCTGGTGCTCGCGGGTTCGTATGCGCTTTACAATGTGCTCGGCTCTGAGTTTTTACCGGAGTTCGACGAGAGTGCTTTCATACTCGACTATCTCGCACCGCCCGGATCTTCACTCGCGGAAACCGATCGCATGCTTCAGCACGTCGAGGAGTTGTTGATGAAGACGCCGGAAGTCGAGAGCTACTCGCGGCGCACGGGTTTGGAGATGGGTCTGTTCGTGACCGAACCGAACACCGGAGACTTCGCCGTCAAGCTGAAGCCTGGTCACAAACGCAGCACGCAGGAAGTGATCGCGGAGCTTCGCGATGAGATCGCTGAGTCAGTACCGGCACTAGACACCGAGTTTGTCGGCATCGTCCCGGACGTGATCGGAGACCTGCAAGGCAATCCAGAGCCGATCGAGGTGAAGTTGTTTAGTGAAGACGCGGCGGCGTTGCAGTCGGCGGCAGATGAAGTGGAAGGCGCGATCAAGAAAGTTTCAGGCGTGGTCGACACGCTGAACGGCGTCGTCATCAGTGGACCAGCAGTAACGTTCCGGATCGATCCTCTGCGCGCGTCGCAATTCGGCGTGACGGCGAACGATGTTGCGTCAACGATCACGACCGCGATGTCGGGCGATGCCTCGTCGTCGATCCTGCAACAGGACCGGTTGATCAAAGTACGTGTGATCTTTCCGGCGAATGTGCGCACCTCGCTCGACAACGTGAAAGCGCTGCAAGTGCGTTCTTCGTCCGGACAACTCTTCCGGCTCGATCAGGTTGCGGACATCGACATTGATAAAGGCCAGGCGGAGATCGAGCGTGAGAACCTGCGCCAGATGATCGCTGTCACCGGACGTCTTGAAGGAAGCGATCTCGGCACGGCCATTCGGCAAATCCGCGACCAACTGGCGAAGGACGTGAAGCTACCACCCGGAATGACCGTTGAATTTGGTGGACTTTACGAAGAGCAGCAGTCGAGCTTTCGTGAGCTGATGATGGCGCTTGTCCTTGCCGTCATGCTGGTCTTCATCACTTTGCTTATCGAGTTTCGATCGTTTGCCCATCCGATCGCGATCGTCACCGGCGCAGTGCTCGCGTTAAGCGGCGTGCTGCTGGCGCTTTTCATCACCGGCAAGACCCTCAACGTGGTGTCGTTAATGGGGATGATCATGATCGTAGGCATCGTGGCGAAGAACGGGATTCTGATGCTCGATGCAGTTGAAGAACGCCTCACGGCGGGCGATACGTTGCGAGAAGCACTGCTGCGATCCGGGCGTCGACGATTCAGGCCTGTGCTGATGACGTCACTGGCGGCGATGCTAGGCATGCTGCCTCTGGCGCTCGCGATCGGCGCCGGTTCAGAGCTACTGCAACCACTCGCGATCGCTGTGATCGGTGGGTTGACAATAGCGTTAGGATTATCACTAATCGTCACCCCCACTGTGTACGCAATGCTTAGCCGCGAAAAGGCGCAAAAGGTCACATAAAATGCGAAGAAATAGAAGTTCGCAATGCCTCTTCGGCATTCTATTCATACTGGTAACCACGGTTGCCCTGCACGCGCAAACTCCCGCGCCAACCCCAACGCCAACACCATCACTCGAACGCGAGTTCTTCAAAAACATCCTGAGCGATCAGAAAGCGATCTGGACTGCGCCATTTCATCTCGAACGCCAGGATACGAAGTGGGTTGTTCCGGCAGGTATCGGTTTGATGGCGTTGATTACTACCGATCGAATTACGGGCGACGAGATGTTCGAAACCCAACGTCAGGTCAAGGCGAGTAAGGCAATCAGTCATGCCGGATCGGTTTACGGCCTGGGCGCAGTCGCTGGGACTTTCTATCTGATCGGTCGTAAGAACAACGATTATCGAGCGCGAGAGACAGGACTGCTGAGTGCTGAAGCCCTCGTCAACAGCATAATTGCAGGAGTGGCCCTCAAAGGCATCACGCAACGTGCGCGGCCAATGGACGGTCGCGAACGAAGTGAGTTCTTCGATGGCGGCAGCTCGTTTCCTTCCGGACACAGCACGCAGGCATGGGCGGTCGCCGCCGTCATCGCCCATGAATACAAAGATCGTCCCGCCGTGCAAATAGCCGCATACGGAATTGCGAGTGCGGTTAGCGTGGCGCGATTCACGGGTCACAAACACTATCTGTCCGATGTGCTCGCCGGCAGTGCATTGGGTTTCAGCATTGGAAAGTTTGTGTACCACGCACATCATCGCGAGACACTTACTGAAGACGACGATGGTGGAATCGTGAAGTCGAGGTGGCCGCTGATCACACCACAATACAGCCGGCAGACGCGGCAGTACGGTGTGGCGCTGACGTGGAACTTCTGAGAAACAATTTGACTCGCCTTTGCGCCTTTGCGGCCATTCTTTGCGCCTTTGCGTGAACTGTTTTCCGCAGTACGATGAACCATGCTTGATTCCGTTCGCATAAGACTCACGCTCTGGTATGCGGGCGTACTCGCGCTCTCGCTCATCGCGTTTGCGCTCGTGATCTACTACGCAGCGGGGAGCATCTTTCACGAACGACAGGATGAATCGTTGCGCTCGACCGCGCAGACAGTTGCGAGTGCGTATCTCGAAGAGCTCGGTGAAACCCACTCACAATCCACAGCCGGCCAGGTTGTTCTGGCAGAAATAACTTTCCCGAATCGCTACGTGCAGCTCAGCGATAACGCAGGCAATCCTATCGCAGCGTCAACAAATCTTGCGGGCTCCACGATCGCGATTCCTTCCCCCGTGTTAACTGACGCGCGTGCGAGAGGTTTTAGTCACGCGAGTGTGAATGGATTGCGAGTCACGGTTGTTCCGTTGTCGTCGGACCAAACGCTTGGATACGCTGCGGTCGCCGAACCGTTGAGCGTGATCGAAGATGGACTCAGTGAGCTACGACGTGATCTGTTTGCGGGAGTCTTGCTGGTCCTGTTGTTGGCGTCTGCGGGCGGATACTTCCTCGCGCGAAAGAGTCTTGCGCCGATCGCTTCGATGAACAGCCAAACACAACGCATCTCAGCAGAAAACCTTTCGGCGCGACTCGACGTGACGAATTCGCGCGACGAGCTCGGTCACCTTGCGACCACCATCAACGAGCTACTCGCTCGACTCGAGAATGCTTTCAAAGAGCAGCAACGATTCATTGCCGACGCTTCTCACGAACTCCGCACGCCTCTAGCCGTTCTTCGCGGTGAAACAGAAGTTGCGCTCGGTAAAACACGCACTGTCGATGAATATCAGCAGTCGTTGTCGTTAATTCAGGATGAAGCTGAGCGACTCTCACGCATCGTCGAAGATCTTTTCATTCTTGCGCGTCAGCCGATAAACACCCGCGCTGCTTTGAACAAAGAGCGGGTTTCATTGAACGACGCCGTCAGAGACTGTGCGCGCGCCGCGCAGGTGCTGGCGTTTCGGAAGGGCGTGCGATTGAAGTTGGAAAAGGATTCTCCATCGATCGCTTTGAATGGTGATGAAGATCTGATCAAACGAATGCTTCTGAACCTGTTGGACAACGCCGTGAAATACACTCCCGCAGGCGGCGAGATCTCATTGGCCCTCGTGCGACAAAACGGAAACGCCGAGATCGTCGTGCGCGACACCGGCATCGGCATTCCGGCCGAAGCCCAACCGCGCGTCTTCGATCGTTTCTATCGCGTCGACAAAGCGCGCGCGCGCACAATGGGCGGCGCCGGCCTCGGCCTTTCTATCGCCCAATGGATCGTCGAAGTCCACGGCGGCTCAATCAACCTCGCGAGCACCTCAGGCCACGGCAGCACCTTCACGATCGTGTTACCAACAAAACTCCCTTGATCCATCAGGTATTGGTGTTGGAAAGCTTCGCGAGTCACGCGAGGGCTTGAACGCGTCACTTGGACCATTCGTTAGGCCAGAGTTATTGAAGTAAGCCCCAAGTCCTCACCAAATAAAAGTTCGAAAAAATTATTCTTGACACTCTACTTATGCAGTGGTAGAGTCCGCCCGCTCTAAATCTCAGGATCTCCGTCTCCAGAACCTCTGCCTTAACCTGGATTTCGTTTGATCCATTTCCATCGCGCTTAGGGGAATCGTCCCATCAATACTTCCTCTTGGCGAACTGTACTGCTTCTTTCAGCTCTTAGAGGACTCAATGTCTAAAATAATTTTAATTGCGTTCTTCCTTTCGCTTACGGTGACCTCAGCACTGGGACAGAAGAAAGTGTCCCTGGGTTTTGATGGACTTCCCGATCTTTCGCTCAACGTTGACGATTTCGGAGTTCATTTCACCGGGGCGCAGGTTCTTGCCTGTGGAGGTTCGTTAAATTGCGGACCCTTCCCACCTTTCTCAGGTGCAAATGTGATTTTCGATCAACCAGGATTTGGCGGGCTGATCACAGCCACTTTCGATCGTAAGGTTACAGGAGCTGTAAGCAAAATTTCAGCACGAGTGACTGGAAATACAAATATCACCATGACAGCGTTTGGACCACAGGGACAAATTCTGGGAACGGCACAAACCGGCGGGGCTAACTTTGTTGGCTCTAATACGGGCATACCAGCGAACAAGCTTTTGGAAATTTCCTCTTCTCAACAACCAATTGCCTCAGTTAGTTTTCACGACTCCGGAAATACATACACCGTAGATGATTTTTCCTTTGAAGCTTCTTTGATGTCAGTTGTGATCGATCCTGGTCACGGTCAAATCCTTCGGAATGGAGTTCTTACATTTCAGCGACCACCGAGTCCAACCTTTGGGCTTTTCGAAGATGAGCTGACACTAGACATGTCAAACTTCGTCAAAAATGAACTTGAGGGAGCTGATGTAACTGTGGTCTTAACGCGTGAAACGAGTGTAGCCCCCTTCGCGCCGGCAAATTGCGCGATTCCTTGTCTCGCAGATGTCAACAAGAGAGCTAGATGGGCAGAAAAACAAGAACCAGATCTAATGGTGTCAATCCACACCAACGCCGGTGTCCCAACCGCAAATGGTTCGGAGTCGTTTTTTTCGACCGTGGCCCCTGCTCCTGATTCTGCCTCACTTGCTCAATCAGTGCTTTCCGAAGTTGTGTCGCTGAACCTGCGCAATCGAGGCGTTAAACAAACGAACTTCAATATCATCAACACAAGCATGCCTAGCGCGCTTGTGGAAGTCGCGTTTCATACCAATTCCGAACTCGCAGCGGGCCAAACCATTACAGATGAGACCCGACTAAACGACAACGCCTTTCGATTTTTTGCTGGAAAGGCAATTAGCGATGGGATCCTGAAATTTTATGAAACTAAAAAGAAATAAGCGCTTTGCTATCGCGGTGTTACTACTTGTGGCGGCAGCAGGTCTGTCTTACGCATCCGAAGAAGTCAATAAACCGGGCGCTGAGTATCCGGCGCCTTCACCTAACGGAAGCCAGTTGGTTTATGTGTCAACTGCCCTCGGCAGTCGCGACCTTTGGCGAATCGATAGTAATGGGACCAACTCATCAGTCCTGACTCCGTGGCCGAGTAGCGACGAGATACATCCGGATTGGTCACCCAACAGTAACCGCATAGTATTTAGTTCTAATCGAGGATCATCCAAACACCAAATTTGGACAATCAATTCCGATGGGACCGGTGCTACGCAGTTAACTACGGATGATGCTGAACATGAGTACCCACGTTTCTCTCCTGACGGTCAGACAATTCTTTACACTTCGAATCAGACCGGCAAAAGGGAATTATGGTTAATGTCAGCCGATGGATCGTCGCAAAGGTCTATTGCACTGATCAGTAGTCGTATCAGCGATCCCGATTGGTCTCCAAATGGTTTAGAAATTGTATATGTTGGCTGTCGTCGTAATGCTGAATGCAATCTTTTCCGGATTAACCGCAACGGTTCGGATGGCACTCAGATCACAACCGGAAACTTCCAGGATTGGAATCCTGATTGGGGTATGGGAGGAATTCTATTCGCCTCCAATCGTGGGAACGCGCAAGGATTGTGGCTGGTCCAGCCCAACGGTTCTGGTTTGACACAAATAACAACGCCAGATGCGGTTGCTGATCTCGATCCCCGATGGGTGGGAAATACGAGCGCCTTTGTGTTTGGTCGATCGGGTAAAACGCCTACAGATGCTGCGTCTGATATCTGGTCAGCTCAATCTCTGGGTGGTACTCCTCGACAAATAACAAAAGTCGGTGGTCCCCTCTTTATGATTCAATCGGTCCTCGATGCGGTGGTGGCTTTGAGAAGTAGTGTCACACAGAGTGGCGATCTTCAAAAGGTTAATAACGCGATCGACTCCTTGGGCAAGTCTGTCGATACCAATCTCTGGATCGACTCTTTCCACCCTAAACTTGATGCGGGTGGCAGGATCATAAATCAATCCAAAGATGCGATGATCAAACTTCGTGATCTGATCATCGACAAGCACAATAATCTCGATGATTCTCTTCTCAATAATCTGATCGAACAACTCGTAAGTGCCAGCCGAATCATCGCAGAGACGGCCATTGCCGATGCCGAACTCAGAGGTGGCGATGCAGCAACTATCGATAAAGCTCGTGAGGAATTAAATAAAGGTAACAACGATGTAGCTGGTGCGAAATTAGTTGATGCCTTTGAGCATTATAGGAATAGTTGGACTCGGGCCATTGGCACGTAGAGCGCTTTTACATCGGTCTCTCAAATCTCGCTCAATCATAGGTAACACACTCAAGTCAACTTGATTGACTTGCCTGGGGTGATAAGCCGTGCGTAACTCGTCTCACCAAATGAGGGTCACCCCCAACGTTGATCCGGGTGCGCAGTGAGCGATGCTGTCACCCGAGTTGGTGTATTGGACGGCCTAAATGGGGAATGACTAAGCAAAAGTCTGAGGGGTTTTCATCAAATCACGACCCGGCACACTCGTTGCTTCTCGCCGCTTCAATTGGTGCTGAGTCCTTCAGTTAGCCTGAACGAGAAGAGGTGAAGCAATGAAGACCCAAATCAACGATCCGATTCATAATCCCTTCCACAATCGATTTCACGCTCCCGTACATTCGCGGCTTGATGAGATGCAAACGTTCACGCACATGGCCTGGCTGCATAGTCCAACGCCGTTGGACCAGCAACCAAAACCAGAGCAACACCCGCGCTACTGGGCACGCGCACTAGCAGGTGCATTTGCGCTGGTGCTGGTCGTGGTGGTTTCTGCGGCTCTGCTATCTAACTGAACCTTGCACTTGTACTCATTGTATCTGGTCCAGTGACGCTAGGGTCCAAAGACATAGGCGGCGCCTTGGTTGAAGTTGCCCCCGAATGGTGCACCCACGACGACAGTCGAGCCGCTCACCGCGACTGAGTCGCCGAACTCGTCACCCTCCTCTCTCTCGCTTGCAGTCAGCCTCTGCGTCTCAACCCAGCTACCGCCCTGATGATTGAAGACATAAGCCGAGCCTTCATCGACGGTGCCCCCGAATGGTGCACCCACAACGACCTTCGAGCCGCTAGCGGCAACACTCCAGCCGAAGAAGTCAATCTCCGCTCCGTCGCTCGCCGTTAGCTTCTGCGTCTCTACCCAGGTCTGGCCCTGACGGCTAAAGACATGGGCCGAACCTTGGTCGAAGTTGCCGCCGATTGGTCTGCCAACGACGATAATCGAGCCGCTCACCGCGACCGACTGGCCGAAGAGGTCAAAGACCCCTGGGTCGCTCACAATCAGCTTCTGCGTCTCGACCCAACTCCCGCCCTGATGATTGAAGACATATGCCGCGCCTTCTTCGAATGTCGGGCCGATTTCGGCGAAGGGTGCGCCCACAACGATGGTCGAGCCGCTGACCGCAATCGAGGTACCGAACTGGTCAAAGGTCGCTCCGTCGCTCGCAGTCAACCTCTGCGTCTCAACCCAACTTCCACCGTGGAGATCGAAGACATGGGCCGAGCCTTGATCCTGATTGGCGCCAACGTCGCCTAGAATTGCGGCCACGACAATGGTCGAGCCACTGACCGCGACTGACGAGCCGAATGAGTCGCCTGACGCTCCGTCGCTCACGGTCAGCTTCTGCGTCTCTATCCAACTCCCGCCCTGACGCCTGAAGACGTAGGCCGAGCCCTGTTCAAGGTTGCCCCCAATGTCGTCGCCTTCTGAGCCCACGACGATGGTTGAGCCGCTAATGGCGACTGAGAGGCCGAAGAGGTCAAACGTCGCTCCGTCGCTCGCAGTCAGCTTCTGCGTCTCTACCCAGCTTCCACCCTGCCGATTGAATACATAGGCCGAGCCTTGATTGTCATTGGCGCCGATGTTGTCGAATGGTGCGCCCACAACTATGGTCGAGCCGCTGACCGCGACTGGTCTGCCGAACAAGTCAAACGCCTCTCCGTCACTGGCCGTTAGCTTCTGGTCGTTGTCGAAGAGCGAAGCAACGAGTGAATAGTGGCTCTGGGGGGTCTGCGCCGGAATCGAATGGTTAGCCTCGGCACTATGCCGGCTAAATCCTGTGGCCTCCGCAGACCAGCACGTGAGGCTGAGCAGACTGACAGCGCCTACCAGTAGGCCAACAGCCATCATGGTTATTTTTCTGATCGAGTTCACACGTCGGGTGTTCAATGATTTGAGGGTCATAGCCTTTCTCCCACGTGAGTAGGAAAGAAGGCGCTCTTGATCGCCGTCGCCTTCTTTAGGTTGATTGTATGCCTTCGAGAAGTTTTGCCACCTGGTGTCTAAAATTGATTGGCTGCATCGGGGAACCTCACTCGTAGCAAAGCCAAGTCTCGCGCGTGGATGAGACTAACGAAGCTCGTCGTTGAAAGAAAAGGCTGGCGAGTTTGGATGGGCGCAGAGGCTCGCGATCAGCCATCACTGAGATGGTGGGAGGTTATTCCTGTTATTAAAAAAAAGCAATGTCCACGGATGGGTCAGGATCCGCGCGCCGCGAGCTCGGTCGGCACGATCGCTAACGATGGTCCATTTACCCCGGGTTCTCGCAAGCTCGAATCCGGGGCTGAATTAGCGAACGCCTTCGGGCGTAGTTGTGGTCAGATTTCCAACCTGAAGCTATTACTGATTTATTCTCTTGCAGCTCTTAATATTCGGAATCCATTCCACAAAATAACTTGAGTTGCCGGCCTTCACGCCTGTTTTCGTTTTCATCGTTATCTGAACTCGGAGAAGGTCGAAACGGCTTTGCACAAAAAGTCTCGATCGCGCTCTTCTCTGTGCAACCTCAGTGTCCTCTGTGTCTCTGTGGTTGATGAAATTCCGAGTAAAACCACACCACAGA
>DATFDT010000128.1:0-23406 GCA_035251975.1 Pyrinomonadaceae bacterium | reverse complement strand
CCACAAACTGCACTTTCGGATTGTGCTTCGCCAACACCTTCGTGATCGCTGCCGTCAACGTCGTCTTCCCGTGATCCACGTGCCCAATCGTCCCGATGTTCACGTGCGGCTTCGAACGGTCAAATTTTTCCTTCGACATCTTTTCCTCTTCTATATATAAAGGATCTCTATTAGTCCTTAACTTAAAACGCTGGAGCCCGCGATGAGATTTGAACTCATGACCTCCTCCTTACCAAGAAGGCGCTCTACCCCTGAGCTACGCGGGCCCAAATCCCAGAGCGCCTAAAAACGTGGAGCGGGCGACGAGATTCGAACTCGCGACCCTCAGCTTGGAAGGCTGATGCTCTACCAACTGAGCTACACCCGCCCGTTACGGTGCAGGGGGTAGGATTCGAACCTACGTAGGGCGTGAGCCCGCCGGGTTTACAGCCCGGTGCCATTAACCACTCGACCACCCCTGCAACAACTTTTGTTTTTGCCGTGGAGCCGGCGAAGGGACTTGAACCCCCGACCCTCTGATTACAAATCAGATGCTCTACCAACTGAGCTACGCCGGCCCGCTATAGTGACAAATAGCGTATTCCGACAAAATGCGGATACTACCAAGCGGGTATCAAAAACGCAAGAAGCCAAGGCCCATCCACAGATTACGCAGATAAATAGGCCTTCTGTGAACTCTCTAGACGGCTTTAAAATAAAAATCAATTGACCTGAATTAGTGCAGCACAGTAGGATGATTAAACCTCACGGCACGTCACTTTGCCCCGATCCCCTCTATAGATTCACCAAAGGAGACTAGATATGCCACGGTTCGGTAACTTCAAAGCACTGCTGCTGTCGTTCGCCCTTCTTCCAGCACTTGCCTTCACTTCCAGCGCCCAGACTGAGCAGCGTGTCGAACTCATTATTCCGAGCACACACCAGGAACAGCGCGTCGCAGACAAGACCAAGCTCTATTGCGCCGGTTACATTCGCTATCAGACACTGCCGCACATGCCGGAAATCGTCGGCGCCCTCGAAGAACACGAACAGCGCCGTTACGCAGATGGCGAGGTCGTTTATATAAACGCGGGCTCGAAGCTAGGCGTCCAGGAAGGCCAGGTCTTCCAGATCATTCGCCCGCGCGGCGAAGTGAAGGGCGTTCACAGAGAAAAGAAAGGCTTCCTCGGCACCTATATTCAGGAAATCGGCCAGCTCCGCGTCTTCAAAGTGCGTGCGGATACTTCAGCCGCACAGATCACTTTTACCTGCGACGAGGCTTTACTTGGCGATTTGGTCGCCCCGGTTCCCGACCGTGAGTCGCCGCTCGATCGCTCGGCAGCAGTGATCGATCTTTTCGCCGATCCGACAGGCAAACAAACCGGCCGCTTGATGATGGCGAAAGACGACCGTGAAATGGTCACGCGAAACGAAATCGTCTACATCGATCTCGGCTCAGAAGATCAGGTCAAGACGGGCGATTATCTAACCATCTATCGCCCGCTCGGCACCGGCAACATCAATCGCAGGGACGGAGACGAGATGGGACCCAACCGCATGACCGGTTTTTCGAGCCCGGCTTATCGTGGCGGCGGCTTCGGAGGCATGGCAAATCGCGCACAAGATAAAAACGGTGATGGTCGCTATAACGACAAACCGATCACCTCGCGCGAAATAAAACAACATCGTCCACTCATGCCGCGCAAGATTGTTGGTGAGATGGTGATTATTGACGTTCAGACGCGAACTGCCACCGCAATCATTACTCGGGTGGCTGGCGAAGTGCATACTGGCGACTGGGTTGAGATCCAGTAACGTCCGAATTCATCCGCGTGAATCCGCGGTAAAAACTGCTGAAATACCCGTACATTGATGTGCAGGCCGAGATCACGACCAGCCAGAGCATCGCTCGGCCTGCCGTATAAATAAGCACCTGCCAATCGTTTCCTGTCGTTGGACCATCACCGATAAGATGATGCCATGCAGTGCGCAGCTCAGGCACTGACCAGAACTCGATCGCTGGAAAAGGTTTGCCGAAATTGGCGACCGGAGGGCTTCCCGCAACGCTCGAACCGATGAGGAGTGCCACCGTGACGACCTGGGCCAGCATCTTGAACTTTCCCATCTTCGAAGCCGAAATCACCACGCCCTCGACCGCCGCAACCGAACGTAACCCGGTAACAGCAAACTCACGTCCGATGATAATCACGACTGCCCACGCGGGCGCGAGTTGATTTTCGACGAGCGAGATCAGCGCTGCGGAGATCAGAAGCTTGTCGGCAATCGGATCGAGAAGTTGACCAAGGCGTGTGACCTGCCCGCGACTACGCGCGATGTGACCGTCGAAATAGTCAGTCACCGCTGCACCTAAAAACATCACGACGCCGAGCAAGTGTCTCGGCACTCCCAGCCAATTCTCGGAAAACGGCGTCAGCAGCACGACCACGAGCAGCGGCACGATGAAGATGCGCAGAAGAGTCAGCGTGTTGGGAAGGTTCACACCGCTACTCTACTGACCTTAGACAGGATTCACAATACTGAGATTGAACAAGTCAGGAAGAGGGGCTTGCCCTCGCTCGTGGGGGAAAGCGGGGGCAAGCCCCTCTTCCTGACTTGTTCAAGATCTGTCATCTTGTGGAACTTTTTCTTGTTCTCGAGCGAATACGGGCATGAGAAACCTTCTTCTACTCCTGTCCCTCGTTCTCTTATCTGCTCCTGCAGCACTCGCCAATGACGACGCGCGGGCGCAGGAAATTCTAAAACAAGCTCGCCAGGCAGTCGGCGGCGACGAACAGTTACAGAAAATCCAGGGCCTTCAAATAAACGGTCAGTATCGTCGCGTCTTCGGCGATCGCCAGATGGGCGGCGACCGCGAGATCAGCATTTCTCTTCCCAACAAATACCTCGTTGAAGACGCGATGAACACCGGCGGCTTAAGCACCGCGATGATCAATTTTCGCGGTCTGAACGGCGACAAACCATTCAGCGGAAACAGCGGAGGCGGTGGCGGAATGGTGTTTCGCATCGCTGGACCAGGTGGACAGCAGGCTTCTCCCGAGCAGCTGGACGAGATGCAGCGAAGGATTTACACGGCTGAATTCTCACGTTACCTGCTTGCAATCATCCTTACGCCTCCGCCGTCACTCGCTGTTGAATACAAGTACGCGGGTGAGTCAGACGTCGAAGACGTGCAGGCCGACGTGCTCGACGTCAGTGGTCCAAACAAGTTTGCGGTGCGTGTGTTCTTCGATAAGAAGAGTCACATGCCGCTGTTGCTGAGCTATCGTGGTCCCAAGCCGCGCATCATGACGATGCAACGTCCGGCCGGTTCAGGCTCCAAACCTGAAGACGTCGCGAAAGCGCGTGAAGAAGCCGAAAAGAAAATGCATGCTGAAGCGCCGCCGGTGCCGGAAGAGGTCGACTTCTACATTCGAATGACGGACTACAAGAAAGTCGGCGGCGTCATGGTGCCGCACAAGCTGACCTTTCTAACTGAAAACGAAGTCTCGGAAGAGTTTGAGATTTCGAAGTACCAGATGAATCCGCAGTTCAAGGCTGACCGTTTCGGGCCACAAAAAGGCACAAATTAAAACCAGCCACAAAGGCACAAAAAAGATGCGAATTGAGTCTCTCCATTCAACGGCGATAAGTGTGTTTATCGCGCTGTTGTTAATTGTCGGGCCTTGTTTGGGCCAGGCTGCCTCTGCGAGTCTGGAAGTGGTCGTGAAGGATCCGACGGGCGCGCTGATTAACAAGGCGCAGGTGCAGTTAATCCGAAACGGAAAGTCTCAGTCGCTCAACTCAACCAACCAGCGCGGTGAAGTACGATTCAACAAGCTGCCAGTTGGTAGTTATCAATTGCGCGTCGAAGCAGTGGGATTTAAGGCGCAGGACGTCGAGATCGATCTCGCCGCTGGTCAACATCAAAAGGAAGTCACACTCGAGATCGACCCGATCAAAGTCGATGTCGACGTCGAAGAAGAAGCGCAGGTACGAAACACGAATCCGAATGGCGCAGCCTTCAGCAACGTGCTGACTGAAGAACAGATAGCGCAACTACCAGACGATCCGGACGAGTTTGAAAACGCCATTAACCAGCTTGCCGGTCCGGGCGCGCAGATTCGCGTCAACGGATTTCGCGGCGGCAAGCTTCCGCCGAAATCGCAGATTCGCGAGATTCGCTTTCGCATGAATCCGTACGCTGCGGAGAATCACGATGCTGGATTTGGTTTCGTCGATATCACCACCAAACCCGGCGTGAACTCATGGCACAGTTCGTTCAACTTCGGATTTCGTGATGAGGCGATGAATGGCCGCCAGGTGTTTGCGCCGTTTCGCGGTCCCGAACAGAAGCGGCGCTTTGGCCTGTCACTCGAAGGTCCACTCTGGAAAAATCATACGTCGCTGTTTTTGAACGCTGACGGGTCGCTATTCTTCGATGCGCGACCGATCTTCGCCACGACTCCCGACGGAACGGTTTCCGATCTCGCGTATCGTCCTTCAAGACGATTGAATCTCGACGCCCGCATTGAGCACGTCTTAACCAAGACACACACGGCGCGGCTGCAGTTTCAACGGAATGCCGGAGTTCAAAACAATCTCGGTGTCGGTGATTTCGATCTCCCTGCGCGCGGCTATTCACAGGATCAAACTGAGTACATCGCGCGGCTCGGCGATTCCGGAGTGTTCGGCAAGAAGTTTTTCAACGAAGCGCGTTTGCAGGCGCGCTGGACCATGACCGACGCACGCTCGGTGAGCCTGGGTCGGACGATTCTCGTTCCAGGCGCGTTCAATGACGGCAGCGCGCAACGTAGCGGCGGTCGCAGGCAGCTTGATATTGAGCTTGCGGACAACGTTGATTACGCACTCGAAAAACATGGTCTACGTTTCGGCGGACAGCTCGAAACCGGCGGCTATCGCAGCAACGAAAGGACGAATCCGTTTGGCACGTTTCAGTTTGCGGATATCGATGCTTTCGAAGCCGGACTGCCGACTCAGTTTACGCAGCGCATCGGCGACCCGACGGTGAAGTACCGGCAGTATCAATTCGGCTGGTACGTTCAGGACGACTTTCGCGTGCGCAAGAACCTGACGCTCAGCTACGGCGTGCGTCACGAGTTTCAAAATCACGTGCCTGGGAAGTTCAACCTCGCGCCTCGCTTCGGTTGGGTGTGGTCGCCGCTGAAGAGTGGTCGCATCACTCTTCGCGGCGGCGCCGGGATTTTCTACGACTGGTTCGCGGCGCAAGTTTACGAGCAGACTCTGCGGGTCGATGGCCAGCGCCAAAGAGATCTCGTCGTTGCGAATCCGAGTTTCCCAAATCCGTTTATCGGCGGCGTCCAAACCATTCCACCGGCAAGCCGCATTCAGACGGACCTCGATCTACAAATCCCTTACCTCATTCAAACCTCGTTCGGTGTCGAGACAAACCCGTTCAAGCTGTTTCGGCTGACGACGAATTACCAGTATCAACGTGGCGTGCATTTGCTGCACGGTCGCAATCTCAACGCGCCGGTGCCGGGTCTTGGTCGTCCCGATCCGACCGCGGGAAACATCACGAATATCGAGTCGTCGGCGTATCAATCGAGCCATCGTCTGATGATTGGAATCGGGCCGGCCGCGTTTACGAATAACGGGCTCTTCTGGAACATCAATTACCTGCTGATGAAGAACACCAACGAGGCTGATAGCCCGTTTAGTTTGCCTTCCAACAATTTCAACCTGCACGCGGATCGTGGGCCGTCGGCGCAAGACTTCCGGCATTTGATCTCCGGATTCATCAGCAAGCGTCTGCCGATGGGTTTCACCATCTCGACGATCTTCCAGGCGACCTCCGCGCTGCCTTACAACATCACCACCGGCTTCGATAACAACGGCGACACAGTCATCAATGATCGGCCGTTCGGCGTCGGACGCAACAGCGCGCGTGGCGCTTCGCGTTGGGAAATCGGCTCGCGGTTTAGCTGGGGCAAGAGTTTTGGACCGGAACAACAGCAACAAGGAGGGCCGCAAATCAGGATGGTTCGGGTTGGTGGTGGTGACGGCGCTGCGCCGCCTTCAATGCCGGGCATGGCGCCGAAAAAGTATCGTTTCGAGCTTTACGCGCAGGCATTCAATCTTCTGAATCATGCGAATCTCGGGGCGTTTTCCGGCGTCCAAACCTCACCCTTCTTCGGTCAGGCTACCTCGGCACAATCTCCGCGGCGGATGGAGCTTGGGATGCGAATGAATTTTTAGCCGCGGATTTACGCGGATAAACGCGGATCAGTTGCTCAGTGAAAATCCGTCCGTTAGAATGGCTGGTTTTCGCTATGGCCATTGATCGCATCAGTGTTAGGGGCGCTCGCCAGCACAACCTAAAAAACATCAACGTCGACATCCCGCGCGATCGTTTTACCGTAATCACTGGCCTCTCCGGCTCAGGCAAATCCTCGCTCGCTTTCGACACGATCTACGCAGAAGGACAACGACGCTACGTCGAGTCGCTGTCGGCTTACGCGCGTCAGTTTCTCGATCAGCTCGAAAAACCCGATGTCGATTCGGTTGACGGGCTGTCACCGGCGATCTCGATCGAACAGAAGACTGTGTCCCGTAGTCCACGCTCGACGGTCGGCACCGTTACCGAGATCTACGACTACATGCGACTGCTGTTTTCGTCAGTCGGTGTGCCGCACTGTCATATTTGCGGTGCTGCGATTACACGGCAGAGCGTCGATCAGATCGTGCAGAACGTGCTCGGCCTCCCGGAAGGCGAGCGCGTTATGGTGCTGGCGCCGATCGTCCGTGGTCGCAAAGGCGAGTTCAAGAAAGAGCTCGAGAAGCTCGCGAAAGAAGGTTTCATCCGGGCGCGTGTTGATGGTGAGCTGCTCTCGCTCGACGAAGAGATTCGTCTCGACAAACGTCGCAATCACACGATCGAAGCGGTCGTGGATCGGCTGTTAATCAAATCCGGCATTCGCGAGCGACTGACCGATTCGATTCGTACGGCGTTGAAGCTGACCGGCGGTGCAGTGCTCATCTCGATTGTTGACGGCGAAGAGAAGCTTTATTCGGAACGGATGGCATGCGTGAATTGCGGCATCAACGTGCCGCCGCTCGAGCCGCGATCGTTCTCGTTCAACTCCGCTTACGGCGCGTGCAAACGTTGTCACGGGCTAGGAACGGTGATGGAGATCGACGCGCTGAAGTTGATTCCTGAAGCTTGGCAAACGCCCGAGCGGCTCGGGTTTATGGGCACGGCTGACAAGCAGGGCTCCGCTTATCTTCGCAGCGCGCTGCTCGCCGTCTGCAAACATTTCCAGGCTGATCCGAAGTCGCCTTTTGAAGAACTGCCGAAGGAAGTGCGCGAGGGTTTTCTGAGCGGCGTCAGCGGCAGGTTAACTTTTAATCAAGGGCTTTATACGTATCAGAACGAGTGGAAGGGCGCGCTCAGTTGGCTTCAGGATCGTCTGGACGAAGCGCCGTCTGAGAAAGTGCGGGTCGCACTCGAGGAACTCGTTTCGCCGACGGTCTGTAGCGAGTGTAGCGGGCGGCGGCTGCGATCAGATTCGCTGTCTGTGCAGGTTGGTGGGCGCGGTATTGCTGAATACACGTCCTTGCCGATCGACGATGCTGTCGAAGCGTTCGAGCAAGTGAAGCTCAATACGCGAGAGGCACAGATTGCTGGTTCGATACTGCGCGAGATCATCAGCCGGTTGCGTTTTCTGAGGACTGTCGGTTTGGGTTATCTCACGCTCGATCGATCATCGTCCACGCTTTCCGGCGGCGAAGGCCAGCGCATTCGTCTCGCAACACAGATCGGATCGCAGTTGCGCGGCGTGCTTTACGTGCTCGACGAGCCGTCGATTGGGCTACACCCTCGTGATAATCAAAAGTTGCTGGAAACACTGTCGGCACTTCGCGATCTCGGTAATACGGTGCTCGTAGTCGAACACGATGAGGAGACGATCAGACGCGCTGATTACGTTGTCGATCTTGGACCAGGCGCGGGTGCACATGGTGGCAAAGTAGTCGCAGTCGGTACCGCGGCCGACGTGTCAGAAAATCCCGAATCAATAACTGGTCTCTACATCCGTGGCGCACGGAAGATTGAAGTTCCGGCTGAAAGAAGAGCGCCCAACGGGAAGTACCTCACGATCACCGGAGCTTACGCGAATAACCTGAAGGAGATCGATGTTGCGTTTCCGCTCGGACTGTTGACGGTTGTGACCGGTGTTTCGGGTTCTGGCAAGTCAACACTCGTTGAAGATATTCTTTATTACGCGCTCGCGCAGCATCTCTACGGCTCGACGACTGAGCCTGGTCCGTATAAAGCGATCGAGGGCCTCGAGCACGTTGACAAAGTGATCGAGATCGACCAGTCGCCCATCGGCCGTACGCCTAGATCAAACCCGGCCACGTACACTGGTCTGTTCACGCCCTTGCGCGAGTTGTATGCAATGCTGCCGGAGTCGCGTGAACGCGGTTACAAGCCGGGACGATTTTCTTTCAACGTGAAGGGCGGTCGTTGCGAGGCGTGTGAAGGCGACGGCATGAAGCGGATCGAGATGAATTTCCTGCCGGATGTGTACGTGCTGTGTGATGTGTGTCGCGGCGCGCGCTACAACCGCGAGACGATGGCGGTGAAGTACAAAGGCAAATCGATTGCTGATCTGCTCGATACGACTGTTGAGGAAGCACTGCCGCTATTGGAAAATATTCCGCAGATAAATCAGAAATTGCAGACGCTACTCGACGTCGGCCTCGGTTACATCAAGCTGGGCCAGTCAGCCACGACACTTTCAGGTGGCGAAGCACAGCGCATCAAGCTCGCCAAAGAACTCTCGAAACGCGCGACCGGCAGAACAATCTACATTCTCGACGAACCCACTACAGGTCTTCACTTCGCCGACGTCCACAAACTGCTCGACGTCCTGCAGCGTCTCGTCTCGTTAGGCAATACTGTATTGGTAATCGAGCACAACCTCGACGTCATCAAATCAGCCGACTACATCATCGATCTTGGCCCAGAAGGCGGCGAACACGGCGGACGCGTCGTCGCCGCCGGCACCCCCGAAGAAGTCGCGCGCTCGCGCCGCTCCCACACCGGCCACGTGCTGCGTCCACTGCTGAATGGCCACGTCAACGGCCGCAAAAACGATAATTAGCCACAAAAAGGCACAAGAAACACATAACTGAACTTATCGGAGTCGTGGCTGAACTGCTCGGAGTCGTGTAATTCTTTGGGCCTTTTGTGTCCCTTTTTGTGCCTCTTTGTGATCCCAATGCTAAAATTGCGCGCCATGCCTTCTATCTACGACGACGATCTGAAACCGCTTGACCTCGATAAGGTAAAGACGTATCCGCTTGCTTCACGTCCGAGCAAAGTCAATCTTGACGAATTTGCGAAACCGATCGGTGCGGATACGTCGTTGGGTGAGTTTCTCGACAGTCTGCCGAATGTGCTTGCAGTGCACAGTTTTCGTGAACTAGCCCAACGGATTCGGCGAGCACGCAAGTTGAAGAAGCCGATCATCTGGGGGATCGGTGGACATGTGATCAAGACGGGCCTCGCGCCCGTGATCATCGATCTGATGAAGCAGGGATTCGTGAGCGGGATTGCCGCCAACGGATCCGTGCTGGTCCATGACGCAGAGATCGCCATGGTGGGTTCGACTTCCGAAGATGTCGACGCGACACTTCAAGAAGGCGTCTTTGGCGGTGCGGAAGAAACGGGCCAACTATTGAACGGCGCCGCACGTGACGGTGCGAGAGATCAGATCGGACTCGGTGAAGCAGTCGGTCGTGCTTTGCTCGCGCGTAATCCAAAGCACCGAGATTATTCTTTGCTATGTGCTGCCTACGAATCGAAAATTCCCTTTACCGCACACATCACGATTGGCGGCGACATCGCCCACTTCCATCCGAGCTTTGACGGCGCAGCATTGGGCGCTACAACACATACTGACTTTCGTTATCTCGCAGAGCTTGTACGACGAATGGACGGGGGCGGAGTTTATCTCAACGTAGGATCAGCAGTCGTGCTGCCTGAAGTCTTTCTCAAGTGCGTCACACTCGTGCGCAACCTGGGTCATCCGCTCTCCGACATCACCACTGCCAACTTCGATTTCATTCAATCCTATCGACCGCTGACCAACGTCGTCCGGCGTCCAACCGAAAACGGCGGTGGCCAAGGTTACTCCATAACGGGCCATCACGAATTGACGATTCCCCTGCTGGCCGCCTTCATAAAAGCAAAAGAGACGTAATTGCCCTTGTCATTCTCCTCATCCTGTATTATCCTGCCCTCCTCCGAAATTGAAATCCGATTTCAATTTCGGCACAAATGAAAAACTAGAAAAGGTTCGGTTATGAACACCAGGTATATCCTTCGCTCTTTCCTTCTACTCGGACTCTTGGCAATTCTAACTATTCAAGCTCTGGCTCAGGCTCCAAACGATAAATTATTATTAAAAGGTAAGGTGCTCGACCCGAACCGCGCCGCCATCCAGGGCGCCGACGTGTGGATCAGTAAGGCCGGACTTCCCTCTTCCACCGCTGTAACCGATCGGAATGGTGAGTTTTCAGTCGCGCTCGTGCCCGGCGTGTACGAGGTGCGTGTTTCGGCCGAAGGCTTCACGGAAACTACCGAGACTGTAAATCTCCAGAACAACAACAAACCACTCGAAGTGCTGCTCGCGGTTGGACCATCAAGCGCGATCGTGACGATCACTGATATGGCCGCCTACGGAGTAAACTCCATCAATAGCGCGACCAAGACGCTGACCTTGCTACGCGATATTCCGCAGTCGATTTCAGTCGTAACAAAGGAACAGATTCGCGACCAATCGATGTCGAGCCTGTCGGAAGTCGTGGCTTATATTCCCGGTATCACGTCGCATCAGGGTGAGAACAATCGTGACCAGCTCGTCATTCGTGGCAACAGCACGAGCGCCGATTTCTTCGTCAACGGTGTGCGCGACGACGTTCAGTACTATCGCGATTTTTACAACGTCGAGCGCGTCGAAGCTTTGAAAGGACCAAACTCGATGCTGTTTGGTCGTGGCGGTGGCGGTGGCGTGGTTAACCGCGTAACGAAAGAGGCCGGCTTCACTCCCCTGCGCGAGATCACGCTTCAGGGCGGCTCGTTCGGCAACAAGCGCTTCATGATGGATTTTGATCAGCCACTCGGCGACAAGGTCGCTTTCCGTCTCAACGGTCTTTACGAAAACTCCGGCAGTTTTCGAAACAACGTTGATCTCGAGCGTTACGGCGTAAATCCAACTGCTACACTGATCTTTGGTCCAAAAACCGCGGTCAAACTCTCTTACGAATATTTCCACGATGGTCGTGTTGCCGATCGTGGCATTCCATCATTTCATGGACTACCGGTCGACGTTCCTATCGAAACGTTCTTTGGCGATCCCAATAACAGCCGTGTGCGAGCGGGCGTGAACCTCGCATCTGGTGTTGTCGATCACCAGGCCGGACGTTTCAACATCCGCAATCGCACCTTGTTCGGCGACTACGATCGCTTCTATCAGAACTACGTCCCGGGCGCGGTCACGGCAGACCGGCAATCTGTATCGATCAGCGCTTACAACAACGCCACCAAACGTCAAAATCTTTTTAATCAAACTGACGTGACGTTCCAGGCGTCAACCGGCGCCGTGCGCCACACGGTTCTCGCCGGTGCAGAAGTCGGCAGACAATTGACAGACAATTTCCGCCGCAGTGGATTCTTCAACAACACTGCGACGTCGATTCTGGCGCCTTTATCGAATCCAGAAATCACTACGCCTATAACGTTCCGCCAGAACGCAACCGATGCTGACAACCACATCCAAACAAACCTTGGCGGGACGTACGTCCAGGACCAGGTTGAGATCAATCGCTATCTACAAGTCGTGACGGGCGTGCGTTTCGACTATTTCGATCTACAGTTTCACAACAACCGAAACAATCAGGATCTGCGACGCGTCGATCGACTCGTATCGCCGCGCGCCGGTGTCATCGTAAAGCCGATCGACACGATGTCGGTTTATGTAAATTACGGCGTAGCTTACCTGCCGAGCTCGGGCGATCAATTTTCACAACTGACGTCGATCACACAACAAGTCAAACCTGAAAAATTCACGAATTACGAGCTCGGAGCAAAGTGGGATATTCGTCGCAACCTGGCGTTCACGACTGCGGTTTACCGCCAGGATCGGACGAACACGAGAGCAACTGATCCAAACGATCCGACAAGAATTTTGCAGACCGGTAGCCAGCGTACGAATGGTTACGAAGTCGGACTAAATGGTTTTGTGACGTCGAAGTGGAGTGTAGCTGGTGGTTATGCATACCAGGATGCGTTCATCAACAGCGCAACGGTTTCGGCGGTCAAAGGCGCGCAGGTCGCACAAGTTCCGCATCACACATTCTCGCTGTGGAACAACTACAGAGTGCATTCGCGGCTCGGACTCGGTCTCGGACTCATTCATCGTTCAGATATGTTTGCCGCGATCGATAACGCAGTCGTTCTGCCGGGATACACACGCGCCGATGCGGCCGTCTTCTTCTCGATAACCGAACGCTGGCGGCTACAGGCCAACTTCCAAAACTTGTTCGACAACACCTATTATCTGAACGCCGACGGCAATAACAACATCACGCCGGGCGCACCTCGCGGAGCTCGTATCGCGCTAATCGCGAGGTTCTAGATGGGACAACACGGGCGGCCACGGAGGGCCGCCCCTACAGTTGTACTTAATCGAGCAACTTCATCGACGGCGCTAGATGAGCAACAACTGTAGGGGTGGCCCTCCGTGGCCACCCGTTGTTTGGAAGGGTCATTCGTGAAAAAGCTACGAAAGATAATTTTTTGGTGTCACTTGCCGGTCGGCGTCACCGCCGGAGTGGTGATATTCACGATGTGCGTCACCGGAGTTCTTTTGAGTTTCGAAAAGCAGATCACTGCGTGGGCCGACACACGCGGTTATCGTTCCGCGCCTCCGACAGCAGAGACAACACATCTCCCGGTCGAAACGCTGATTGCCAAAACACGTGATGCGCGCGGCACTGCGCCTTCATCGGTAACGATCAAATCGGATCCAGCCGCACCCGCTGAGATCGCATTCGGCCGTGAATCGACTCTGTTCGTGAATCCTTACACCGGAGCAATTCTCGGCGAAAGCTCACAAAAGGTACGCAGCTTCTTTCGCACGGTGACTGACTGGCATCGCTGGCTCGGTGCTAAAGGCGACAACCGCAACGTCGCGCGTGCGATCACCGGCGCGTGCAACATCGGTTTTCTCTTCCTCGTAGCGAGCGGGTTTTATCTTTGGTGGCCGCGCAACTGGAATCGCAAATCGTTGCAAAGCGTGACCTGGTTCCGACGCGGTCTACCGTCGAAAGCACGTGACTTCAACTGGCACAACACGATCGGTTTCTGGTCTGCTGGCCCACTATTCATCGTCGTTCTTTCCGCGGTTGTAATCTCTTACACGTGGGCAGGAAATCTTGTTTATCGAGTCGTAGGGGAAACACCTCCGGCGCCGCGCGCAAATCAGCCGGCTGCACCTGCGGGTGCAAACAAAGATGCTTCGCCGATCGAGAATCTCAACTCCGCCTGGGTTCGTGCGGAGCAACAGGTTAACGATTGGCGAAGCATCTCTTTACAGTTGCCAACCGCCGCGAGTGCACCGCTGACATTCAACATCGATAGTGGCAACGGTGGCCAACCGCAAAAACGTGCTCAGCTTGTTTTGGATCGTGCGACGGGCAACGTGATTCGTTGGGAGCCGTTTTCAACATACACGCGCGGACGTCAGCTTCGTTCGATCCTGCGCTTCGCACATACGGGCGAAGTGGTGGGAATTCCGGGTCAAGTGATCGCCGGAGTCGTCTCGCTCGGCGGCGCGTTCCTCGTCTTCACCGGATTGGCACTCGCGATCCGGCGTCTGCTCGGCTGGCGCGCAAGGCGGCGCGCAATTCCAACAGCGTCTAATGGTATACTGGCGCCCATCAAAACACGGGAGTCAGGTGCGTTTGAGTAGCGACGCAATGTTAACTTAATGGACGCTGAAAAACTGAAGCACTTCCGCAGTCTTCTTCTCAACCAATTACGCCAGAACACGGAACAGGTGCGCACGGACCAGGCGGCCGCGCTCGAGCTCTACGACGACGGCGTCAAGGATAGCGTGGATCTCTCGGTGCAGGATTTGAACAAAGAGATCGCGCTGCGACTCGGTGAGCGCAGCTCGAAAGAGGTTGCTGACATCGATCAGGCGCTCCTGCGTATCGATGAAGGAAGCTACGGAATCTGTGCGCGTTGCAGTCAACCGATCGACGAGCGTCGTCTCGAAGCCGTGCCCACCGCACGCTACGACGCCGCCTGCCAGGCAATCATCGAGAGTCAAAACGGCGAAGACGATCTACCAACTTTATAACTACGCCTTGGGATGCGCCTTGTCGTAAACCTCGATCAACTTCTCCATCGAAACGTGTGTATAAACCTGCGTCGTTGACAGACGTGCGTGGCCCAACAGCTCCTGTATGTCGCGCAAATCTGCGCCACTGTCGAGCAGGTGCGTCGCAAACGAATGCCGCAACGCATGCGGGCTGATATTGTGCATCCCCGCACAAATCCGAATGTACTTCTCGACCATCCTTCCGACAGATCGCGTCGTGATCCGCGTTCCCTGATAATTCAGAAACAACGCTTCTTCATCACGCTTCGAAACCGGCGCGTTGAAGAGAAACTTGTCGCGCACCTCGAGATAACTTCGAATCGCCTCACCTGCCGGATCGCCAAACGGCACGATCCGCTGCTTCCTGCGTTTCCCTGTCACGCGCACTAGCTGATTCCGGAAATCAACATCCGCGAGATTGAGCGTCGTCAACTCAGCGACGCGCACACCAGTCGCATACATCAACTCGAGCATCGCACGATCGCGTTTGCCGAGATCGGTCTCCGGGTCTGGAGACTCAATAAACCTTATAGCTTCTTCGATCGAAAGATGTTTCGGTATTTTCTTTTCGAGCTTCGGCGTCGCGACGAGTTTCGCGGGATTGAGCTCCAGCATACCTTCGCGCACCAGAAACTGAAAAAACGTGCGCAACGCGGCGAGTTTGCGCGCGATTGACGACTTCTTCTTTTGATCGGTATGCAACGACGCGAGCCACTCGCGAATCGTCAGATGATCGATCTCAGAAGCGTCAGGAGCTTTGCGTTTTCCGTCAGCAGTAAGAAAGTTGAGAAACTGTTCGAGGTCGCTGGAGTAGTTGCGTAAGGTGTGGGCGCTGACGTTGCGCTCATAACGCAGGTGTTCGAGGAATTGCTCGATGAGATTATGCATCCTTAGTAACCCGACGACTGCGCGGGCTTGGGCGCATAATACCCCTTTCGTGAACGCACGCGAACATCATTTCGTGTCTTGATCCGTAGATCGAGTTTGTGCAACTGCCCATCGCGGTGTTCGGCGCTCGGGTAGTAGCTGAGGACGTATTGCTGCGCGAGGTCAGCGGCGATCTGATCGAATGCGACATCAAGCTGATCCGTTGTCTTGGGAAGATAGACAGCGCCACCCGTTTGTCCCGTCAACTGCTCCATTCGCCGTTCCGCCGCAAGCGCGCGAAGGTTGGCGCCTTCGTACAATCCGGTTTGGACCACGTAGATCTGGCAATCGTCCGCCAGCACGTGCTGCACCACCAGATCGAAATCTGTATTTTTGCTCGTTGTCTCGATTCCGTCAGAAACGATCACCACCACTTTGCGTCCGGAATATGGCCGCAGGTAATCGGACGCATTCATGATCGCGTCGAAGAGCGACGTGCCGCCTTCCGGTTTGCCAAACATCGCAATCGTGTGCTCGAGACGTATGACGTCGTTCGTGAGCGGCTGGGCCAGGTAGCTGTCAGTCTCGATCGAGTAGATCGCCGCTTCATCTTTCGCACGCAACACTTTTCTGAAGAAACGAATCGCCGCCTGTTTCTCAAACTCGCGCGCTGAATCAAGACTGCCGCTGTTATCAAAAAGCATCGCCAGTCGAACACTGGTTTCCGCGCGCGTGATATCGCTGAGCGGGCGCAACTCACCATCAACGCGAAGCTCAAAATCATCAAGCTTCAAATTCACAACAGCAGTGCCGCGCTTGTCGACAACGGAAGCAGGAATCGGCACGAGATTCGAGCTGATCTTCACGACGTCGTCAGCATCGACTTCATCAGTCGCTCTCGCAGGCCGGTTTGGCGAAGACGAGGTGCCAGGTCTATCCGGATCTGAAATGGGCCTTGGTTTACCTGGCTTGCCTGGCTCACCGCGTCTACCGGACTGACCCAACACAGGCACGGTTGTCCCAACGCAGAGGATTCCGATGACGAACGCGACGAGCCAATAACTTAATTGGCGCGCGCGATCTCTCGTCTGGTGTGATTTTGTTCGAGCCACTCTGCCCATTCTTTCAAGGCCAATTCGACTTGCAACTCGCGTCGTTCCCGTTTTCTACGTGTCTTGCGTCGCGCAAGTTCAGGAAGAGGAGGTAAAAGCGCGAAAGTGATGTTTACCGGTTGAAAGTTTTTTGCGTCTGCGTGCGAAACGTAATGCGCCAAAGCTCCAGTTGCGCTGCCGATCGGAGCTTCCAGTAACGCCGCTCCCGCCGCGAGCCGCGCCGCATTCAGACCTGCCAGCCAGCCCATCGCCACCGACTCAACGTAACCCTCAACTCCCGTGATCTGTCCAGCGAAAAAGAGGCTAGGACGCTCGCGCATCTGCATCGTCGCTTGCAGCACGCGCGGTGAACAGATGTACGTGTTGCGGTGAATCTGCCCAAACTGAAGAAACTCGGCGTTTTGCAAACCCGGAATCAGTCGCAACACTCGCGCTTGTTCGCCGTAGCGTAGATGATTCTGGAAGCCCACGAGGCTGTATGCGTCGGCCATTAAATTTTCCTGCCGCAACTGCACGGCGGCGTAAGGTTCGCGACCGGTGCGCGGATCGCGCAGGCCGACGGGCTTCATCGGTCCGAAACGGAGTGTATCAACGCCGCGACGCGCCAGCTCCTCGATCGGCAGGCACGCTTCAAACCATCGCGTCTCTTCAAAACGTTGCAGCGGGACGCTCTTCGCTTCCAACAACTCTTCGTAAAAGCGCGCGTATTGCTCTTCGTCGAACGGGCAGTTGAGATAATCATCACCCCCTTTATCGTAACGCGCGGCGCGAAAGGCGACTGTCGTATCAATCGAATCGGCGGCGACGATCGGTGCGATCGCGTCGTAGAAGTACATCTGATCGCTCCCGGTCACCTTCATGATCTCAGTTGTTAACGCGTCAGACGACAACGGTCCGGTCGCGATAATCGTGATCTCATCCTCAGGGATCGTAGTGACTTCTTCACGGATCAAACTGATGCGCGGCTCGTTTGCGATATGCTCGGTGATCAGCTCTGCAAACTTCTCTCGATCGACAGCGAGCGCCGCACCAGCCGGTACGCGCGTCTCCGCAGCGACGTTCATCACCAACGACCCACCCTGTCGCAATTCCTCCTTTAATAAATACGACGCAGTCCCCGGCTCATCAGACTTGAGGGAATTCGAACAGACAATCTCCGCCAGCTTGTCCGTGCGATGCGCAGGCGTCTGCCTCTCCGGCCTCATCTCATAAAGCCGCACCTCCACACCCAACCGCGCCGCCTGCCACGCAGCTTCTACTCCGGCCAGCCCACCCCCAACAATATTGACCCGATCCGCGTTCATCGTTTCTAAGATCCGTCTAATCCGCGTTCACGGTTTGACGGCGTCGATCTTATAGTCCTTCACATCACCCGCGAAATGCCTGTACTCACTCCACTCGATCGTCTTGTTGTAATCGCCACCACTAAACAACAAAACCTTAACCGACAAATTTATCTGCGCAAACTTTGGCAGCCAAACGCCCTGCGCCATTCTCGTTTGTTCTATAACCAACGCCGCTCCAGGTTTGAGCGAAACGAGCAACCCGCCCGCCATCTTGAACCCTTCCGCCAGACGCGCTTCCAACCTTATCACCTGCTTATCGACCGGATCGATCCACACAACACCGACCAGCTTCGCAATCAAACTCTCTTCGCGCGTCTTCGGCTTGAATCCCTCTCGCGGACGAAAGTCAAAAACGATCGTCTCACGGCCATCAAGCACCTCGCGACGCGGCGACACAAAATCACATACCTTCAAAAACGGTGAGATCTCAGCGCCCTCGGCTTTCTTCTTCTCGCGCTCGGCCCGGCGCTGGGCCACCTTCTTCTCGTCTTTCTCTTTCTCACGTTCCGCTTTCGCAAACTCCTCCTGCACGCGCTTGTCTTCCTTCGCCGCGCGCTCAGCAGACAGCGGCACTCCATTCTCGCTGATCAACTTCTGCACCGGCTCGCGATTCGGCAGCGGATAAACTTCGTAAACTTTGATTGTCTCTTTCTTCAGTTCACCTTTGCTGTTGATCTCTCGATCAGTTTCACTTTGCCTGAACGCGTATTCTGCTACACGCTTGTCGAGTTCGTCCTGGTTGGCAATGACTTCGCGCCACAATCCGGCGACATCGAGGTTCTCAGTAGCTGCCGGTGGATCGAAAACGCGATCGTCGATGCCTGTGTCGTACTTAACGCTGTGCAAGAACAATGTCAGCTCGCCGGGACTATCGAGGTTCATGCGAACACGATGCGGTTCGAGGATGCCACGCTCGGGGCGGTACTCATCGAACAGGACGCGCGTCTTTTTCACGTCGCCTGTTATCTTCGTGAGCAGCGACGTCTTCACACTGAAGTAATACTGAAATCGCGCGCCGCCGCGCGTCGAGAACTCGACGATGTACGCGGGCTCAGAGCCGAGATCCCCAAGCGACACCACGCGCGCGAGCACGTTGGACTTTTTGAAGTGGACGAGTCGAGAAGAGTCGAGCGCGGCGCGCAGTTTTGCCGCGGCGCTTTCTGGACCACTCAGCGTGCGCAGTTGACGATCGAGGCCGAGCTCCCACGCTGAGCGCGCGTTGGTCGCGGAGATGATCTGGCCGTTGCCGAAAGTTAGTTCCCAACGTTCAGCCGCGGGCGCTTTTCGCTGCAGACGCGCGGTGCCGAATGGTTGATCGTTGAAATGGATGATCCATTCGTAGGTCGCGTCTTTCAGCGCGCCGGCAGACTTCTTCCCACCGATCGCTTTCAGGTAGTTGTCGACGATCTTCTCGGCTGAGGGGAGTTTTTCTGCGGTAATGCTTGCGGCGCCGCTACCAAGAGCAACAGCGCCACTACAAGCAATCGAAATCGGGGGACCATAGAAATTGACTTAAACTTACTTCTTCGCCGCTGCCTTCCGCGCCGCTAATTTCTTCGCACTTACACCTTTCGTCGCGCTTACCTTCTTCGTGGCTTTTGTTGTTTTTCTCGTTTTGCTGGTTGCTTTAACGACAGGCCGCAATCCGTCGCCCGCTTCTTCAGGCGGCGTCCCGGGGATCAGCTTAGCTCCTGTTTTGCCTTTCTTCCCCGCCAGTGCTTTCTGATTCTCGCTGTATTCAAACTCATTCAACTGCCCGCCACGAACCTTGTATCTATCTACATTCTTAGTCGCATCCTTCGGCATAAGATCCCTCCTGTTTGTTCGATCCCTCCCGCTTGACACTGCAAACACGGCATTCGTATAGTGCAACTGCCTTCTGGCATCAGCATCTCGCCTTAGCCGGCTTAGCTCAGTTGGTAGAGCGTCTGATTCGTAATTAGAAGGTCGCCGGTTCAATTCCGGCAGCCGGCTCCAACAGAATCAAGTATTTACAGCCACTCGCGTGAGTGGCTGTTTTACTGTTTGCGACGTATTTGTGACGCGAGCCTTTTGAGCGTATTCAACTGCGTTTCTCAGAGTGTCATCAGACGCGTGTGTATAGCGCATAGACATCTGAATGTTTGAATGGCCCAACAGTCTTGCGATCGTTGTCACGTTGCATCCTGCATCACCCAATCGCGTCGCAAACGTGTGGCGCAGGTCGTGAAAGTGAAAGTCAGCGATCCCGGCATCAATGCACGCCGCGACGAAACCCTTCTTCACATCCACCAACCCTTCATCCCTGCACCTCTTAGCGATCCGCCTCGACGCGAATACGAGATCGCCTTTCTGAGTCTCGCGTTGCTCTATCAAAACCTGTCTCACGCTTTGACTCATCGGGATGATTCGATCGCGCGCCGTCTTTGTATTCACCACGTGAATCACGCCGCGCAGAAAATCGACGTGCCGCCACGAAAGATTTAACAACTCACCGCGACGCATACCCGTACCAAGCGCCCGCGCAACTAGCGAGTACAGGTGCCTGCGTCTGCCTTTGAGCTGAGCCATCAATCGCGTTTCCTCATCCGCCGATAAGTAACGGTTGCGTTGATTGTCGACTCGCAGCTTTCGCACCTTGCGACAAGGATTTGATGCTGCCTGTTCCAACTCCACCGCCAAGGCAAAGATTCGAGACAGTACAGCCAGCTCCATGTTCACGGATGCTGGACTGCGAGTTGTGCCGCGTCTGGTAATCGACTGAGCACGATCGCGCTTCCACTTTTCAATCGCCAGAGCTGAAACCTCGCGTAACGCTTTCCCCTTGAATAATTCAGCCCACTGATTCGCAATGATCTCGTCGTTGCGCCATGTGCGCTTGTTAGCTTTGGCCCACGGCAAATACGTCTCGCTTACAAATTGGCTGAAGTCTTGATTGCCAAGTTGCACTGCGCCGTAGGTGCCTTGAAACACCTGATCGCGCGCCTTCGTTTCCGCTTGTTCTGCCTGAAACTTAGTACGCGCTTCCGGTATCGCTTCGCGATATCTGGCGCCTCTGATTTGGAAATCAAAATACCAGTGACCACCACGCTTCTTAACTGTCAAAGGACATCACCTCCGTTCGGCGGTTGCAGCCACAGAGGTTGTGACCGAATAGTACCTGAGCTTGCGGTCCTATCAAAGTCACTTCTCTTTGTCCTTCGTCCACTCGACGATCTCATCAAAATCGAAGCGTAGCAGGTGTCCAACTTTGCGGTAAGGGATACGGTCTTGCGATTTCATCACGTAAAGTGTGTTGATCTTGATGCCCAAAAATTCGGCACACTGTTCTGGCGTCATCAATGACGGAAGACATGGCCTTCTGGATGATTGTTTCTGTTCTTGTAGCATTCGTTCAAGCGTCAGGCCCAACAGCCGCCATGGCACTTGTCATACCATGCTGCCGATTTCTAGTTGGCCCATGTAACACAGCTTAAATCTGAATCGTTTGACGGCGAAAAGGTAGGTGTCACAATTGTGACAGAGTGTGACACTTTGTGATGAAGTGTGACAGGTTGTGACGCTCGTTAGTCCTTCGGTCTCGCTGCGATCCAAAGGCGAACGACGGACTGCGCTTCGCGCATTTGGGTTGTTATTTCTTTCGGTTACAACGTCCTGGATCGCACCGCGCTAGCACAACTCCCTCGCCGTATTTCCACCATCCTTTAAGCCCGCTGGCGTCACCTTTGCAGATTCGGCTTTTATCTAACAAACGGACGCGTTAGGCACGCCGAAGTTGATGGGGAGACCGATACCAATGGAAGACAAATCGAAGACGTTTACGTGGGAATGGGAAGATGGGGGAAACGGGTGAGATCCGCACAATCAAAATCCCGATGCCCAACCTTGATCGTGATTACGATCCGAGCGAATCGCACGAGATTATTCTCGATCGAAAGCTCGACCTGGAGAACGTGGAGAAGCCTGATTGGATCGAGATCATACTGCGTCGAAAACCTAACTGACGGACTGCAAGGTGACAACAAAAAGACGTCCGATCAATCGATAGAAACGATCAATTCTGATGACATCGCGAGATCATGAAACCGAACGGAGGTGCTTTGCACCTGATTTTATTTGACACGTCACCCCTCGTCGGGCACACGCAGCAAACTTAAAGTTTGCTGCGTCTACTTGCGTGGATGCTGGAGATCGCGGTTTACCGTTTGCTACGCAAACATCGTGTTTGCGTCGTACACGCTAATCAGGAAGCACTTTTGAAGGAGTAATGACGTGGGAAAGCGCGAGACCGATTACCCACACACGATCAGTTTTCGATTGACCAACGAAGCATGGCTTGCCATTCAGGAGGAGATCCAGAGCAGGCATTTGACCCCGCATGAGTGGTGCCGGATGGCAGCACTTGAAAGGCTTAATGGCAATCGCGGCTTGTCCAAAAACGAGCGGTTCCTGTTCCAGCATCTGGTCCGCGCACAGTATCTCGTAACCCAAGGATTTCAATTACTGGCAGACCACAAATTGACGAGCGAGGAATGGAAACAGCTACGACTCAATTCGAAGCACCGAGTTTCCGAACTGGTCGAAAGCGCCCTTGCAAGACGCGCTCAATACGGTCGTGAACAACCTCGATAATGCACCTCTTGGCGGAATGAACAGACGTGGTCTGAACAAGAACACACCGTGATAAAATCCAAACCATGACACCAAGTTTCGATCAAATCATCAAGTCAATTGAACAGCTATCGGCGCCTGAGCAGGAAAGGATTCGTCGATGGCTAGATGCGAGAGAAACGTCGAACGAGAGGGAAACCGGCTCCCAGGTACAAGCTGAAAGATCGGCAAAGTCGCTTAGGTGGCTGGATGAAAACCAAGAGAAGTATTCAGGCCAATGGGTGGCTCTGGACGGGGACCGTCTGATTGCGAATGGACCCGCGGCTAAAGAGGTTTATTCCAAGGCGAAAGCTGAAGGCGTCCCGATACCGTTTGTTGAACTCGTGACGAGGCGAGAGCCTGTTCCATTTGCCTGAACCTGGCTTTCGTGAGCTAAACAGTGTGCTAAACTAAACGGGTCGATATTCGTAACTATGCAAAGTCTGGTTGTCAAAATAAGCAATCCCGATACAGTTCACGCCATCGCAGAGGCAGCGAAGCGCCAAGGAACCACTCCTGAGGCTGCCGCTTTAGAACTGCTTGAAACGGCGGTTCTCGCTCAGAAACCGTTCGAGGAAATCGTCGAACCGATCGCGCGAAGCTTCGATGAGAGTGGGATGTCAGAAGCAGAACTCGACGACCTCGTAAAGCAAACCCAAAAGGCCATCCGCGAGGAGAGACGCCGGAACATATCGAGCTAAAGGGACTTGATTTGAGAGCCTATTACAGAACTCGCGACGCTTACCGCTGCGCGCACCCGCACACGGTCACGATCGAGGTCCTGGGTATTCGCTCAGAGGCACCCCCAGCGCATAAGTAATGCACGAGGAACGTCTAGGAATAGTTGACTGGCTCGATCGCGTTAAGTTGAGTCTGATTGGTGACCAAGCTACTGCTTAGTCCTTATTCTAAGGCGCTCGTTATAGCTCCAATGTTCCGGCGGATACCAAATAAGTTTCAGCTCTCGACCCGGGAAAGTGGATCGGATGACGGGCGATGGATACGGATCGTTAAGAGCAATTACCCAATTGTCCAATCCCA
>DATFDT010000127.1:0-5989 GCA_035251975.1 Pyrinomonadaceae bacterium | reverse complement strand
GGCTACTCGCAGGAGGACCTGCTGATCGTGGGACATGCGATCGAGTGTCGTATCAACGCAGAGAATCCCGAGACGTTTGCTCCGTCGCCTGGTCTTATCACCGCATTCAATCTTCCAGGTGGCCCAGGGGTACGCGTCGACACGTTTGTGTATTCCGGATACCGTGTTTCTCCTTTTTACGACTCGCTGATCGCGAAGGTGATTGTTCACGCGCGCACGCGTGAGCTGGCGATTGCGCGAATGAAGCGCGCGCTGGATGTGATGGTTATCGAAGGTATTCAGACGACGATACCGCTGCACCAGAAGATCATGGACGACCCGCGATTCCGTGCCGGGGATATCGGGACGGATTTCATGGAGTACTTTTTGGCGCGAAACGGGCGAAAAGTGGCGGCAGTATAGGTCCTACGGGCCATCCTCTCTGTGCCTCCGTGGTTTAGATATTGCCAGGGAAAAGTTCACCACAGAGGCACTGAGATACAGAGGTTGGGGTTTACTTGCCGCGACAGTCAAGGCTCGCTATAATGTCCGACTTTCTGTGAGGTGAATTTGATGTCACACGCAATTATCAGAGCCGGTGGAAAACAGTTCCTCGTCGAGGAGGGGCAGACGATTCGTGTGCCTTCGCTCGAGGCGGAAGCAGGGAGCTCAATCGAGCTCGAAACGTTGCTGAGTGCGGGAGCCGAAGGCAAAAATATTTCAGCAACGGTGGTTGCGCACGGTCGCGATCAGAAGATCGTGGTCTTCAAGAAAAAGCGCCGCAAACAATACAAGCGCACGCGCGGTCACCGGCAAAACTATACGACACTTAAGATTGATTCGATTGGGTAAAGACGATGGCACATAAAAAGGGAGTTGGTTCATCTCGTAATGGTCGCGACTCGCAGGCGCAGCGATTGGGTCTGAAGAAGTTTGGCGGCGAAAAGGTGCTTGGCGGCAACATCATCGCGCGGCAACGTGGTACGAAGTGGAAACCCGGCAACAATGTCGGCCGTGGCAAAGACGATACCCTGTTTGCGTTGATTGATGGCGTCGTGAAGTTTGAAGACAAAGGTCGTTCAGGAAAGTTCGTCAGCGTTTATCCGTTGGAGCAAACTGCTGCTTAGAAAACAGTTCCTACAAGTTCGCGACGCCTGAGCAGCAACACTGCAAGCCGGGCGTCGCTTTCAATTTTGGATGTTTATTGATCGGGCCAAGATTCACGTGCAAGGGGGTGACGGAGGTAACGGCGTTACGGCTTTCCGGCGCGAGAAGTTTGTCCCCCGCGGTGGTCCATCGGGCGGAGATGGTGGACGCGGCGGCGACGTGATCCTCGTCGCGGATGCATCGCTGAACACGCTGCTGCACCTGCGTTACAACCCGAGCCACATCGCGCCTCGCGGTCTGCATGGTGAGGGATCGAATCGCTCGGGCCGCACGGGGGAAGACTTGATTGTTCGCGTTCCGGTTGGAACACAGATCTTTGATTTTACGACCGGCGACTTGCTCCACGACCTGACTCACGACGGCGATCGCTGGCTGGCGGCGCGTGGTGGCCGCGGCGGTTTCGGCAACGCGCACTTCACGACGTCGACGAATCGCGCACCTCGCTATCACCAGACTGGAAGCAAAGGCGAGGAGTTGGACCTTCAGCTCGAGTTGAAGCTGTTGGCTGATGTCGGGCTCGTGGGTTTTCCGAATGCGGGAAAGTCGACATTTATCTCGACTGTCTCTGCCGCGCGTCCGAAGATCGCGGACTATCCGTTCACGACGTTGGAGCCGCATCTCGGTGTCGTCGATCTCGGTGACTTTCGTACTTTCGTGATCGCAGACATTCCTGGACTGATTGAAGGCGCGCACACCGGTGCTGGTTTAGGCGATCGTTTTTTGCGTCACATCGAGCGTACGAAGTTGTTGCTGCATCTCGTCGATGTTTCGTCAGTGTCAGGACGCGAGGCAGTCAGTGATTACGAGACCGTAAATCACGAGCTCGCGTCGTACAACCAGGATCTTGCGACGCGGCCGCAGTTCGTTGTCGCTACCAAGATCGATGCGCTTGATGAGCCGGAGCGTTTAGAGTCGTTGAAGCAGCGCGCGATGGCTGACAACAAACCATTCTTTGCGATCTCGTCCGCGACTGGTGAAGGCGTGCGCGAGCTTGTGAATGCAATGGCCGCTAAGCTCGAAGAGTTGAACGCGGAAAGCAATCGCACTGACACAGTGGAGCTGGCTCTCTAAGAATGTGCGCGCAGGAGCGGATAGCGTTGTATGGCGGCACGTTCGATCCGGTTCATGCAGGTCATCTCGAAGTCGCGCGCGGAGTTTCACAGTTATTTGAGATTGAGAAAGTACTTTTTATTCCGGCCCAAATGGCGCCGCACAAGATCGGGCGTCCTGTAACCGAGCCGATACATCGCTATGCCATGCTCGCGCTTGCGACGCAGGACGATCCGCAGTTATCGATTTCGACTTTCGAGCTCGATGCTCCAAATCGGCGTTACACGGTGGATACGATCGATCACTTTCAGCGAGTGCTGGGTGATGCAACGGAGCTCTTTTTCATAATGGGCGCCGACTCGTGGTCTGAGATCACGACCTGGCGTGAGTGGGAGCGTTTGCTGTCGATGACGAATCACATCGTCGTCACCCGGCCCGGCTACGATCCCGTAACAACGCACGTAGGCAAAATCAGCCCCCGCATTGTTGACGTACGCGGTGGCAAGTTGCCCTCGCGGATTGATGATGCGAAGAAGATCTTTTTCACGGACGTGGTGATGAAAGATGTTTCGGCAACGAACATCAGACGCCTCGCGAGTGAAGGTCGTGTGGAAGAGTTGACTGGTCTTATCCCTGGACCAGTGCTTGAGTACATTAAGAAGTACGGAATTTATAGAACTGAATGAAGCAGAATTCAACAGCTAAGGAACAGTCGTTAAACCCGCAACCCAGCGTGCGGGTCACTCCTCAACCAACGGTTGCCGAACAGCTCGACGAGCGTGTACTCGCTGCACTTCATGCCGCCGGGGAAAAGAAAGCGATCGAGCCGGTAGTTTTGGACCTGCGCGAGATTGCCAGTTTCACTGACTACTTCTTGATCGTGAGCGGCGCGAACGAGCGGCAGGTGCAGGCGATTTCAGACGAGGTTTACGAGACGCTGAAGAAGGCGGGCCAGGCGGCGCTGCGCGTCGAAGGCTACAAGACCGCCGAGTGGATCCTTTTGGATTACGGTGATTTCGTAGTGCACGTGTTTGAGCAGAAGGCGCGGAAGTTCTACGACCTCGAACGCCTCTGGCGCGAGTCGAAGCGAGTCGGGCTGCCGGCGGAATTTAGCGCGGACAGTAGTGGTTCTTTGAGAAGAGAATCGTGATCGACATATTTGCGCGCTCTCCCGGAATGCGCGAGGCGGTTGGTCTCGCGGAGCGCGTAAGTTCAACCGATGCGAACGTTCTGATTACGGGTGAGTCGGGTGCCGGAAAGGATCTCCTGGCCGCTTTCATCCACTCGAAATCGCGACGCGCACCGCATCCGTTCATAAAGATCGATTGCGCGACGCTGCCTGGCGAGCTTCTCGAAGCGGAGTTATTCGGGTATGAGCGCGGCGCGTTTACGGGCGCGGTTGAGGCAAAGGCCGGGCGTTTTGAAGCTGCAGACAAGGGCACTGTTGTTCTCGACGAGATTGCGCATCTCTCGACTGACGCGCAGGCGAAGTTGTTGCGCGTGATCGAGCGTCGTGAGTTCGAGCGACTCGGTGGGCGCAAGACCATAAAGCTGGATGCGCGTGTGATTGCGTTGACGAATGTCGATCTTGACGGGGCAGTGAAGAATGGTCGTTTCCGGGAAGACCTTTTTTACCGGCTGAACGTAATACACATCCGAGTGCCTCCGCTGCGTGAGCGCAAGGACGATCTTTCACAACTAATCGAGCATTTTCTGAAGCATTACTCCGCGAAGCACGGGCGCGACGTGCAGCGCGTATCGCCGCCGGCGCGAGCAGTGTTAAAGGCTTACGACTATCCCGGCAATGCGCGTGAGCTCGCGAACATCATCGAGCGCGCGGTGATCGTCGCGACCGGAAAGAAAGTTGAAGAAGAGGATTTGCCGGCGGGACTGAGCGCCGCGGTGAGTGCGCAACAGCGAAAGGCGAAGCCGCAGAGTCTTGCGCAAGTCGAAGCGTCTTACATTTCAGAGATGCTCGCGGCCACCGGCGGAAACAAGGCGGAGTGCGCGCGCATACTCGGAATCAGCCGCAAGAACCTCTACGAGAAGATCGCGCGCTATCAGTTATCCACAGATTACACAGATGGCGCAGATTAATTCAGCAAGAGAAAGTCTGTGTAATCTGTGGATAAGCGATGCGCATTCGAATCGTATGGACAGGGAAGACTCGCGATGCGAGACTGCGCGCGCTCGTCGAAGATTACGCCACGCGACTCAGTCATTTTGTACGTTGTGAAGTGACTGAACTGCGAGAACTTGGACGCGCGGACAAGTCGGGCATCGAACGGGAGACGAAACGCATCTCAGACGCTCTCCGTCCCGGCGCGGTCACGGTGCTTTTGGATTCCGAAGGTGCTGAGTGGACGTCGCAGCAGCTCGCTGCTCACGTGCAAAGCTGGGAAGGAAGCGGGGTTAAGGAAGTCGCGTTTGTCATCGGCGGGCCGCATGGTTTGGCAGGCGATTTCAAAGCACGTGCAGACAAGCGTTGGTCACTGTCACGCTTGACACTGACGCACGAGATGGCACGAGTGCTGTTATTTGAACAGTTATATCGAGCGTACACGATCATTCATGGTTTGCCGTATCAGAAGTGATCTTAGCAATAACAAGTAGGGTGGAGGGTGAAAATAAATAATGGATAAGAGGCGCACAAAAGTTTTTCGAGACAAGTTATTGGATCGTCGCGAAGGCCTCGTGGGACAGGTGCAGGCGGCGGAGCTTTACAGTCGCGAGCGCGATGCGGAAGCCACGCAGGATCCGGCGGACATGGCGGCTAATGCCTACACCAAAGAGCTGCTGGTCTCGATGTCTGACAATGATCGGCAGTTGCTGAATCTAATTGATGAAGCGCTTGAACGTATTGAAAATTCGGGTTATGGCAAGTGTGTTCACTGTGGTGAGGCTGTGCCGGACAAGCGTCTCGACGCGGTGCCGTGGGCGCGACACTGCGTGCGCTGCCAGGACTTGCAGGAGCGTGGGTTGCTGGGCGACGACGAAGATTAAGTTTGGTTTTGATTTGAGATAATTTGCGGCCTCCTCGATTCGGGGAGGCCGTTTTCGATTTAAGTATGAACCTCACGCGTGCCAGTAATTTGATTTACGATGCGGTCCTCACACTTGTTTATCCGCAAATCTGTGTAATCTGTGGAAGAAGCGTAGAGCAAAGACGATTCGGAGTTGCGTGTGAATGGTGTTGGAGTGAAACACAGATTTTCACGGATGAGGAACGGATTTGTTTTAGTCAGCAGTTTGCGTTCAAGGCTGCGTGGGCGGTGGGTAGGTATGAGGGCGCGCTGCGTGAATCTTTGTTGTTGTTGAAGAGACAGCCTTATCTGCCGCAGCACGTTGAGAGTCTGCTAATCGAGGTAGTGAGGCGTGAGCCGTTGAGTCTCAGCACGCGAGTGATTCCGGTGCCGCTGCATCCGAAACGGCTCAAGACAAGAGGTTTCAATCAGGCGTCAATCATTGCCGAGACCGTGTCGAAAGCGCTCAAGTTGCCGCTCGATGAGGTCAGCCTCGAGCGTGTGTCGACTACGGAAAAGTACCGCGCCGGAATGGACAATAAAGGGCGGCGGGATACCGTGGCTGGAGCCTTCCGCGTCGCCCACCCGCGGCTGGTCGCGGGAGAGGATATTTTGCTGGTAGATGACGTGTTTACGACCGGCGCCACCAGCTCGGCCTGCGCCAAGGCCCTAATCGATTCTGGCGCAAACAGCGTGTTTGTTATAACCATTGGGCGCGCTTAAGAATGGAACAAGTCAGGAAGAGGGGCTTGCCCCCGCTGCTGCTTGGA
>DATFDT010000126.1:0-17643 GCA_035251975.1 Pyrinomonadaceae bacterium | reverse complement strand
TGATGAAAAACTTTGACCCGGCGCTACCGCGCTCGGTTCTGTTTGTGTGTGGAGTTAGGAGTTTGCTTTCAACGTCATGTAGATCATGACGTTGCGTCGCTTAACCAGCACGAGGGCCGGCTTCGCCCCTGACTGCTGCATCGCAGCCGTAAACTGCGCCACCGTCTTTACTGGCTGACGATTCACTTCCTGGATCAAATCGCCCTGCCGGATTCCGGCGCTGGCGGCACTGCCAGCCGGATCGACTCTACTCACCATCAATCCCTGATCGTCAGCGTCGAGACCGTAGCGCTGAGCTGTTCCCGGAATAAACGGTGTCAGCGCCATTCCATACTTGTCGGTTCCGGTAGGACCAGTGCTGCTGGTTTCTTCCTCGCTCTCGGGTCGCTCCTGGTTGGGCAATTCTGCAAGTGGTACCTGGAAGCTCTGCTCACGTCCATTTCGACGCGCCGTCACTTCAACAGTGGATCCCGGCCCCAGGCTCGCGACGAGATTTCGCAAGGTGTTGTTGTCGATAACCGGTTGTTTGTTAATGGCCATGATCACATCGCCACGCTGGATGCCGGCTCGTTCAGCCGGACCACCGCTCTGAACCGAGGTGACAATTGCGCCTCGGGCGGCCGGTAGACTCAAGCTCGACGCGAGATCCGCGGTGACAGACTGAATCGTCACGCCCAGCATTCCGCGGCGCACTCTTCCAGTCTTCATCAACTGATCCATGACGGTGCGCGCCATGTTCGACGGAATCGCGAACCCGATGCCGATGCTGCCGCCGGACGGCGAGAGGATCTGCGAGTTGATACCGATCAGCTCACCGTTCGTGTTGACGAGAGCGCCGCCGGAATTGCCCCGGTTGATGGCGGCGTCGGTCTGAAGGAAATCTTCGAAACTGCCGTCGCTCAAGCCCGTGGAGCGACTTTTCGCACTCACGATACCGGAAGTCACCGTCTGGCCGATACCGAGCGGGTTGCCGACCGCCAGCACGAAGTCGCCGACCCGAACCTTGTCCGAGTCACCTAGCTGAAGTGTCGGTAAGTCACGCGCGTCGATCTTCAACACGGCGAGGTCACTTGGCGGATCGGAGCCGACCAGCTTGGCTGTGAAGGCGCGGTTGTCGGTTAGTTCAACTTTGATCTCCAGTGCGCCATCGACGACGTGGTGGTTAGTTAGAATATAGCCTTCCGAGTTAACGATGACTCCGGAGCCGACGCCCTGGACGCGCTGTGGCGCCTGTTGCTGGGGCATGCGGTCGCCGAAAAAGTCGCGTAACGACGGGTCGTCCATGAAGGGAAACTGCTGTGCGGCTCGGGCTCGCTCCGTCGACCTGATGGTCACAACGGCGGGCGAGACCCGGTTCACGAGGTCTGCGTACGAAGCCTGTAGGCTCTGTGCGCTAGCTGATGCAAACGAAAAAACCACGAGAAGCAGACTTAAAAACAAATTTGTTAGAGAAACTGCTCCTCTATAAATATTCTTGTCTTTCATTCCAAAAATCTCCGCTTGGTGAATGTATAAGATACGGATTTATGATTCAAACAAGCCCCGTTCCGTTTACCGACACCTCTGCGGCTCTCTGCGTATATCCGCGTTCTCTGCGTTAAAGGGCTATTTCAACACAGAGATCGCCGCGATACGCAGAGAGCTGCAGGAGAAACGTGTGATATACTCCGCCCGTTCAAAACCCGTAAATCCCTTTGTTCAAAGGTATTCGCCGCAATTTGGTAATTCTGATCTGTTCGCCCGACGGTTATATTCCAACGAAAAATACATTTTATTTGAGGTATAGCTCTGGTGCATGGGATAGAGACCAAAGGCCACGAGGACAATTCCGTTCTGATCGTTAACGACGAGCCCGATCAACTCATCCTGATGGGCGGTCTTTTGCGAAAGGCGGGTTACTCTGTTTTAACCGCTGACGACGGCATCGAGGGCTTAACCCTCGCCAGACGCGAGCGACCCGATCTCGTTATCAGCGACGTTTCAATGCCGCGGATGAATGGTCTCGAGTTTTGTCGCGAGATCCGCGCTGACTCAGAACTCAAAACCGTCCCCATCCTGCTGATCACCGCGCACCAGAAAGACACCGAAAGCGCGGTCGCGGGCATGAAAGCAGGCGCCGACGACTACCTCGAGATTCCCTTCGACGCGCCTCGTCTGATCGCAAAAGTATCGCGACTCATGGAACGCTCGCGTGTGGAAGCGAGTTATCGCGACCTCGTCGAACAGGCCAGCGACATGATCTTCACACAGGATCTGTCAGGTCGTGTGACCAGCATGAACCTCGCGGGACAAAAGTTTCTCGGTCGCAAAGCGGACGAGATCATCGGCAACTCCTTCTTCAACGTGTTCGGCATCATTCCCGAAAGCAACGGCTTCGCCGCCACTCTCGGGCAACCGCAGGAAGCACACGAGTTTCGCCACCAGTTTGTCGCTCGCTCTGCGACCGGCGAGGATCGCTGGCTCGATCTGATCGTCTCACCAATCAAAGACAAGCTCGACATAACCGTCGGTTTCCGCGGGCTCGCCCGCGACATCACCGAACGAAAACGCTTCGAGGAAGCGCTGCGCGACTCCGAAGAGCGCTACCGGCTTCTTTTCGAATCGACGCCGCAGCCAATCTGGGTCTACCACGAAGAAACGCTCCACTTTCTCGCCGTCAACGAAGCCGCAACTCGCACCTACGGCTACACGCGCGAGGAGTTTCTCTCAGCGATAACCATCGACGACATCCGGGCGCGCGAAGACATTCCCACCCTGATGATCAAAAACGATCCGAACGACCTCGTGATCTCCAGTCCATGGCGTCACCGCACAAGTGACGGAAAAACGATCTACGTCGAAGTAAGCTCGCACCCGGTCGTTTTTGACGGCAAGAACAGCAAGCTCGTGATCGTCAACGACGTCACCGAACGAAAACTCCTCGACGAGAAACAGCAACGACTGCACGCGTCGCTCCAACAGTCGGCGATGGAATGGCGCCAGACATTCAACGCGATCGATTTTCCGGTTTTGGTTATCGATCTCGCTGGAGATATCAAACGCTCAAACCAGGCTGCCGAGCAGATCGTCGGCATCGAAGCAGAACAGATACTCGGCAAAAAGGTAGGCGAGCTCGGCGAGCACGAGCCGTGGAAAAAAGCCGAGGAGATGCTCGAGACCCTGCGCGAGTATCCGGCACCCAAAACTGAAGAAATCAAAGACGAAGCAACGGGGAAAACGTGGGCTATCACGCTTTACCACATCACCGAGTTCGGCTCCTTTGGTGAGCGTGCGATTCTGATCGCGCAGGACATCACGAAGAGGGCCGAGCTCGAAGCGTCGCTGCGTCAAAGCGAGATGATGTCGCTGTTGGGTTCGCTCGTGGCCGGCGTTGCGCACGAAGTCAGGAACCCGCTGTTCGGGATTTCATCGATACTCGACGCGTTTGAGACACGCTTCAGCGACCGTACGGAATACTTGCGATATACAAATGTCTTGCGTGACGAGATCGGGCGCCTCACCATTCTGATGGAAGAACTGCTAGAGTACGGCAAGCCGTTCCGAGGTGAGTTGTATCTTGTCTCGATGGAAGAGATGATCGCCCGGTCGATACGCGCCTGCATGCCGGCGGCCGAAGTGGCCCACGTCAATCTCAAAAACGACGTTGAAGAGTCGCTGCCGAAGATCAGGATTGACCGTCGCAGGCTTTCGAAAGTATTTGTAAATCTGATCGAGAACGCGATCCAACATTCGCCGCAAGAGAGTTCGGTCACCATCGAAGCACGAAGAATCAACGACGGAAATAACGAGTGGGTCCAGTGTGCCATCAAGGATTCGGGCAACGGGATTCCGGATGAGGATCTGGCGAAGATCTTCGAACCATTTTTCTCAAAGCGGCGTGGCGGCACCGGCCTCGGGTTAGCGATTGCCCAACGAATCATGCAGGAACACGGTGGAAAATTGATTGCGGGCAATAATCCTGAAGGCGGAGCCTGTATGATAGCGAGGTTTCCAATACCCTCCGAGGGAGACTGTTGATGTCCAGGAACAAGGTGTTGGTAGTCGACGATGAGTCGGGTGTGAGATTTGGTATCCGTGATTTCCTCGAACAACACGGATACGAAATCGAAGAGGCGGAGAGCTGCCAGGACGCGCAGCATCTGTTTCGCAGCTCCCGGCCTGACATCGTCATTGCTGACTACATGCTCCCGGACGGCACGGCGCTCGATCTTCTCCCTCGACTCCGCGAAATCGACGCTGGCATTCCATTACTTGTATTGACCGCGCATGGCTCTATCGATCTTGCAGTCAGGGCGATCAAAGAGGGCGCAGAACAGTTTTTGACCAAACCTCTTGAATTGCCAACGCTCCTCGTCATCTTGCAACGACTACTTCAAAAACAACGCAACTATCACAAACAACTCGCCAGCAAGTCGCGACAGTCTCGCCAGGCGATCGATCCATTCATCGGCACGAGCGCCGCGATTCGGGCGCTCAGGGATCAGGCACACAAGGTCCTTTCGACCGAAAGCCCGGTGCTGATCCTTGGTGAAACCGGTACGGGTAAAGGCGTCCTGGCGCGCTGGCTACACGAGAACAGCCCGAGAGCGGACGAAGCGTTTGTCGATCTCAACTGTGCTGGTCTAACCAGAGAGCTTCTCGAAACAGAACTGTTTGGCCACGAGAAGGGCGCGTTCACGAGCGCCACGGCCTCGAAACAAGGACTGTTTGAAGTGGCCCATCGCGGCTCCATCTTCCTCGATGAGGTCGGCGACGTGGACCTTCAGATTCAACCCAAGCTGCTGAAAGTTCTGGAAGAGAAGCGCTTCAGACGATTAGGCGATGTTCGCGACCGGCAAGTCGACGTACGACTAATTGGCGCCACTCACCAGGATATCGGACAGCTCGTGCGTGAGAAGCGGTTTCGCGATGATCTCTACTTTCGCATCAGCACGATTCCGTTGTCGTTCCCGTCTCTGCGCGAAAGAATCGAAGACATCCCGACGTTGGCCCAATATCTTCTCGACAAGGTTGCTGCGGACCTGGGCCGTGGCGAGCTGAGGTTGGACCAGGGTTGTATTCAAGCTCTACAAGCCTACTCGTGGCCCGGAAATATTAGAGAGCTACGCAACGTTATCGAACGCGCGGTCTTATTGAGTGACCAGAAACATATCACACTCAATGATCTTCACTTCGACGGTCACACACAGATCGGCGCCACTTTTCTCGACACGAATCTCACGCTGCTCGAGCTCGAAAAGCAGCACATCGAGCGTGTATTACAGGAGGAACGCGGCCGCGTAGAGAAGGCCGCTCGGCGTCTCGGTATCCCGCGAAGCTCGCTTTACCAGAAGATCAAGAAGCACCAGATCTCAATGTCCAAAGTCTAGACTTCAGTCTGAATACTAGACAGCCGCCGGCACATTCCGTTGGACCAGCCTCACGACTGGTGGAAATACGCTACCTTTCCGCATATATAACAAACACAGGTACTTGGCCCACATTTTGCAAGGCGTCGGGCACGTGCCAATGTGTCGTTACCCCTCTCGACCCGACCGGGAGGCTCGTCTGGCTGGTATTTGTTTGAGCGTCGCACTTGCCCCGCACCGCTCGTAAATACACGCCTTGAACATCAATTTAAATCCAGTTCTGCGGACTGGATAATCAAGGAATTGTTTACCCCAAGGAGACGTGAAATGCCCAGGTTTTCGAACCTCAAAAACTCACTGCTTGCCCTTGCGGTCTTCGGGATTGTTGCTTTAGCCCACGGAACTGCGAAGGCTGATCCGATCTCAGTATGCACTGGGGCCGGATGCAGTACGACTAACGTTACTGGAACCATTGTCGCCGGCAATGGAACAGTAACCATTACCCTTAACAACAACCTGACTAACGCCCAGGTTATCAGCGTCATTCAAAACGTAAGTGGCGTTTACTTCCAGGTGAGCGGTTATAACGGCGGCGCCGTTTCGCTTTCCGCAAGTAACAGCACACAGTCGACCAATATTGACGGTAGTGGAAACGCCGTGCTTGCGGGCGCGGTCAATCCAACCGGATGGGCCGGTGGTCACAGTGGTACGACCATTACCGCGTGCGTGATCTGCGCGTTCGGTATTGTTTCGCCTGCTGGTCCGGATCAAACACTTATCGGTGGTACGGGAAGTGGCGCATATGCAAACGCCAACGGCAGCATCGCCGGAAACGACCCGCACAATCCGTTTTTGGCCGGCACCCTTACTCTTACTCTCATAGTTCCGGGAGTAACGGTTAATTCAACATTCAGCAATGTTGTAATCCAGTTCGGCACTACGGCGACTCCGCCTGAAACCCAGGAAGTACCAGAGCCGGCAAGCATGCTGCTTCTGGGAACCGGATTGGTTGGCGCTGCAGCTGGTTTTCGCCGTCGCTTTGCGAAGAAGTAAATTCCGGGGCCATCGCGAAAGCATGGCCGGGATTGCCAGGTAGCTGGTGCCTAAAAACAAACGTACGTTTCTCGGTAGTTTTTCGAGATTTTCTGGCTGAAATCATTAGAGCTTGCAGTTGCCCCGTTTCGCTCCTGATTTTAGGCCTCCCACAAGCAAGGTAGAGGGCTCCAGCGCGCAGGAGCCAAATAACAAGGAGTGGTCAAATGTCCCAGTTCAGGTCCCTAAAAGGGCTAATACTTTCGTTGGCGGTGCTGGGTATCGTTAGCGTAGCGGCAGGCACGGCGAAAGCCGATATTGTTGTCATTACGGGCGTCAACAATCAAGGCACCGACAATGTTCTGCTTAATCCCGCAACAAACGTACTTACCGTGACGGGTACGGTTGGTCCAGACAATCTCGTGGTCAACTTTACTTCTTCCAGCGGTAACGGATCGTTAAGTGCTAATCCATCCGGCCAGGCGACCGTAAGTGGCGGCACCGGAAACACGGCGCTCACGCAACTGACATTCGGTTTGGCTAATAACGACACCTTCACACGCGCGGTATTCAACATAAACGCAGCCACTTCTGGTTCCGTGTTGATCCACGTAGAAGGTGTCAATATCAACGGTGGTTTCTTTGAAGACGATTTCACCGTCGATGCCAACGGTCAAAACTTTTTCACGGTCACGGCCATTAACGGGCAACTGATTACATCGATCAGTTTAACCGCAATCAATGGTGCAGTATTTGAAGACGTGAGACAGGTGCGGCTGGGCGGCGGCGCTATCGCCGAAGTTCCCGAGCCGGCAAGCATGGTGCTGTTAGGTACGGGTCTCATCGGAGCTGCGGCTGGTTTCCGCCGTCGCTTGCGAAGAAAGTAACCCAAGCACTGAAGAGAGTTTGTAACAGTAGACATGTTGGCGCAGTCGCTCTTGCCCCGCGACTGTGACTACATTGGCCATTAACCGGGTGCTATTTGCCTACCGATTAACGTTCCCTCTCTAGGGTAGGTGCGGACGTACGTCGAGGCGAAACAATAGGGGAGCACAAACCATGACAGGTGTTTTTAAAGCAACCATCATGAGTGCATTGCTTCTGGCAGTTGTGTCTCTCGGAATGACGGAGGCCAAAGCTGACCCGGTAACATTCTCCACTTCAGGAACTTTTACCTGTGGCGGATGCGCTGGTAGCGGCACTAACTCCGTAACATTTCTGGGTGGCATGGGCAATGCAGTCATGATCACCTTCACAGGACTGGGATCTACCAGTTTGAATACTCCCACGGGTTCCAGCTTCGGTAATTTCCAAACGTTCGTGAGCGGCAACGGAGCCATTAATGTTTCCGGCACCTTTACGCTGACGATTACACAAACCGTCCCGGTCGCCGGCAGCGACAGCTTCTCGGCAACTTTCAATGGGACCTTCACGGCAAGTAACTCCGGAACTGGCGTCGTGAATTTTACGGTCAGTTCGATCACCATCGGTGGCGTTACTTACGCGATCACTAACAATCCACTGAACCTGGTTCCTCCCGCTTCAAACAATGGAATAACCACGGTACAGGGACAAATCACCAGCAACCCAGCGGTTCCAGAACCAACCAGCATGTTCTTGCTGGGTACGGGTCTGCTCGGTGTGGCTGGAGCGGTAAGAAAGCGCTTCAAGTCACGATGACAATGGATGGTTTGGCACCCTCCGTTGAGGGTGCCGGTCGTCCAATCGGTTTTTGAGAACATTATTACAGAGGGCTAATGTTTAATTTGAGCCCGGCAACTTAAGGGAGACTTTATTAATGTACGCTGAACCAATGATTTTTCCCCTCGACTCAAATGGGCGCATCTACGCCCTGCAGGATGAGAAGGGGAACACGATTGGGACCGGCACGCGCGAGGTATGCGAAGTTCTGCTCTACATAATTACCAAGCCAGCCTCGCAAAGTATTTCAGGAAGAAATGGCCCAGCCTCGCAGCGCCCAAACGTGCGGGCTGCGATTGCGATATAGCTTTCGATCATCACAGGTAAACAGGAACTGACGCTTTAACCTCATCGTTAATCGTGCGGAGGTGTAGTAACGATGAGCACCACGGGAGTTGAAAAACTCAAGCCTCGGCAGCGCAGAGTGCCCCTGGTTACAACCTCGCAAAACTTAAACGGTTGACTTGTGTTTGTATTGGTGTGCCCCGTGAAGCAGAGTCGATTTGGAACGCTCAAAAAAGTCTCAGGTAGACTAAAACAAATGTGGCTCGGCAGGGACGAAAGATCTTTGAGAGAAACGCCGATGCCGCGCCTGTTGGTAGTCGACGATGAAGAGTCGATCTGTTTCTCGATGAGTGAGTATTTCTCTTTGCAGGGTTATAAAGTCGATACGGCTTCTGAAGTGGAAGAGGCTGAAAAACTCCTCGGCGCCACAACCTACAAAGTCGTCATTCAGGATCTGCGCCTCACCATGACCAACAATCATGACGGCCTCGATATCATCAGACTAATCAGAGCTCAGAACCCGCAAACGCGAATCGTTGTTTTGACAGCTTATGGTTCGGCTGAAATCGAAGATGAAGCGAGACGTTGCGGCGCCGACGCATTTCTGAGAAAGCCGAAGCCGCTGTCACAAGTCGCACAGGTTGTTCAGGGTCTGATCGAATCCCCTCCACGCCAGGCCGCCCGCCCCGCTTAGCCACAAAAGATTTTTAGCCACAAAAAGGCACACAAAACACAAAAGAGAATGAACGAGGTAGGCGCTCGAATTGAATTCAAGCCCTTAAACAGAAATCATTTTTTGTGTCTTTGTGCCTTTTCGTGGCTAAATTCTCTTGTGCTTTTTCGTGGCTAATGAAAGTCGTGGGAAGGTGTGGCGGCGACGGCAAATTTTAGTGGCTGCACGTGGCTCGCTTTCACTGAGATCACGTTGTCCTGATTTTGCAGTGCGCCTTCGATTAACAAAAACGGGTGACCTACCAGCTCGTACCTGTACTTATCAAATAGTTGTGGCGTGACGATGATGTTGCTGACGCCCGTCTCGTCTTCGAGGCTCAGGAACATGAATCCTTTTGCAGTGCCTGGTCGCTGCCGCACGATAACCCAACCAGCCACGCGCACAAACGTCCCATCGCGCAGCTTCCGGATGTCGATCGCTCTGAGCGCCTTCAGCTTGTTCAACTCAACGCGGTGATATGCAACCGGATGTTTACCAATCGTCAATCCGGTGCCGCGAAAATCCGCGTCCACTCGCTCCGTCAACGTCATTTGCTCCAACGGTGAATTGCCGTCGCTTTCAAGCAGACCCTCGTACAACTCGCCCGCGTCGCGCGTCACACGTTCAACCTGCCACAACGCATCACGACGTGTAGACGACTGAATAAAATTCAACGCTCCAACCGCAGCCAGTTTTCGCAATTCATCCTTGCGCAACGCCGGCACACGATTGCGCAGGTCGTCGATACCCATAAACTCACCTGCCGCCCGCGCGCGCACAATCGCCTCGCCTGCCCCGCGGCTCAAGCCTTTGACGTACATCAGACCAAGCCGCACTGCAAGCTTCTCGTCCGCCTGTTTCTCGATCGTGCACAACCAGTCAGAACACGTGATATTGATCGGCAAGACTTTCAGCCCATGTCGTTGCGCGTCTTTAATGAGCGTGAAGGGTTGATAAAACCCCATCGGCTGGTTGTTGAGAATCGCGGCCGTGAACGCCGCCAGGTAATTACATTTCAGATACGCACTCGCATAAGCAATGAGCGCAAAGCTTGCCGCGTGCGACTCCGGAAAACCATAAAGCGCAAACGAGCTGATCGAGAGGACGATCTCGTCCTGTTTCTCGCCCGTGATTCCGTTTTTCCTCAGACCTTCGCGCAGTTTCCCCTCGATGATCTTCATGCGCGCTTCCGAGCGTTTGAAACCAAACGCGCGTCGCAGCTCTTCGGCTTCGCCGCCGGAAAAGCCGGCGCAGATCATGGCCATGCGCAGCAGTTGCTCCTGAAACAACGGCACTCCGAGCGTGCGCTTCAACACCGGCTCCAGCAATGGGTGCGCATAAATTACGGGTTCCCTGCCCTGCCGGCGTTTGAGATAAGGATGGACCATGTTCCCGACGATTGGCCCGGGTCGAATAATCGCCACCTGGACCACGATGTCGTAGAAGCTCGCCGGACGCAGACGTGGCAGACACGACATCTGTGCGCGGCTTTCAACCTGAAACATTCCGATCGTGTCCGCACGTTGCAGTGCTTCGTAAACTGCTCTGTCATTTTGCGGCAGGTGCGCGAGATCGACTTCTTCGCCATACGCATCGTGGATCAACTCGATCGAATCTTTCAGCACCGACATCATTCCGAGTCCCAGCAAGTCGACCTTGATCAATCCGAGGTCGGCGCAGTCTTCCTTGTCCCATTGGACCACCACGCGTCCGGGCATCGCGGCGGGCTCGAGTGGAACGATCGCGTCGAGCTGTCCCTGGCAAATCACCATACCGCCTGAATGCTGGCCGAGGTGGCGCGGCAGATCCTGAACCAGTTGGTAGAGTTGAAAGAACTTTTTTATTCGCGGCTGGCGCAGATCCAAACCCGCGTCGCGAAACTGTCGCTCGCCGGAATCGTTCGGATCTTTCCATTCAAACGTATGGACCAGGGTCGACAAACGTGCCAGCGTTTCGTCGTCGAAGTCGAGCACCTTTCCGACCTCGCGCGCGGCCGAGCGCCCGCGATAAGTGATGACGTTCGCGGTCATCGCGGCGCCGAGTTTTCCGTAGCGCTCGTAAACGTATTGAATTGCCTGCTCGCGCTGATCTCCGCTCGGCAAGTCGAGATCGATGTCGGGCCATTCGCCTCGTTCTTCAGAAAGAAAACGCTCGAACAATAGATCCATGCCGACCGGATCGACAGCAGTGATTCCGAGTGAATAACAGACGGCGCTGTTTGCCGCTGAGCCACGTCCCTGGACCAGGATCCCTTGTCTGTTACAAAACTGGACGATGTCCCAGACGATCAGGAAATAACCTTCGAGTCCCAACTTTTCGATCAGCGTCAATTCGCGCTCGAGCTGCGGGCGGGCGCGCTCGTAAGTCGGCATGCCATATGTGCCCGTGTAACGCAGGCGCGCGCCTTCATCCGTGCGTTTGCGCAGGAATGACGTCATTGTTTCGCCGCGCGGCACCGGATACATGGGAAACTCGTAGCCGAGATCTTCGAGCGTGAACTCCAGTCGTGATGAGAGCTCAGCAGTGTTCGCAATCGCTTCCGGCAGATCTGCAAACAACTTCTCCATCGTCGCGGCTGGCTTGAGATAACGTTCGGAGTTTTGCGCGAGGAGGCGTCCGGCGGTTTCGAGTCGCACGTGATTGCGGATGCAGGTGAAGACGTCTGAAACTTCGCGCTGCGCGGGTGTCGCGTGACACACGCCGTTAGTCGCAAGCAATGGCAGACGATTGCGACGCCCGATCTCGACCACAAGATGGTTGCGAGCTTCTTCTTCGCGATCGAGATGGCGCTGTAGTTCCGCGTAGACGTTCTTTTTGCCGAAGAGATCGATGAGCCATTCGGTTGTGCTCTGTGCTTTCGCGGTGTTGTCCGGGTCTCCGGGACGGAGCACGGTGGCGATTGGTCCATCAAAGCTGCCCGTCAAACAGATCAAACCTTTTGCATGCGCGGCGAGCTCGTCAGCCGTGGCCACACATTCGCCGGGCTTTGCGTGTTTCGGCACACGCAATTTCATGAGTGTGATTAGACGAGAGAGGTTCTGGTAGCCAGTGCGGTTGCGCACCAGGACGGGGACCGAGCAAATGCCTTGATACCCTGGCCTTTGAACGCTTATCTCGGCGCCAATGTGTGCCTTGATGCCGTTCTTCTTGCCACAGAGGTGAAAACGCGGCGCGCCATAAACTCCATCACGATCGAGCAACGCCATCGCCGGCATCTCCAGCGCGAGACCGGCGGAGATCAACTCTTCAGGCACGGAGGCGCCTTCGAGAAAACTGAACGCCGACCGCGCATGTAGCTCCACATAAGACATGCCTCAAATTTTTAGTCCACAAAAGGCACAAAGAAGAACACAAAAAGCACAAAAGAATTTATTGATGGCGAGTCGCTCGATGTATTGGGCGAGATCCTTTCACTAATGCTTTTTGTATTTTTTGTGTTCTTCTTTGTGCCTTTTGTGGCTAATCGTAGTTCCCCTCCACAAACCAGTTCTCGGTTTTGAGCTCGCGGTAGACGCGATAGAGTGTCTGCTGTCCGAGACGCTCGAGCGTTACGTCCCATTCATCGCGCGCCCAGCCATCGTCGCGCCACCAGTCACCCGTAGTTCTCCATGGTCCAGCCAGGTCAACAACTTTCCCGTAGACACTCCGCTGCTTGCCCCACGCGCTGATCTGCGTGGGCCAACCTTGCTTCACTTCAACGATCGCTCTCAGCGGCGGGCGAAACCTGCGAAAGCCCAAACATTGCCGCGGCTCAATCGTCTGTTGCGGCTGCTTCTTTCTACGTCGCCTGCGATCGGAATCGGTTTGCAGCGTGAATCGCTTCATGCTGAATGCGTCGGGACGATGAGTATCGAGCAAAGCCGGTGAACCGATGTTTTCTTCGCCTACGAGTTTTGCGAGTCGCGCGAGCGTTAACTCGAGTTTGTCAGGCGCGGGCGCGAGCGGTACAAACAAACCACTCTGCAACACGCGCGGCTTCACCGGCTCACACGTGATTGAAACCGATGTCACTGCCGCCTGCGGCGGATGCATCTCTGCGTCGAGCAAAAGTAATTTCAGAAACACTTTGTGATCGCGCATCGGGTGAGGCAGAGATAGCTTGCGCTCGTGTGTCGTTTGATCTTCGAGTTGCATCGTGACGCACAACTCGTTCGTCGCGAGCGCGTACGCGTTCAAAGCGGCGCAGAGCTGGTGCAACAGTCGCCCGAAGATGAAGGAGAGAGGCTCGAGCTCGCTGATGGGGTGTTCGAGCTCGAGCGAGTTTGAAAATACAGGGGCGGGTTGTTGGACGTGCAGGTGTCGTTCAGTTTTGCCGGCAGCGAGTTGCTGGAGTTTGAGTCCCGTTTGTCCGAGACGTTCCGAGACACCGGCGACCGGAAGTGCGGCAAAGTCGGCAAACGTGCGAACGCCCCACAGTCTCAGCGTTTCGAGAATCTCCGCCGCAACTTCTTTCTCGACATTCACGAGTGAATAATCCAGACGCTCGACGGGAAAGCCTCCCAAACAAGTCAATTCCTCGCCTGCTGAAACAAATGTGATCCCTTTCAAGTGGGTCGCGGCATGAATGGCGGCATCCGGATTCGCGGCTACGGCTACGCTGACCGTGGTCTCCAACTTTTGAGCGCGCCGAGCTATTTCGTTGGCGAGCTGGTAAGCAGAGCCAAACAGCAACTCACAACCATCGACGTCGATGACAACAGTTCCGCTCCTGACTTCCTCCACGACCGGTGAGAAGCTGTAAGCAAAGTCGGTTAAAGAGAGGGCGGCTGGTAGCTTCCAAACGTGAATACTAGCAAACATAAAAGCTCGAATATTAGCGAAAATTTACCAAAAATCTATACAGCTAAACCAGCAGCACTGAATTGACTCTGATTAACCCATGGAGAAATCGGACGTTGACGATTTACGCGGATCGCGTTATGGCGCAAGAGACTTCCAATCCCTCGCTTGAGACTCACGCGCGACCATTCCGCCGCTCCATTCAACTCCAGCGCCAAAGCGGCGCACGATCGCGTACACGCCTCTTCTGAGATCACCGTCAGGACTGTGGGCCTGTCTTCCACCGTACGCCGGAACCGGTACCACCACGACGAGATGATCCGCCGCGCCTCTTTTCCCGGCACGTCGCCCAGATCGAGCACAACCAAACCGAAGCCGCCCGCATGCAGCAACAGGTCGGTGGCCTTGAAGGCGGGCTCGAGATTGCCGGCACAACGAACCCACAACAAACGATCGAAATTCATACCCGCTGAAACTGCGGCCGCGGGCGCAAACACATCATGCAAATCGATCAGAGCGCACGTCTCTTCATGCGTGGTCGCATACGTGAGCAGCGAATACATCAGGCTGGTTCGTCCTGACGACGCCGGCCCAAAGAGCTCGCTGATTGCTCCGCGCGGCAGACCGCCCGTCAAAGCGTCGATCTCAGAAATGCCGGTGGATAGCGTTTCGACAACAGTCTTTTCGTGAATCCTGAAGGCGTCGACAAAACGCGTGGCGATCTCAGCCTGGAGCTCTGCTTTTGAGAATGCTGCTTTCATGATTAAAGTGAAATTTAATTGCCATATAAGTCCTATAGGACCTATAAGACATGCCCAAAAAACCTTTCAAAAGCGCCGCGGAAGACCTAATTCCGCCGCGACCAACGCTCTCGTCGCTCAAAAACGCCGCCGCCGATTGCCAGGCCTGCGACCTCTGGAAAACCGGGACGCAGACCGTCTTTGGCGAGGGGGCCAGACGCGTGAAAGTCATGTTTATCGGCGAGCAGCCCGGCAACGAAGAGGATCTTTCAGGCAGACCTTTCGTTGGCCCAGCCGGGCGCCTACTCGACGACGCACTCGAAACCGCAGGCATCGAGCGCAAACAGACTTACGTCACCAATGTTGTCAAACACTTCAAATGGGAACCGCGCGGCAAACGCCGTATCCACAAGAAACCAAACTCGCTCGAGATCGCGGCGTGCCGTCCGTGGCTCGAGGCCGAGATCGCACTCATCAAACCCGACGTGATCGTTGCGCTCGGCGCGACAGCGGCACAGGCGCTGCTCGGACCACAATTCCGCGTCACCAAACAGCGCGGCGAATTCATTCCGTCAACTCTTGCGCCCTACGTCATGGCTACGGTCCATCCCTCCTCGATCCTTCGTGCCCCTGACGATGAAACGCGACACCTCGAAATGCGACTCTTCGTCGACGACCTCAAAAAGCTCGCAGAAGTAATCAAGTAGCTCATCACGCTGTGGCTTTAGCCCGGTGGTGGTGTTCAATCGCCCGATCCAGAAGCTGTTTAAATCCGGATGATGAGGGGCAGATTGATCACCGGGCTAGAGTCACAGCGCGACGCTAGAACCGAGGTGGTAATGGTCTCCCCCGCATCACCAGCCCCGGTTCTAAAAAAACTACTTGACGTCGCGCTCATGATGTTCGAGAATGTTCGTTAGATTTTCGCTTGTCAACGAAAATTTATTCTGGGCAGTACAAAGAGGGAGAAGTGGTTATGCCAGTAACGGCCAAACAGAGAAGGATTTATGAATTCATCCGGCGCTACATCGACTCCAATCAGGAGGCACCCACAATCGCTGAGATTGGCCGGCAATTTCAGATGAGATCGTCCGCAAGCGTGCACGCTGTGCTCACCGCGCTTGAGCGTGAAGGCTTGATCAAACGCATTCCGAATGTCAGCAGAGGGATTCAGATCGTGCAAAAGGAGGGCGGTGGCGGGGATGACGACAACGAAATCCCCTTACTCGGAACCGTTGCCGCCGGCATGCCCATCGAAGCAATCCTGAGCCACGATACGGTTTCCGTGCCGAAGGATTTGCAGGGACATGGGCGAACGTTTGCGCTGCGTGTGCGTGGAGAGTCGATGATTGATGAGAACATCCAGGACGGCGACATCATCATCGTCGAGTCGCAAAAGACTGCTGAAAATGGTCAGGTTGTCGTGGCGCTGATTGATGGCAACTATGCGACCGTGAAGAAGTTTTATCGCGAGACTGAGTTTATTCGTCTCGAGCCCGCCAACCCGCAGTACAAGCCGATCTTTATCAAGACCGAGGAAAGGATCCAGATTCAGGGAGTGGTGCGCGGGCTCATCCGCAAATACGCCGCGTAAGAGTTTTAGCCACGAAAAGGCACAAAAAATACAAAAAAAGAAATTGAGTTAACGCCGAAGGCGTTCGCTAATTTCAGCCCAGCGGTTGGAGCGAAGCGACAACCCTGGGAAATAGAAATAACAACACCTAACCCTGAAAGGGTTTGCCAATAAACACATGTCGAGCGTACCTGTGAGTGAGGTTGAGTTTCTTGGGTTTGCACTTGGTGATTGCACGGTTAACCTGGTTGGAGCTTCAGCAAAGTACCTGCGAGTCGTACATGGTACCGCGCTGGAGTTAGCGGTCCACAATCAATTCGGCGCGGAATTCGGTGGCTTCTGGTTGCTCTCGCCGCAAATTACACAATTGCGCCGTCTCTCCGAATACTACGCACCGGACGAAGCGCCACAAGTCGAATTCGCGATCGAGGCATATCTCGCCGCGCAGATCCGTGAGTTTATGTTTTAGCGACGGATTGCACGGCTGGCACAGATTGAGATCGCTTTCTACGCAGAACGATAAAGGCGATGCCGAGCATGATCATGGCCCCGCCGGCGAGTGTGCGCCAGCCGAACTCCTCGTTCAGCACGATCATGCCGAGTATTACCGCGACGACCGGTGTTACTAACGCAATCAACATGGATTTCGTGACCTCCATGTTGAGGATCAGCCAGTAGTAAAGCAGAAACGCGATCACGGACCCGACCACGGCGAGGTACAACAACGCGATGACGGCCATAGGTGTCCAGTGAAAACGAAGTGGATTGCCTTCGAGCGTAATACCGGCGACGAGCAGCAGTAACAGGCCAAACAACATCTGTCCGAAAGCCATGATCGCGGGATTGAGGTTCTTTCCGTGTTTCTTGACGAGGACATTCGAGTAGGCGACGAAGATCGAGCTGAGAAGCAGCGCCACGCAACCGGCTAAGGCCTGGCGTCCGGCGACGGCAAGCTGGTTTGAGAAAACCACAGCCACACCGCACACGCCGAGCACCACGCCACCGATCCTCGCCCAACTCAAACGCTCGCCCGGCAAGTTGAAGTGTGCGAAGACTAATCCGAACGCGGGAGTCGTTGCTTGTAACAACGCCGCGAGTCCCGACGTGATGTACTGCTCTCCCCAAAACACGAGACCGTAGTTGAATCCGAATGAGAGGATTCCGGTGACTGCGAGCAGGATCCAATCTGCGCGTGCGCGCGGTAGTGCGAGTCCGCGAATGCGGACGATCGAAAAGACAATCGCGAGGGCGATGATGAATCTGATGCCGGCGAAAGTGAATGGAGGCAGATCTTCAAGACCCAGCTTGATGAACAGCCAGGTCGAGCCCCAGATTCCGCATAGTACTAACCAAACGAGACGCGCTTTCATGCTTCAAACACAAACAGCACAGAACCGAGCGCGGTAGCGCCGGGTCAAATCCAATCAAGGTCGTGATCAGGGAAGTTGACCCGGCGCTGCCGCGCTCGGTTCT
>DATFDT010000125.1:0-33934 GCA_035251975.1 Pyrinomonadaceae bacterium | reverse complement strand
AGAGGCACAGAGAACACAGAGGTTGCACAGAGAAATTGCATTACCCGTGGAACGTTCTGTTTATGACATCCATTTGCTGTTCGCGACTTAGCCGCACGAAGTTCACGGCGTAGCCGGAAACCCGTATCGTCAGTTGTGGATACTTCTCCGGATGTTCCATCGCGTCGATCAGCATCTCGCGGTTGAGCACATTCACATTCATGTGATAACCCGTGTTCGAAAAAAACGCGTCGAGCATGCTGCGCAGGTTCGGTATGCGATCGGCGCTCACTCTTCCCAAACCTTCCGGCATCAACGACGAAGTCAGCGAAATCCCGTCCGCGGCATCGCGGAAAGGGATCTTCGCGACCGAAGCAGCAGACGCGTGAATGCCATGCACATCACGCCCGTGCATCGGATTTGCGCCCGGTGCAAACGGTTGTCCGTGTCGACGGCCGTCGGGCGTGTTGCCGGTGTTCTTGCCATACACGACGTTTGACGTGATCGTCAGCACCGATTGCGTGTGATAAGCATGCCGGTAGGCCGGATACTTCCGGAGTTTAGTCATGAACGTGCTCACCAACCATGACGCAAACTGGTCCACACGATTGTCGTTGTTTCCAAACTTCGGAAAATCTCCGTCCGTTTGATAATCAGTGATCAGACCGGTTTCATCGCGCACAACTCGAACCTTCGCGTAACGAATCGCCGACAGACTGTCAGTCACAACCGACAAGCCCGCCACGCCAAACGCCATCGTTCGCATCGGAGCATAGTCATGCAGCGCCATCTCGAGCCGTTCGTAGGCATACTTGTCGTGCATGTAGTGGATGACGTTCATGGCGTTGACATACACGCCGGCCAGCCACTCCATCATGTTTTCAAACCTGATCAGAACATCATCAAACTGGAGAAAGTCGCCCTGAACAGGCGGCGCCGCTGGTCCAACCTGTTTGCCGGTGAGCTCATCTCTGCCACCATTGATCGCATACAACAAACACTTCGCGAGGTTCGCGCGTGCACCAAAGAACTGCATCTGCTTGCCAACGCGCATCGGCGAAACACAACACGCAATCGCGCCGTCGTCTCCCCACGCATTGCGCATGATCTCGTCGCTTTCAAACTGAATCGAGCTCGTGTCGATCGCGACTCTGGAAGCGAAATTACGAAATCCATCAGGTAAACGAGGCGAGTACCAGATGGTAAGGTTTGGCTCCGGCGCTGGTCCAAGATTGTAAAGCGTCTGCAGAAAACGAAAGCTCGTCTTCGTTACGAGCGGGCGACCATCATCTCCCATTCCTGCGATCGATTCAGTCACCCACGTCGGATCGCCGGCGAAGAGCTCGTCGTATTCCGGCGTGCGCAGGAAACGAACGATACGCAGCTTGATTACGAAATCATCGACGATCTCCTGCGCCTGCTCCTCGGTGATCGCCCCTGCCTTCAGATCGCGCTCGAAATAGATATCGAGAAAAGTCGAGGTGCGACCCAAAGACATTGCCGCACCATTCTGCTCTTTCACAGCCGCGAGATATCCGAAGTAGAGCCACTGCACCGCCTCGCGCGCGGTACTTGCGGGAGTCGAGATATCGAAGCCGTAGCTCGCCGCCATTTGTTGCAGCTCTTTTAGCGCGCGAATCTGTTCGCTTAGCTCTTCGCGGTCGCGAATGATCTCGTCAGTCGACATGGCGGAGTCGAGACGGCGCTTCTCTTCTTCTTTGTGTTGGATCAGGCGCGCGACTCCATAGAGTGCGACGCGGCGGTAATCGCCGATGATGCGGCCACGGCCATACGCGTCTGGCAATCCCGTGAGTATGTGTGAGCTGCGGCAACGTCTGATGTCTTCTGTGTAAGCATCAAACACGGCGTCGTTGTGAGTCTTGCGATACTTCGTGAACGCTTCGACTACATGAGGATCTGGTTCGAAGCCATAAGTCTTGAGCGCGTTAACGATCATGCGAAAACCGCCGTTCGGCATGATGGCGCGTTTGAGTGGCGCGTCAGTTTGCAGACCGACGATCAACTCGTTATCACGATCGATATATCCGGGAGCATGGGCCGTGATAGAGCTGGGAATCTGCGAGATGTCGAGCACGCCCTTGCGACGCTCTTCGAGAAATAGCTCCTGTAATTTGTCCCACAGCTTCGTCGTGCGCTCTGTCGCGGGGGCGAGAAATGTTTCGTCGCCATCAAATGGCTCGTAGTTCTGCTGAATGAAATCGCGAACATCGATATCAGTTTGCCAGAGTCCGATGTTGAACCCTTCCCAACCAGGAATAGTTTTCCTGGTTTCTTGTGGTGCAGTGCTTGCCATTATTGTTCTCCTTCGCTCGTTCTCCTTCGGATTAGTCCCGTCAAGCAGCAGCTTTTGCAAGCCCGAGCAGCGCGCCGGTATGTCGAGCAATCATCAACTCTTCATTCGTTGGAATTACCCACACGGAAGGCTTGCTGCGAGACGTTGAAATCTTTGCGAGAGGGTTAGTGTTCGCCGCTTCGTCGAGCTCGATGCCGAGCCACGCCGACGACGCACAAATTCGTTTCCGGATCTCGGGTGAGTTCTCACCGATTCCGGCAGTGAAAACCAGACCATCGATACCGCCAAGCGTGGCAGTCAATGCACCGATCTGTTTGGCGACGCTGTAGACGAAATAATCCACGGCGAGTTGGGCCTCGGGCTCGCTTCGTCCGAGCAGGTCGCGCATGTCATTGCTGATTCCCGAGATGCCGAGCAGACCGGATTTCTTGTAGAGCAGTGTTTCGACTTCTTTGGCCGAAAGATTCAGTCCCTGGAAAAGATGCAGGACGACGCCGGGATCGATCGAGCCGGGTCGCGTGCCCATGCAGAGACCGTCGAGGGCCGTGAAGCCAAGTGTGCTGTCAAAGCTCTTCCCATTCTTCAACGCACACAAACTCGAACCACTTCCCAGATGAGCAACAATGACACGTCCTTGAGCGATCTCCGGCGCGACCTGAGGCAGGACTGACGCGATGTACTCGTACGACAGTCCATGAAATCCATATCTCTGCAGACCCTGCTGGCGCAGCTCGCGCGGAAACGGAATCAACTCTGCAACTGCCGGTTGTCCGCGATGAAAGCTGGTATCGAAACACGCGACTTGAGGTATGCCGGGTAGTCGTTCGAATACTGCTTCGATCGCGCCGAGGTTGTGAGGCTGGTGCAGTGGCGCGAGTGGCACGAGTTGGTAAAGCGCCAGCATCACGTCTGCATCTACTACCGTTGGACCTTTATAACGTGCACCACCATGGACCACGCGATGACCAACGCCGAGCACACGCGAGCCGCCGTATTTTGAGCGTAGCCAGCCGGCGAGTACGTCGAGTGCTTCGCGCCCGTCACGCGCGGCAACGTCCTGGTTCGCGAGGCTTTCATCGTTATCGTCTTTGACACGCAAGCGCGGTGACGTACCGATGCCTTCGATCTGACCGCGCGCTGCCAAACGCCAACTCTCGAGCGGTGGCCGCTCGAAGACACAAAACTTCAAACTCGATGATCCGGCGTTTAGTACGAGTGCATAGTCGTGCATCGGTTACAACTCCCTTGATTTCTCTGTGCAACCTCTGTGTTCTCTGTGTCTCTGTGGTGATTTCCAGTTTTACAACCACAGAGACACAGAGGACACAGAGGTTGCACAGAGAAGCAGTTCAAATTTTTGCGCGTCGGGCATGAGCGACGAGCTTCGCAACGGCGCAACTCGCTACTTTCGAGCGTACGCTGTCAGCACGGCTCGTCAGGATCACGGGCACCTTCGCACCGAGCACCATGCCGGCGCTGTCTGCGTTTGCCAGAAAGCTCAACTGCTTTGCGAGAATGTTGCCGGCCTCGAGATCGGGCGCGAGCAAGATGTCAGGATCGCCTGCAACTGCTGACTTGATGCCCTTCGTCTCGGCCGCCTGTGCGCTGATGGCGTTGTCAAAAGCAAGTGGTCCATCGAGAAGCGCGCCTTTGATCTGCCCGCGTTCAGCCATCTTGCAAAGTGCTGCGGCGTCGATCGTCGCAGGCATCTTTGAGGTCACTGTTTCGACTGCGGCGAGAATCGCCACTTTCGGTTTTTCTAATCCCAGTGAGATGGCCAGGTCGATCGCGTTCTGGCAGATGTCAGCCTTGTCTTCCAGTGTTGGCGCGATATTGATGGCGGCGTCAGTAATGATGAGCACTTTGTGATAAGTCGGCACGTCCATTATGAAGACGTGACTGATACGACGCGCTGTTCGTAGCCCGCCTTCGCGCGAAACAATCGCTGACATCAGCTCATCGGTGTGCAGACTGCCCTTCATCAGAATCTCGGCCTTGCCTTCTTTCACCAGCTCGACAGCTTTCGTCGCTGCGGCATGGCTGTGCGGGACGTCGACGATCTTCAAATTGCCGAGATCGATTTGAGACATCACAGCCGTCTCTCGAATCTTCGCTGCTGGTCCAACCAGTAAAGGCACGATCAACCCGCGCGTGGCGGCCTCAACGGCGCCGGTTAAAGCCGACGCTTCGCATGGGTGCGCCACTGCGGTTGGGATAGGCGCCAAACCTTCGCAACGAGCGAGTAGTCTTTCGTATTTTCCTGTTCCAGTTACTGCTACCATTTTTATTTCTCCCGAGCTGCCGGTCCCGTTTCCTTCAGCATCAGCGTTAGCAAAATTGCGAGCGCCACTCCGACGAGTAGCGGTGTGAAGGTGGTTCGGAAATGCTGCAGCTCCATTTGTTCCGCGCCGCCTGACACGCCGTATAAGATCCGGCCGAACACCGGTCCCAGCAGTGCGCTAAAAGTGAAATTCAAAAAGTTGACCACGCCGGTGGCGGTGCCGCCGAACTGTGGTGGATTAGCTTCTTTAATAACCGTGTAAGGCAACATCGCCGCGCCCGACACGATGCCGGTGAGAAGACCCAGCACGTACGGTGGAAGAATTTCTCGTGGTCCATAGAGAATCCATGCGAGACAAATCAGGAGGACTATCGCCGCGCCTGCGATCACGGGTTTGCGTCGACCGAGTCGATCGGAAAGAAGACCGAGCAGAGGACAGCCGATGATCCAGCCGAACGGAACGGTGGCCGAGCGTAGTACTGCCGTACTGTAGTCGAGACCATGACCTTCCTGTAGAAAGCGGACGCCCCAGATCATGTCGAAGATCGTCGTGGGAATGAACATCAATCCCGCAATCAGGCCACACAGGATCGACTGAGGATTCTTGAAGACAGTTACAAATGCTTGTACGACTGGTTTCAGACCGCCGCCGGGTTGTGTGGAAGGTTCATCCGGGATCAGGAAATAAAGAGCAACGCCGATCAGCAGCCCGAAGACGCCCATCGCGGTCCAGAAGTGATTCCAGGCGACGCCGCTACCGATGATTGGTCCAACAACAAACTGGCCTGCCGATCCGCCGGCCATGCCAAACATCTGCGTCGCGCCGATCAACGTTGCGGCTTTTGCGGGTGAGAAGTTTTTGGTCGCGATATAGATCGCGCCGACGAGTGCGAAGACGCCGCCCGCGCCCTGCAGAAATCTTCCTGCGCCGCCGATCGTGGAATTGCCGGTAGCGAAGAGTAACGCGCCCACGCCAACGACCGCCGCCGCGCCCGGTAACAATCGACGTGGACCAAAGCGGTCCATCGCCGCCCCGGCAACCAGGCTGAACGGTGAGTATCCGTAATAGAAGAGACCGACAATCGAAGCGACAGCAATCGGAGTGACGCCGAACGCATTGCTGAGCTCCGGCATCATCACCGCCGGCGCCGAGCGCATTGCGTACTGGTAGAAGTAATAAACAGCCGTCAGCACCCACGCCACCACCGCCATGCGCACGCCGGCATGCGTGTCGTGCCGGGAGATTGTCTCTATTGTCGCGGGAGTTTCCATTACAAGATTCAGGATTTTCAGGATGGACAGGATTTATCTTGTTAATTCTGTAAATCCTGTAATCCTGTCATTGGCTTTGCCCAAAAAGTCAGGCAACAAGCTTCTTTGTGCAACCTCTGTGTTCTCTGTGTCTCCGTGGTTCGCTATTTCTTAGGGAAATAACCTCAGAGACACAGAGAACACTGAGGTTGCACAGAGAAGAAGCCAGTTAAGGAGTTTTCGGGCAAAGCCCCTGTCATTGGCTCTTTAACTGATACTTGCTCTTATCCAGATTTGTTAGCTTGATCGGGTCGAGCAGCTCCTTAATTTGCGCTTCGGTCAAAATTTTCTTCTCGCGAATGATTTCGAGGATGCCTTTGCCTGACTTGTAGGCTTCGCCCGCGAGCTCGGTGGCCTTGTCGTAACCCAACACCGGATTGAGCGCGGTGACGATGCCTACCGTCGTCTCCATGTACCGCGAGAGCACACGTTCGTTGACGGTGATTCCGTCAACACACTTCGTTCGCACCAGAATGGAGGTGTTGTAGAGCAGGGCTTGCGATTCCATGACGGCGAGACCGGCCAGCGGCTCGTAAGCATTTAGCTGCAACTGCCCGCTGTGCGCCGCAAGCGTGACGCTGTAATCGTTTCCCATCACGCGAAACGCGACGATGTTTGCTACTTCAGGCACGACCGGATTCACTTTGCCCGGCATGATTGACGATCCGGGTTGTAGCGCCGGCAGATTGATCTCAGCGAGACCCGCGCGTGGACCAGAAGCGAGCAGAATCAGATCACTCGAGATCTTGGAGAGCTTGATCGCGAGACTCTTCAGCGCTGACGAATAGACAACAAATCCCTGCTGGTCCCACGTCGCCGCCAGCATGTCAGTCGCCGGAACGATCGGTTTGCCGGTCAGCCGCGCGAGGTGAAACGCACATCGTTCGGCATAACCTTTCGGCACGTTGATCCCTGTGCCGATCGCAGTGGCGCCCATGTTGACGGCGTAGAGATACTTCTCCGCGTCGCGCAGTAGTTTGACTTCATCCTGAAGACTGGCGGCGAACGCGTGAAACTCCTGGCCCACCGTCATCGGAACGGCGTCCTGCATTTCAGTGCGGCCCATCTTCACAACCTCGATGAACGCATCGCCTTTCATACGAAACGACGCAATGAGTTTCTCGAGCTCGCTGATCAATCGATCATTGCGAAGGATGAAGGCGACCTTCAGCGCCGTCGGGTACGAGTCGTTAGTCGACTGCGACATGTTGAGATCGTCGTGCGGTTCAAGAAATTGATACTCGCCTTTTTTGTGACCGGTTAGTTCGAGGCCGACGTTGGCGAGCACTTCGTTGGCGTTCATGTTGGTCGAGGTACCGGCGCCGCCCTGGTACCAGTCGACGAGAAACTGATCGTGATACCTGCCTTCGCGGATCGCGGCGGTCGCTTTTTCGATCGCGGCGAGACGATCGGGCTTCATCGCACCGACGTCAGCGTTGGCGCGAGCGGCGGCGAGTTTGACGATGGCCCACGCTTCGACAAATCCCGGGTAGTGATTGATCAGGACGCCGGAGAGTTTGAAGTTCTCGAGCGCCCGCGCGGTCTGTACGCCGTAGTAAGCGTCGGCAGGGACCTGCTTCTCACCGAGCAGGTCTTTTTCTGTTCGCGTCTGCTGCGCATTTGCTACGGGCGCACTAACGAGGCAGATAAGCGTGAAAGAGATCAATAAATTCTTCATAACAATCCTTACTCTCTGTGCAACCCTCTGTGTCCTCTGTGTCTCTGTGGTGGATCGATTTCTATCACCACAGAGACACAGAGAAAACTTACTGGTCAGTAACCGGCGTCCACGACTTGTCAGGGTTGAAGCGATCGATTGCATTCGCAAGCTCGACCGTCTTTGGTCCAAGGTCTTTCTGATAGACCACGCCGTCGTGACTCACCATGAACGTCTGCACGCCAGTGATACGGTATTGAGCGGGAAAGGCAACGAGTGCGAAGCCGCCGATCATCGCGCCCTTCACCACAAAATCCATTTCACCAAGCGGCGCCGCCGGTCCCTGCCCTTTCAGTACTTTGAAAAAGTAACCGTGATACGGCTCAGTCCTCGTCGTGTAACCGCGTGCGATTGCATTCGCTACCTTCTCGCCGACTGGGCCTCCCCACGTGCCATCCTCGTTTTTCCACGCAAGCCCGTCCTGCGTTCCCGGTGTGCTGACGATCCGTTGCGCGTATTGATTCGTGCCCGAAGTCCCGCGTTTAGTCAGCGCATATTCGTGTTGTGCGTCGACGTAACCGCGACAGATCGCAATCGCATCGAGCTCATTGCTGCCGATGCGCCGGTAGAGAAGTTCCTGCCGGCCCGCCTTCGTATCGAAACTCCACGTCGAGCCAACCTTCACGATCGGCACAGCAAAGGGCCAATCGTCTTCGCCGATCTCGAGGATCGCGCGACGAGGATTCTTAGGCTGCAACGCGACGTTCGTCTTGATCCGCGCTTGTTCGGCAAACTTCTGCGAGACTTCACGATCGCGCGCAGGCTCACCGGTGTGAATGATGTCGTAGCTGTCTGGTCCAAGAATTTCGGCGAGCGCGAGCTCGTCGTACTTCTCGGCAGCATCGATGAGCGCATTGGCCGCTTCCTGCGCGCTCGCGAATGCTTTGGCTTTTCTCTCGATTGTTGTTTGTGACGTGACCGCCGGCGCCGCCGAACAAAGGAGAGCGGCAGCAACGAACCACGTAGAAATTCGGATATGTAATGTACGTTTCATAACCTCTTTACCTCCTTCCTCCACCACCGCCACGGCCACCACCGCCGCCACGGCTACCGCCGCTGCTACGGCCACCACCGCCACCAAAACCACCGCTGCTGCGACCGCCGCCGCCGAATCCTCCCATGCTGGAAGATCCACGGCTGCTGCTTGACCGTGCACTGGCGCCACTGAATCCGCCGGAGCCACCGCCGAAGCCGCCACGACTGCTCGAGCCGCTGCCGATACTGCGGTTCCCGACACGATCGCCACTGGCGTCTCTTGCACGGTTGTTGATCCCTCCCGGACTGGATCGATCGCCGATGCTGGAACCGCGATTTCCGCCGCGATCGCCGGCACCGCCGCGATCACCCACACCACCACGATCGCCGGCGCCTCCACGATTGCCACGGTCGCCAACACCGCCTCGGTCACCGACGCCACCGCGATTGCCACGATCGCCAACACCACCGCGATCGCCCACGCCACCACGGTCACCGATGCCACCGCGGTCGCCAACACCACCACGATTGCCGGCGCGATCGTTGCTCCTCAGATTTCCACCCTGCCGACCGATATCTCGCTGCGCTGCTCGCTGCCGGTTCCCTAACGAGTCACCGCGAGCTGTGCCACCAAACCGGTCCGCAGTTCGGCGGTCGCCGTACGGAGCACCACCACGATGCGCGGGATTGTGTTGCCACTTATTTCCGCCCTGGACGCGATTTCCACCCTGGATGTTGTTGACGCGGTTGCCGCCGCTGATATTCGTGTTGCGGTTGAAGTTGTTATTCATATTGACGTCGATGTCACCGCCACCCCAGCCGCAACCCCAACCCCAGCCGCCGCCCCACGCCGCACCCATGGCCATACCAACACCGAACGAGATCGCACTCGCGGCGATGACCGCGCCCGTCGATGGCGGGTAATAGATAGGCGGATACGGATAAACAGGCGCGCCATAAACAACCGTCGGATTGTAAGAAGGCACGTAAACCACTTGCGGATTTGCCTGCTCGATCACAATCACTTCTTTGCTCTCAATGACCTGCGTCTGTACCTTCTGTTGCTGATTTGACTTCAACGCCCCGGCATCTTCCGCCTTGTTACGCATGCGCTGGATCGCGTCCATCACGTCTTTCTGTTGCGCCAGGAAGGCATTACCGAGGTCAGTGGTCCACTGAATGTCGTCAGCCAAACGCTTCACGACGTCGGGCAACGGCGCCATCGCCTGAACACTCGGATCCCAGGGCTGTTTCTTGATTGCCTCGCTCAATTTCTTCTGGTCCTTTGCCAGATCAGGATTTCTTTCCAACCACTGCTGAAGCTGAATGATCTCCAACGGATAGGTTGAAGCCACGAGCGTTTGGCTGAGCAGGTTGTCTGGATACAACGCAATCGGAGCGACGAGCGAATCGAGCTGCTCCGGCGGTATCGTTACTGGCTGATCTTCGACTGGTCCAGGTGTATGCCGCGCCAATACGAGCGGATTCACCGGCAACAGAACAGCCATGCAGGTAAGGGCGGCAAGGTAGCGAATGAATTTTCGCGTGTACCCTGATGGCCTGGTTTTTACTCTCATGTGAACACCTCCGCCTTAATTCTCTCGGTGCAACTTCTGTGTTCTCGGTGTCTCCGTGATAACAAGCGCTGATCGTCACCACGGAGACACAGAGCACACAGAGGTTGCACAGAGAAGAAATCTATTTGATATGCGTAGCCTCCCAACTGCGCACTTTACGTCTCGCTTCGTCAAAAATTCTTTCGTAGTTCTTCTTGCGAACTTTCTCGCTCGCTTCGGGCGTCAACAGTTTCCAAAGCGGTTCATACTGGTTATAGACCTTCAAATATTTTTCCTGAGTAGCTGGAGCAACTTCATCGGTGCCGAAGAGAAAGCGATCCGGATGACGATTGATCACAGCCGCCGCGTTATTGAGCGATTCGGGCGTCGCGACTACGTACTTCGCCACTTCATCCCAGGAAATGTCGAAATAGACGTTTCGCAATTGCGGATCGCGGATGATGTCTTCGACGATTGCGGTCTGCTCTTTAACGGGGCGAATGATTCGCCCGACGCCGATATGCGCCCAGATAATCGTTGTGTTGGGATGGCGCTTGAACAACGCTTTCGTTTGGACCGCATAAGCAGGTTCAGCGCCGGGCTTTGCAAACGGGACGTCGACATCGTTGTGAATAAGGACCACCAGACCGGCTTCAGTCGCGAAGTCGAGCACGCGATCGAGCGCCGGATCCTGTAGGCTCGCGACCTCGCCGGCGATCTTTGCCGACACGAATTCCTTGTGAATGGTGAATTCGCCGATGCCGGTGAAGACGCCGGGAAAGGCCTTGAGCACGCGGCGAATGTGATCCGCGGCATACATGTCGGTTGGATTGAAGCCCGTGATCATCGGATCGAAGCGGGCCTGTTCTTCCTTCGAGAGTGACTTGTACGCGGTTGCGATCCAGGCGTCGGTGAATGAGTAGTAATAGAGCGGCGCGTCGGAATTTAAATAATAAGTTGGACCACGGTTTTCATCGACGCGATAAGACCATTGTTGTTGCAGCGGGATGCCAAATAGAGCGACGCGTCCGGCTTTGTTGCCCATGACTTTCAGGAAGTCGTGGATGTCAATGCCTTCCTGGATGTAGTTGGTCAGGTGGAAGTGCGTGTCGTTGAAGAGGTAAGTGTCTTTTCCGTTCTGGGCAAAAGAGATGCTCGAAAGGAACAGGACGACAAAAATGTTTCTCACGCAGCGGCGCAGCGGCGCAAAGAGATCTTCGAATCTTCTTTGCGGCTTTCGTTGCGCCGCTGCGCCGCTGCGGGAGAAATTCTTCATAAGATCCTCAGAACGCGAGCTCCATGCTCGAGTGGTAAACCCAGCCACGACCGCCAATCGGATATGGAACAGAGGTGTAACCAACGGGCGACTTGTAGAGATAAAGCGCCTCGTTGTTCCAACGGACTACCTTGTTTTTGAACGGAAAGAAATTAACCCCAGCGCGGAAATCACGCGGCTGACCGAACTGCCCGAAGATCTTCGAAAAACCCGCGTACGCCTGAAGACTTTTAGGCACGACCATCGCCGAAGCCTGTATCTGGAACGAGTGATCGAACAACCGCGACGGAACTGTTCGCAGTATCTCGGGCGTCACGATTTCGGTGAACTTGAAATCATCCAACCAGCGCCAGAAGTACTCCCCTTCGAGCGAGAACCCGCGATACTTAAAACCACCGTCGACCGTCGTCATGCGATAGCGCGCATCCGTGATCGTCGCTCCAGGCGCGAATAGATTCGGAGTGAAGATCACAGTCCCATCCGACAACCGAAGCTGTGTGTTTTCAAACTGCTCCGAGTCAGGCTGACTTTCCTTATTCTCTTCACTGCGACTGAAGTGAACCGCAAGACGCGTGGAGAACCTGTCGTGATGTTCGAAGTCGCCCCATCCCTGCCCGCTAAAACCTTTTTCGAAATCACCGGTTGGAAACCAGATCAGAGCACTCGACAAAGTGTTGAAGCCATTGTCGAGTCGCGACGCAGGCACACCGAGCGTGCTCATGTTGTTACCGAGCATGACCTGGTACTTCAGTCGATCGGTGATATTGCCGACAGCCCACAGTCCCGACGTGTAAGAAGGACGCATGAACTCATCGGCGATATGACGGCTATCGACGTTCAGCCAAAACGGAAAATTTCCTTCGACACTGCGCGTGCCCGGCAGCGATCTGATGCCGCCGCCTACCGTCAGATACTTGTTGAAGGTGTATTGAAGATTTCCCGCGAGGACCACTTGCGCGCCCTGGCCCTGATTAGCGTTCGAGGTCCAGGCATAAAGGAAGTAGCGCATCTTCGGGCTTAGTATCCATCCCAGAAACTTGATCTGGAGCTTGAGTAGCTGAACGTCCTGTCGCCGCTGGATATTCTTCGTATTGCCAAACGCATCGGTGTAAGTTGGATCGAGACCGAGTTGATTTAGATAACGAACGTACGTGTAAATGCTGACGTTCATGTCGCCATACTCGGTGTTGACAACTTTGAATCCGAGATTTGGCGTGTACTTACCGTCGAACTTGTTGCCGTCGTCGTCCTGCTTTGGTTTCTCCTCAACAGCTTCAGGCGAAGCGGCGGCCTCCGGCGACGGCGTTTCAACCGGCGTTGAGGTTGCAACCGGCACACTCGCCGGAGAAGTGTTTGCAGTTGCAGCCTGCGCGGCCTCGAGTTTCTCGACTCGTTCCTGAAGACTCTTGATGAGTTTGAGTAGCTCAGCACGCTCCACGTCGCTGAGCGGAGCTTTTTCCACCGGCCCGTTTGTTCCCTTCTCGGGCGTAGTCGAACTCGAAGGGCCGGATGTTTGTGCGCCTGCGATTAACTTGAGAACCGCGAGGCTGCTTATGAGTAAAGCGACGCGCCACGAGACGATGTAACGTCGCTTTACTCTGCGCATTTGAATAGGAGTTGAAGCCATTGCCGTTTCGCTATCTCGCTATTCAGTTTTCAAACCGACTGACCGCGGTGAAAACAGGTTGAAGTCGAGCTTGTTCGCCACGTACTCGATCACTTTCTGGGCCTTCACGCTGTTGCCTGCTTCATCGAGTGGCGGGGCGAATACAGCGATCGCGCCCTTGCCAGGTACCACCGCGACGATGCCGCCGCCCACGCCACTCTTCGCAGGGAGACCGACGCGCCAGGCCCAACCGCCTGAGCCGTCGTACAGTCCTGCCATGATCATCGTGGAAAGAATGTGCGGGACGTTCTCAGCCTTGATCACCTGCTCGCCCGTGGCCGGGTTCTTCCCGTTATTCGCCAGCGTCGCGCCCATGCGCGCGAGTTGGACCACGTTCACACCGACGGAGCACTGCTTCGTGTAGACGTCGACCGACTCAAACGGATCGGCGTAGATGCGATCGTATTTCGCGAGCAACATCGAGAGCGCCTTATTTCCGGTGTTGGTGGCAGCCTCGGATTTGTAAACGTCGTCGATGAGAGAGAGCTTCTCGCCTGCGGCACGGCTATAGAAGTCGAGGATCTTGCTCCACTTCTCATCCGCTGTTTTGGCGGAGATCAAACTGACGGTCGAAATCGCTCCGGCGTTCACGTACGGGTTACCGGTATGAGTCGGCATATCGGCCACTGCAAAGACAGAATTGAAAGCGCGTCCGGTTGGTTCGTTCCCGACCTTCTCGAATACCTTGTCTGGTCCAAGCTCTTCCATCGCCAGCGCCTGCGAGAAAACTTTCGAGATCGACTGGATGGAAAACGCGTACTTGATATCGCCCATCGAGAGGGTCTGGTTGTCGGTAGTGACAATCGCGATGCCGAAAAGCTTCGAATCAACCTGCGCGAGGTAAGGGATGTAATCAGCATTCTTGCCCCCCGTGTCAGTCTTAAACTTCTCGAACGCCTCGCGGACAACTGCCTCAACCTGTGCTTTGCCAGGCGCGACTGGACTCGTCTTCTGGCCCAGGGCCGACAAGGGCGCCGTTACGAATGTGATCAAGATAAATAACGCAACGAGCATTCTTGTCTGGATCTTGTGTCTCAACATGACTCTCTTTCTCCTCTGTTTGGACCAGTTGGCCCAAGGAAAATCTAAAGATCAATATGTGAATGTCTTCGAGAAGTTGTATCTGAACGAAAACTGGATGCGGAAATCGTCAGACTTGAACCCATCGAGGAAGTTTTCTCGCCTGCCCCACTGCAGCTCACCGCCAACCATTACGTTGTCTGTCGGGTAGAACAGGAGGTTGGTGAGCGCGTAGTGACCGCGATGGTATGCATTCGCTGCCTGGCCGTTTGAGTTGTCGATGTCCATGAACGAATACCCGGCCGCGGTGCTGAAACGTTTGCTCCAGTTGTGATCGAGAAAAGCCACCATGCTCCACATCGGGAGGGCGACGCCTTTGATCGGACGGCGCGGATCTCCTCCCGGGGTCAGCTCGATACCGACATCGACCGGCGCGTCGTTCATGTAGTTTTGAATTCCCTGGCCAAACACGAACGCGAACCGGCCGGTGTCGTTCCCCGTGAACTTAAGGTTGGACGAGATGTTCATGCCGGCGCCGACTTCCGTGCCGCCGAGATCGAACGCATCATCGGTTGTGTCAACCCACTTGATTCGTCTGAGCATGCCCGCGAGCTGTAGATAGCCCCAGTCGCGCGTGAAACGAACGTTGCCTGAGAGATCCGGTAGATCAAACTTCCCTCGGATGCCTTGCAGCTCGATACGATCCTGGAACACGCCCTGATCGCCGCTTGCACCGGGACGTTCGAGCGCGATCGTCACTGAATTTCTGCCTTTCATCGGCATCCAGCGAAACTGCACGTTGCGGAAGAAGACCATTCCGTTTGGTCCCCAGTACTCGAGCGAGTTTGGAAATACGTCGATGTCCATGAATGGACTCCACGTTTGGCCCGCGCCGAATTGGCCCAGCTCACCGTAAGCGTGACGTAAGCGGAAAGTGGTCTGGCCCGCGTCTACGCCCGTGCCGAAGAGCTCAAACTCAAACTGTGTTTTCAGCTCGCCATACTTCGTTGGTGTTGTCGATTTCACACCGAGACGGCTTTGTCTGACCCCGTAATAAGTCTTTCCATTCGGCGCAAACTCGTTCGGGAACGCAGGCAGCTTGGTCGGCCGGATGACGTCGAACCAGTCCGGATGGTTTTGCTTGAGCTGGTAACCGGCGTCGAGCATTGCGAAGCCATAGATCGTGAAAGTGCTCTCGCCTTTGCCGTTGTCCTGTGGCTTGGCGGGGTCCACTGGCGTTGTTTCGGCAGGCGGTGGCGCCGCTGTCTCTGAATACTTTGCTTCGACTATGGCCGGAGCGGGATCCTTCTTCTTCGTTTCGATCGCTTCGATCTGTCCCTTCAACTCGGTGACCGTTTGTTCAAGTTGTTGTAAACGCTGCTTTAACTGATCGACTTCTGATGTTGGTTTTGCAGGTTCCTGAGTTTGGGCGAGTGCAGAGCTACTCGCGAATAACAGCAGAGCTGCTATGACGAAAATGGCTTTGTTCGATAGACGTGTCAGTTTCATGCGCGCCTTCCTCCGAGCATTAGTTTGGGGCGGAGTTTTAGCTCGTGAAAAATTTAGTAGAGAGGCAGCAAGTCGGTAACTGGCAAAACTTACAGGTGACCGGAAGACCACCCGTTCATAGACTCCGAAGCGTTTTATGAATCAACTTGAGACCCCACTTTCCGATTACGAGTTGACTCAAGCGATCGCGAGAGGCGCCATCTCGGGCATCGGCGATCTGTATGAGCGACACAAGCCGAAGGTCTATTCGGTGTGTTTGCGCATGACGGGAAATATGAGTGAGGCTGAGGATCTGACTCAGGAGATCTTTATCAAGCTGCTCGGTAAGGCTGGATCGTTTCGTGGTGAGAGTCAGTTTACGAGTTGGTTATATCGACTCACTACGAATCATGTGTTGATGTATTTCCGTCAGGCGGTGCGACGCAGAGAACGGTTTCCGTATCTTGAGGATGAATTTGAAGCGAGTCACGGGTTGAAGGTTTCATTTGGAACGCAGTTTCTGGATCGCATTGCGATCGATACAGCCCTTGCGCGACTGCCCGCCGGATGTCGTTCGGTGTTTATGAAGTTTGACGTCGAAGGTTACAACCACGAAGAAATCGCGGGCATCTTCGGCTGCTCAGTCGGAAACTCCAAATCCCAACTCCACAAAGCCCGCCGCCGGTTGAGAAAGCAATTATCGAAACGTTTAAGACGCCTAAACTGACCGTCTGTGCAACCTCTGTGTCATCTGTGTCTCTGTGGTTAACAAGCTGATTCTCACCACAGAGACACAGATGACACAGAGGTCGCACAGAGAAATCCAAATCTAAAACTTGCGCACGCCGAGTAACTTGACCGGGCCGATTCCGTAGCTCTCAACGTCGATCGAGTTCCCATCGAGTAGTTTGATCTTTGCCGAGTAAAGGAGCGCTCCTTCGCCTTCTTCTTTGCCTTTGCTGTTCGTCTTCAGATCGAGTTGCAGGATGCCAAACGGGTAATCCTGCGATCTGCTACCGGAGTAAACTTCCAGAAAACCAACCGGACGATCGCCAACAGCATAGATGCGCCGGCCCCCTTCGGTCTGGTGTGAGCGAATGAGCTTGAAGTCGTAAAACCCGGCTCGACCCGTTAGCCTGATCTTGCCGATCGTCTTCGCCTTTTGAAGCGCCTTGAGTAGAGCATCTGGTCCACCTTCAACCAGCGCGCTGGCCATTACCTTCGCATCAGCATCACTCGTGTAACTATTCACCCACAGATCGACATTGACCCGCGCTCCCGCACCCACCATTGCCGGACCGGCGCCGTGCGGCAAGTAGGCAAGCGCTGAAAACTTCTCATCACTCTTCTGCGCGGGCGCCGGCATCGACAGCCCCAACGCAAACACGATCAATACAAACGTGCCGATTAAGAATCTTGCTTTCATGTTTTTACCCCTCAATACTTACTTTGGCGGTGGCGGATACTTCTTCAGGAGTTTCGCCATCGCTTTGTTCAAATTCTTCTCGACCTTGCGCGGATCTTTTCCCGATCCAAGCGTCTTGCTGGCTTCGCCGCGCCACACCTGCTTCTTGGCTCCGACGTCGTACATGTCGAGATTGAGTGTGCCGATATTGATCGTGGAGCTGGTTGTTGTCGTCGTTGACATACCGCCCCAACCGCGCCAGCCACCCCAACCCCACATGTCACCGCCGGTGCTGTAAGAGTTCCACTGCTTCTCCTGGTTAACAGCGACCTGGTACGCAACGTAAAGGTCGGGATTGTCTTCCGTCTTCGTCAAACCTTTCAACGCCAGTTGAGAATCGATGGCGCGTTTGATCTGATCGTCGAGGATCGAGTTTGGATACTGCACGTTAGGTATCTGGATCCATTTATATGTTTTGTATTTCGAGAAGTCGGTGCCTTGTAAGAAGTTGTACCTGATGTCCTGCGCCGCTGCGGCAACACACCACACGAGAACCAATCCGGCAATTGCGATCATCCGAGAAAGCCTTGTCATCTCTACAGACCTCCATCTGCAAATCTTTTTCGTTGAATTCTAGAAGCGCCGGAACGCGCGGATAACTGTCACTTTTGACAGGCGAGATCCGAAGCGAGGCATGCAAAAAGTAGGGCCAGCTTAGGAGGTCATCGACGGGTATGAGTCGTTGTCAGCAAAGAATTTGCCGTTCGGGCATCATTATTGTCATCAACTTTCTTTTCGTCTTAACCGCGTTCGCGAAGAACGTCGATGACGTTGTCGTACTGAAAAATGGAGACCGGCTGACCGGAGAAATCAAAGGTCTGCAGAGTGGCGAGCTCCGGTTCAAGGCTGACTACATGGCGGAAGCGGTCCGTCTCGATTGGTCCAGAGTTGAACGACTCGAAAGCAAATCGACGTTCATGATCTGGTTGGTTGACGGCAAGCTCGTGACTGACGTCATGCGACTGCTGCCGTCGAACTCGAACGAGGTCGCTAATTTTGTGATTGGCAATTCGGCGCGAGTGCACCAGCTCGACGTGATTCGAATCACGCCCGCTGACAGACACTTCTGGAAACGACTCGAAGGATCAATCGACTTCGGTTTTAGTTTTACCAGTGGCAACGATCAGTATCAGACCAATCTCGCCGCAACCACGACTTACAGAACCGGAGATCATTCATTCACCGCGTCAATTGATTCATCTTTCAGCGGACAAACTGAAGGAGACAGCCTTACGCGCAACCAATTCAGCTTCGACTACCGCAAACAATTATCTCGTCGCTGGTACGTTGGCGGACTCTTCGATCTTCTTCACAGCGATCAGCAAAGTCTCGACCTGCGCACGACCGTCGGAGCGTTAGCCGGTCGAAGCGTGGTGCAAACAGAAAATACGAGACTTTCTTTTTTTGGAGGCATCGCCGGCACACGTGAACACTATTCAACGGTGTTGGGCCGCCCCGAGACTACCAACGCAGATGCAATTGCAGGCGCTGACTTCGCAACGTTTCGCTTCAACCGGACCGACATCAGATCGCGCTTCAGCTTGTTTCCGAGTTTGACCACACCCGGACGCATACGATTACAGGGAACTTCAGATCTGCGAATTAAGATCGTGAAGGACCTCTGGTGGGGTTTTCACGTTTACGAAAACTTCGACAGCAAGCCACCGGTACGCGCGGACAAGAACGACCTCGGCGTTAGCACTTCGTTAGGCTGGAAGTTCTGATCCGGTTTCCCGCAAAGACGCAAAGATCGCGCAAAGGCGCAAAGGCGCGCCCGTGCATTTAGCTCGTCTTTGCGATCTTTGCGTCTTTGCGTCTTTGCGGGAAAAAATTTGCTACTGACTGTGGCCCTGTAACTTTTGCCAGTACGTCGCATTTGAGCACGACCATAGAATGAAAATTGGGCACCGACATGAAAATGCAGAAAGATTCGAACCCCAGCGAAAGCCTGAATAAAGTCTGGTCGTGCCTTGAGGTTGATCTCGGCGCCATCTCGCATCCGGGTCATGTCAGGGAAAACAACGAAGACTGTTACCTCGTGATGCGTTTCGGTCGCTCACTCGAAAACCTGTTGACGAACCTCGATCAGAATTTGTTCCAGGCCAGTTACTTCAGCAGCGGTTACGGCATGCTCGTAGCCGACGGCATGGGAGGTATGGCCGGCGGTGAAGTGGCCAGTCGACTCGCGCTCACGAACTTGATCGAGCTGATTGTCGAAACATCTGACTGGACTTTGGCGCTCCAGCGCGAGCACGACGTCACGAGGGTTTTGGAACGCATGACCGACCGTTTCCTGCAAATAGATCAGATCCTGAGAAAAGAAGCTGACAAGGATCAGACGCTGCGTGGCATGGGTACGACGCTGACAGTCGCCGGCGCGCTCGGAAGTGATCTGATTATCGGACACGTGGGTGATTCGCGTGCATACCTATTACGCGGAGACGATTTCAAACAATTGACGACCGACCACACACTGGCCCAGGCGCTTATCGATGCGGGTGTGGCGAATCGGGATGATCCGGCGTCGCGATCGATGCGTCACGTATTGACCGCAGCCGTAGGTTCGCTGGGACGAGAAGTTGAGCCGCAAGTACAGCGCTTTAAGTTGCAGGAGGGCGATCGCTTACTACTCTGCACAGACGGACTGACTGAGATGGTCGAAGACGCAATGATCGCTGACGTACTTAATGAGTCCAATTCAGCGCAAACTGCCTGCCAGAACCTTTTGGATCTGGCGCTGGCGGGCGGCGGCGTCGACAACATCACAGCGGTGCTCGCCAATTTCGCATCTCCGGAACAAACATGACTGTAAGAATTGACAGTATTAACAGCATTTCATTCTCACTAAGATTCGAAGTTGAAATAACAGCAAGCCAGCCGCGTGGCTGGCAAACGGACAAATACCCCAAGCAAGTTGGACGTTGCTCGAAGAATAAGAAGGCTGACTCTTGCTTGACCATACGAAGGAGAAACACATGAGACAGAGCGGAAACACATTATTGAGACTAGTGACAGTCGCCTTCGCTCTCGTTTTGGGCGCCGCAAGTGCGTCCGCTGCGGGATACCTGACGACAAGTCCTTCGCAGCCGCGAGCTGCGGTTCAAGAGACCGTCAAGAAGATGAAAGGCGTCGTGGTAAAACGTGACCCTGACTCATTCACAATGAGCGAAACCACTGGCGGACCGCAGACAACGGTGCTGCTTACTGCCGATACTGAAGTTAAGAGTCACAAACGTGGCGCTTTTCGCGGCTCAAAAGAATATGCAGCCAGCTACATCCTGCGTGGACTCCGGCTCGAAGTTGACGGCGTTAGAAACTCTGACGGCTCGATTACGGCCGATAAGATTCGTTTCGATGAACAGGATCTAAGAACGGCACAGGCGCTCAAAGCGACACTCGATCCGGCCGAGGCTGAGATCAACGCAAAGTTGAAACAGCAACAGGAGGAGGCGGAACGACTCGCCGGCCAGATCGAGGAGAATCGCGCGTTGACTCAGCAGGCACAAGCTGCTGCCGACGCTGCTGCGGAGTCTGCCAAGAAAGCACAGCAAACAGCCGACTACGCCAACAATCGCATCAACGGTCTGGATGATTTCGATCCGATCAAGACCATCACTGTCCAATTTCCCACCAACAGTTCGACGCTTGGTCCAAAGGCCAAGGCCACGATCGACGAAGCCGCCGCGTGGGTGAAGACGCAGAACACCAAAGGCTGGGTGATGGCCGTAATCGGCTACGCTGATTCAACCGGCAACTCGCAACGCAACATCGATCTGAGTGAACGACGCGCGAACGCCGTCATTTATTACATCGTGAACAAGTACAAAATGCCGTTGAATCGTCTGGTCCAACCGTTTGGTTACGGACAACTGGAGCCGGTGGCAGAAAATAAGACGTCAGCCGGTCGCGCCAAGAACCGTCGCGTTGAGATTCGCTTGATGATTAACAAGGGCATCGCCGGAACGGTCGGGAAAGGCGAGAATTAGTAACTTCAATTGGCCAGCTGGAGGTGGCTAGTACGGGCGACGCGCGTGACGCGCACTAAACACCTCAATTAGGGCCGGGTCACGGGCGACCCGGCCCGCTTTTTATTTAAAGCCACCGTCGGACCTGCTTTTTATACGCTCGAAAGCGCCCGCCAAATTCTCGTTCCAATTGCCTCTCCTCACGTCGAATAATGAGATTCACGAAAGGCAAGTGAACGACAGTCATTATTAGCGCGGTTGGTGATCCCAGTAACAGAGCTGCACCGAAAAAACAAAATACGTTTGCACCCAGGTACAAAGGATTTCTGGAGTAGCGGTATGGACCAGCCGTCACGAGAGAACCCTGCGGCTCGAGCGAGATCACGCGCATGTTGTGGTTATAAAAATGAACTACGGCCCAGAGACGAAGCAGGAACCCGAGCAACAGGAGCAAAACGCCTGTGACCATTGCAAGCCTGGACGAGAGTGTGGGAAGCCCTAGCAGCGCATCGACAACTGTTCCAAAGTAAGCGAGTGCAAGGCTGAACATCACAATACCGATGTTGTGCAGCAGACTTTTGAAAAAGTTTGTTGTCATTTTGGTTGGGGACCCAGTAGATTACCGGGATGCCGTTCGATCTTCAACCAACACTAAAGAGTGAGATCTTTTAGGATTTTGTGGCAAAGCCCAGGCTAGCGTGAAGTGCGCTTAGATTTTTTTGCTGGCCTTTGTTCTTTAGTGAGGTCCACGATTCGACCGTTCTTCCACACATAAACAGGCGTTCCGGTCTGCAACCCTAGTTCGAGTGCCCGTTTTGCGGCGCGGCGTAAAGCTCGGAGCGTATCTTTCGCTTCCGCTGAGATTGCTCGACGGCCCATCGTTATCTCCAATTGCCTGCTTCTGAAATCAAATGCGGCGTGTTGCCTGAATTATCGTAACACTCCCATTTGTCGACCAAGCGCTTGTAGATGTCGTGAAAATTACGCAAACCAACATCAAACCTGCGTCGCACGACCTTGCTGCTCACATTGTGACCACCTTGCGCGACTCTCATCTTAACTCGCGATATAGCCATCTTAGAATCCTTCAACTCTAGAAATATAAGCCTCACTCGGTAGCCACTATTCCGCCATTCGGGAATCATCCGGGCATAAACATGTCCACTCAACGTGGTTTCAAAGGCAAAACTCTCATCCTTTCGCACACGGCGGTGAATCTCCGACAGCATAATACGCCCCGCCTGAATCGCCGCACGCCCCGGATTGAAAGGCGACAACCCGGCAGCAATGAGATCGACATTAACGAAGTCAGGACAGTTCGCTTCCTTCATTAAGTACTCGCGCGCAAGGTGGTTTTGCCGGCGCCGTTCGGTCCAGCAATGATTATGATCCTCTTTTTATTGGGCATAATTACGCGCGGTTCCCTGGCTGACGATTATAGCCCAGGAAAAAATCCGGGTATGAAATCCGTGTAATCCGTGGCCGGATTCGAAAGCAAGAAACAGAGTGTTATGAGTACCGGTGCCACGGTATTATTCGGTGATGGCAGCTGAAGAAATATCGTGGGAGCGAGTTTATCGAGAGCTTGAGGCGGAGGGTAATGCGGTCGTTAAGGATCTGCTGGCGTCCGATGAATGCGACGGGGTTCGTGAGCTCTATCACGATGAAAAGATTTTTCGAAGCACCGTCGTGATGGAGCGTCATGGTTTCGGACGTGGAGAGTACAGATACTTCAGCTACCCATTACCCGATCTGATTACAACTCTTCGCACATCACTCTATCCTCATCTGGTGCCAATCGCTAATCGTTGGAACGAAGCGATGGGTGTTGACGTTCGCTACCCGGCCACGCACGCAGACTACATTAAGCGCTGTCACCAGGCGGGGCAGAAGAAACCAACACCGCTGCTCCTCAAATACGGACCAGACGATTACAACTGCCTGCACCAGGATCTATACGGCGAACATGTTTTCCCACTCCAGATCGCAATCCTCTTATCAGAACCGAACAAAGACTTCACCAGCGGCGAGTTTGTCATGACTGAACAACGCCCACGCATGCAATCAAGGCCACTCGTTGTGCCGCTTCAAAAAGGCGACGGCGTCGTGTTTGCAGTTAATCATCGTCCGGTTCAGGGCAAGAAAAGTGTTTACCGCGTGACCATGCGCCACGGCGTGAGTCGACTTCGATCCGGTAGCCGCTACACACTCGGAATAATTTTCCACGACGCTCAATAAAGCAAACGTGGCCTGGTTAGTAACGAACAACTCAACGAGACAGTTGCAGAAATGCGCCGGCTCGGTGACGACGAAACGGTGCTCGCCGTGATGCCGCGAATGAGTCAGGTTTAGGCGAGAAAACCACCGCGCTGGTCCGAGTTAGAAGAGACGCAGTGTGTTTATTGATCTCTTGGTCACGGTGCTAACCGAGCGGTAGCCGCACCTGGAAACACGTGTCGCCCGGTTTGGATTCGAAGCGAACGTTGCCGCGGTGTTTGCGGACGATGCGGGCGACGGTGTCGAGGCCGAGGCCGGTTCCCTCCCCGACCGGCTTGGTGGTGAAGAATGGCTCGAAGATGCGCGATCGCGCGGTCGCCGGTATGCCCGCGCCGTTATCACGAATCTCAACCATAATGTCGGTCGGTTCGCGCTTAGTGCGCACCTTCAGTGTTCCGCCTTTACTCATCGCATCGACTGCGTTAACAATCAAGTTGGTCCACACCTGATTGAGCTCACTGCCATAAGCTTTAATTAGCGGCAGCGACTCCGCATAGTCACGCGTAACGCTGATGTCTTTCTTTTTCAACTTGTACTTCAGGATCAGCAGCGTGTTGTCCAGACCTTTGTGTACATCCAGCTCCTGGACGCTGGCCTGGTCCATGTAGCTGTACTCCTTGATCGCTCCAACAAGCTCGGAGATGCGCGTCGTGGCTGTCTTGATCTCACTGGCCAGCTTTGCCGCTGCGAGTTGACAGTTCACACGAGCCAGTACGTCGGCAATCGCGGTTGCTGGTATCGCACCGAGGAGTTGTTCGAGTGCGGCTGAATCCATTCCCGCTTCGACGAGGTTGGCCGAAAATTTCCAGGCTTCCTCGATGCCATGCGACTCAAGCCACTCGGAGACTTCTTCTTCACGATCACTCTGATCGAGCGAATTCAACTGCTTCGCCGTGGCTGTATGATCGATTGCTTTACTCTCGAAGGCGTCGATCGATTCCTGCTGGCTTGCGGTCAGGTCGTGAGAACAGAGTCGCATGTCAGCCGCGCGCAGCTCTTTCAGAGTTTCGATCATATCGTTTGCCGCGCGCGTCGCTCCCGCAGCCGGATTGTTGAGCTCGTGAGCCAGGCCCGCTGACAATTTGCCGAGGGCCATTAACTTGTCCTGCTGCTGATCGAGCGTGGTCGATTCGCGAACTCGATCGCTCATGATGCCGACGAGACGTTGGACCAGCACCGGCATGCGCTGCATCATCTCGGGAAAGAAGCGAACCGGAAACCACAACAGGCGCATGTCAGTTACCGCATAACCGGTTACCTGAAACGAAGTCATGCGCGAAAACGGAAGCATGCCGCTTACTTCAGTCGATCGCTCGCCTGCGCGCGAGATGTAAACCTGGTCGTGATCGCTCTCGTCCCAGTAAGCGTGTAACTCGCCTTCAAGATAGACCACCATCGCTTCAGGCTTGTCGTTTTTGCGAAACACAACGTCGCCCGCCGCAAAGTGACGATCTTCAGCGTGATCGGCGAACCACTGCAACTGCTCGTCAGGCAGGTCGCTGAAGATATGAACGCGACGAAGTGCCTCGACTTTGTCTGACGGCGAAGAACTGGCGGGAACGATCGCTTCAATGCCGCCCGAAACTGTTTCTTCCATCTGTTACACGACCTTGCTTAGATATTGATGCACGAAAGAGATCGCAACTGATCCCTCGCCGACGCCCGATGCCACACGCTTCACGGAACCGTGTCGAACATCGCCGACAACAAAGATGCCGGGCACGTTGGTTTCCAAAAGCCCCGGATCGCGATCGAGCTTCCAACCGTTGGGCCGCTTGCCATCGCGTGTGAGATGCGGGCCGGAGTAGATGAAGCCGCGTTCATCGCGTTCTACGATCCCGGCAAGCCAATCAGTGTTTGGCGCCGCTCCGATCATGATGAACAGCGAGTTGGCGGGTACTTTGTTCATCTCGTTCGTCTCAGCGCAGTGAATTGAAATTGCTTCGAGATGATCATCGCCGTGCGCCTCGACGACGGAAGTGTTGTATTCGATCTGGATGTTTGGCGTCGCTTTGAGTTGATTAATCAGGTATTGCGACATTGATGCTGCGAGCGACGAGCCGCGCACAAGCATAACGACGCGCCGCGCGTATCTCGAAAAGTGCATCGCGGCTTGTCCCGCACTGTTCGCGCCGCCGACAACGTAGACATCCTCGCCTCTCGTTGACATTGCTTCGGTCATCGCCGCGCCATAGTAAATGCCGGCCCCGGCTAAGCGTTCCACTCCGGGCGCGTCCAGTTTGCGCCACTGCACACCGGTCGCAACCAGCAACGCATGACAACTCAGCTCCGCTCCGTCTGCGAGTTTTAGCAGTCGATATGGACCATCGATTCGCACTTCAGTAGCTTCCGCAGAAATGATCTCTACGCCAAAACGTCTGGCCTGGACCACGGCGCGACGCGCAAGATCGGCGCCGGTAAGCCCACTCGGAAAACCGAGATAGTTTTCAATGCGACTCGACATGCCGGCCTGGCCACCCGGCGCTTCACGCTCGATCATGACCGTTCGCAAACCCTCACTCGCGCCGTAGACGGCGGCTGCGAGTCCGGCTGGACCACCGCCCACGATTGCGAGATCGTAGAACGCCTCGGTAGCGCGAGTCTTGAGTCCGGCGTGTTCGGCCAGATCCGCGAGTGACGGTTGTGGCAGACGCACACCGTTGGGAAGAATCACGATGGGTAAGCTGCGCGTCTCTTCTTCGTCCAGCAAGTCGACCAGGCTGCGGACTTCTGAATCCGAAGCGGCGGTTTCGATGTCGAGCCATTGATACGGAACGTGATTGCGCGCCAGAAAGTCTTTGATGTTGTGCGACACGGGCGACCAGCGATTGCCTAACACGCGGATGCCTTCAAACTGTGGCGGGAATGCCGCTTCCCAATCTTCGATCAATTCATCGATCACCGGATAGAGGTTTTCTTCGGGCGGATCCCAGGGCTTGAGCAGGTAATGATTGATGCCGGCTTCGTTAATCGCCGCAATCGCTGCGTCAGTGTCGGCGTAAGCTGTCAGCAGCACGCGCTTCGCATCCGGAAAGAGCGTGATTGCCTGTGCGAGAAACTCGACACCCGACATTCCGGGCATCCTTTGATCGATCAAGAAGAGCGCAATTGAGTTGTTTCTGATCTTAAGCTCGCGAACAATCTCGAGCGCTTCTTGTCCCGATCCCGCCCGTAACACACGATAATCGCTACCATACTTCCGCCTCAGATCACGCTCGATCGCCCTTAACACCTCACGATCGTCGTCCACCGTCAGTAACACCGGTTTCGCCATAACGTATTAGTGCTCCATTAAATGCCGCAAAAAGACAAAACCCCATTCTGCCACGTAACTCCCCTCGACGCATCACAGCATCGGGCACCTGCGAGCTAACACTATTGAGGTATGAGTCGTTGAGTGTGCTAAAAACGGCCTGTGATAGAATTCGACCATGAATTTAGGCTTTGACCAGATCCTCAAGTCAATCAAACAGCTTTGGGCGCTAGACCAGGAACGAATCCGTCGATGGCTGGAGGAAAAGACTTCTTCTAACGGCGAAGGAGATACCTCACAAGCGGAAGACGATGGGGCCCATTACGTCCAGTAGATGTTGGTCGACTATTCGGTATGTGTTTCAAGTGACCTCGTGCCGAAGCAAGAAAGTGCGTCGAAGACATTTTCGAGTTTTATTTCGACAGCAAAAATTGAAGCTCTCTTTTTCTCAGCTATAATGCGTGAATCTGAAAGCGATGAACGAATACGATGGCAAGCGAGAGAATTGTGACAAGTCAAAACGGTCAGAACTACAAAACCACTCATACTCTACATCTTGGTGACGCGCGTTCTTTAGACTGGATTACTGATGAATCTACTCACTTGATTGTTACTTCACCGCCTTACTGGACGCTGAAAAAATATAACGAGCACGCTGCGCAATTGGGAGCCGTTGTTGAATACGAAGAGTTTATGGACCAGCTCGATCAAGTCTGGTCACATTGTTATCGCACCTTGGTTCCGGGCGGAAGACTAGCTTGTGTCGTGGGCGACGTTTGCTTAGCTCGTCGCCGCAATAAAGGTCGACATATGGTTGTCCCTCTTCACGCTGACATCGCTGTTCGGTCTCGTAAGATTGGCTTTGATTACCTGACTCCAATTCTCTGGCATAAGATATCCAGTGCTAGTTACGAGGTTGAAAATGGTTCGAGTTTTCTCGGAAAACCCTATGAACCTAATGCGATAATTAAAAACGACATTGAATACATTTTAATGCTGCGTAAAAGCGGCGGTTATCGTAAACCTACAGATGAGCAGCGCATCGCCTCTAAATTGACTAAAGAAGAACATTCAAGATGGTTTCGCCCATTTTGGAGCGATGTGCCTGGCACATCAACTAAAGAACATCCTGCACCTTTTCCAGTAGAAATCGCTTACCGACTGATCCGAATGTTTTCGTTCGTCGGTGATACGGTTCTTGACCCTTTTGCTGGCACGTTCTCAAGCGTCATTGCCTCATTACGCGCACATCGGAACAGCATTGGAAATGAGATTGATCCTGCCTACTTCGAACTCGGCAAGCAGCGAGTAAGGTTGGAAGCTAATAAGCTTTGCGGATTGTTTGATGGTGGCAACAAACCAGAAGTTATCGTTCAGGCAAAGCAGAAAACCGCTCACCATACTGCCGGCTGATTCGCTCTATGAATGTATCGTAGTGATCCCTATCCCCTGGCTGTGGAGCTGGTGAAGCAGTATATAGCGTACACTCGCTTTGGTTGTCACAATCGACCACAAAAGTACAGAAAGCATCGAATCCTACATCATCGATCCTATCCCTAATTCGTAGCCCTCTTAGGTGATTAACCATTCGTTCAGTGACTGCTGGTTGTTTATGTTGCGAAAAATGGATTGTAGACGCATCGTTTTGGCGGAGTGGTGAGGCAAACTTCGCTGCAACATTAACCATTGCTATGCCGGCAGCAATAGTTGTGGGATCTCCTTTATGTACAATTTCGTGTGATGAACTGAGCTCATCGAATATGCGAGGCTGAGACTTCCCATGTTCGGTCATTACAGCTTTGGCTTCGCACGCAATCAAAATTCGCGAAAAAACATTTCTCTCAACAGATGGAGCTTCGCCGGATTTTCGACGGTTGCTCAGGACCCTTCGCATGTCACCCGCAATCAAAGGCTTTTCTTTCGGTATACCTATCGCAAGATCTAGAGATTTTGCTTTACCGGAACTTGCCCAAAAATGCTCGACATTCACACCATAAGCGATTTGTCCAAGTTTTGCCTGGTGGCGCAATGGAAGGCAGACGCGCAGCAAATCACGCGTTATAAGCAGGCATAGCTCCACTGAGTGTTTGTCACTGCGTGAGTGGTAGAGATAGACGTGGGGCAGCTTCTTGTCTTTGTGGCGATGAAGTTTTAGCCACATTGCTAAGTCATTTGGTGCGCTCATAGCATTCAACTGATTGCAAAAGCGGAGTAAGGTAATTGGGTTGAACTCATGACCTCGTAAGGTGCTGAGTTACAGTGTACCTGAGGCATTTTGAATGGTCTAATCCGAGGCAGTAGTTTGTCAAAGTTATCGCAGTGTTACGTCCTCATATTTTTGACGGTCAAAAACAAATATTGCGGAGATAAACGCAATGGAAGGGTTCGCGAAACTCGGGGTATGCAGCTAAGAACAATCGTACTTCTAATAATCTCCAACACCTTCATGACCTTCGCCTGGTATGGGCATCTGAAATACAAGAAGGCGCCGCTCGTTGCGACGATTATTGTTAGTTGGGGGATCGCTTTTTTTGAATATATTTTTCAGGTTCCGGCCAATCGGATCGGCTCCAATTACTTCAGCCTCACCCAACTTAAGATCATGCAGGAATGTATAACCCTGGTCGTGTTTACGGTGTTTGCGTTTCTGGTTTTTCGTGAGCCGTTGCGGTGGAACAATATAGTTTCGTACGTGCTACTGATCGGGGCTGTCGGGTTCGCGTTTTGGCGGCATTGATAGCGCCGGTCGTCATTCGCATTCGAGGCAAAGCTCGCGAAGCGAGCGACAGCATAAAGCCTGGGGCGCCAGCCCCAGGTTAGCTATCCCTAAAGACCTTGAGCCCGCGAAAGCGGGCGACAGCGGAGAATAGGTTACGCTGTCGCCCGTTTCACGGGCTCGAAAATTTATTGTATCGGTGATCCTGGGGCTGGCGCCCCAGGCTTTATGCTGCCGTCCGCTTCGCGGACTCGGATCGATCCTTCAATCATTTTGACGCACACCACTCACGACGTGCAGCACTGCGCCGGTCGCGATCGTGTAGGTTCCCCAGTGACTGAGAGGTGTGTGCAGGTTGCCCAAGTTCGGTTCGTAGAAAAAGGCAGCGAGAAATAGAAGCGAGGCCGCGAAGATCAGCAATGATCCGAGCAGTTGCACTGTTCGCCGCCACGGTTCGGATCGGTAAGTGAAATAAGCGCCTATTCCAAGATTTAGCAAACCTGATAATAGTATGAAGATATGCCTCGTGCGATACAGCAGTCGTGGACCATCAGCCATACCATCCAGGTGATTGTAGAACTTATCCATGTACTGACCGGTCAACAGGAAAGCAACCACGATCAATACACCAAATATCAGGTGGGCCTTCTTCATCCCCACAATCGTAATACAGGTTGGCGCTAACTCCATCGTGGTATCAGTCGATCCTCAAACATGATTAGTTAAAAAGCCTCCGATTGCGGGATGCCGCATCAAGCTGAACTGGCCAAAATAAATTTTAAATTATGAATTCAATGAGGTGAGATGAGTAACGAGGAAACTGTAGCGGTGCGGTTGCGTGTTAACGGAACGAACTACGGACTCCGTCTCGATCCGCGCACGACACTGCTCAACCTATTGCGCGAGAAGCTCGATCTTCCCGGCACGAAAAAAGGCTGCGATCACGGCCAGTGCGGCGCATGTACCATCATCATCGATGGCAGACGTATCAACTCGTGTCTCGCGCTCGCAGTGATCTACGACGGCAGCGAAATCACAACGGTCGAAGGTCTCTCAAAAGGAGACGAACTGCATCCGTTGCAAACCGCGTTCGTGCGTCACGAAGGTTTTCAGTGCGGCTACTGCACGTCGGGCCAACTCTGCTCAGCAGTCGCGATGCTGAACGAGGTGGACCAGGGCACCGCCAGTCACGTCACCGCTGATGTTCGCAAAGAAGGAAACGTCGTACTCACGGATGACGAGATCCGCGAACGCATGTCGGGGAACATCTGCCGTTGTGGAGCTTATCCGGGAATCATCGCTGCCATTCGTGAAGTAACTCAGCAGAGGGGAGTTTAACTTTCTATGAACCCGTTTGCTTACACACGCGCCACGAACCAACAAGCCGCCATTCAAGCTATCGCACAACAGAATGCAAAATTCATCGCGGGGGGCACAAACCTGCTCGACTTGATGAAGGAACACGTCGAACAGCCGTCGCGACTGATCGACATCAATCGTCTCGAGCTCACGCAGATCGTTGAGCGTAACGGCGGTTTACGACTCGGCGCGCTCGTGAAGAACAGCGACACGGCAAACCATCGGCTTGTTCGTGAACGTTACCCACTGGTCACGCAGGCAATTCTCGCGGGCGCGAGTGCGCAACTGAGAAATGCCGCGACTAACGGCGGCAACCTCATGCAGCGCACGCGCTGTTACTACTTCTACGACACGGCGATGCCCTGCAATAAGCGAGAACCGGATTCCGGCTGCGGCGCGCTCGAAGGGTTCAGTCGCATACACGCGATCTTCGGCACGAGCAGTCGTTGTATCGCGACGCACCCGTCGGACATGTGCGTCGCGCTCGCGGCACTCGATGCAACGGTGCAAGTGGAAGGACCACAAGGACCACGCAGCATTCCGTTTGCCGAGTTTCATCGTCTGCCCGGTGACACTCCGCAGATCGACACCAACCTGCGGCGCGACGAGCTCATCACTGCAATCGATCTTCCCGCGACAGCGAATGTCTTTGCCGATCATTCCTATTATCTCAAAGTGCGTGATCGCGCTTCGTACGCTTTTGCGCTCGTGTCAGTCGCGGCAGCACTCGACATTCGCAACGGCGTGATCCAGGAAGCGCGTGTCGCAATGGGCGGCGTGGCCCACAAACCGTGGCGCGCGACGAAAGCCGAAGTCACGTTAAAGGGACAACGTGCTGACGAAAGTAGTTTCCGGGGCGCAGCCGAAGCCGAAATGCAGAGTGCGGTGGGCACCGAGCACAATCGATTCAAGATCGAGCTGGGGCGTCGCGCGATTGTTCGTGCGCTAACAATCGCAGCTAACAGCGGGAGAACAGCATGAGTCTGGCGATCGGAAAACCTGTCGAGCGAGTCGATGGCCCGTTGAAAGTGACAGGCGCCGCACGTTACGCCGCTGAGTTCAAAGTCGCGAACCTGGCGCACGGCGTACTCGTGATGAGCACGATCGCAAGCGGACGCATACGATCGATCGATACTCAAGCGGCATTGAGTGCGCCCGGAGTGCTCGCTGTCATCACGCATGAGAATGCGCCGCGACTGAATTTTCCCGAGCGTCCCACAGCAATTGACGACTTTGTCGCGCCGACTTTCGGACGTTCTTTCCCGGTGCTGCAGGAAAGCACGATCTACTTCAACAGCCAGCCAATCGCGGTGGTTGTCGCCGAGAACCTCGAGCAGGCGGAATATGCAGCCACGTTGGTTCGCGTTGTTTATGACGAGACCAAACACGTGACGAGTGTCGAAGATGAAATCGCGCACGCGTTCCCGTCGCAGGAAAGCTTGATGAAAGAGCCGCTGATGGGGCGCTTTGCAGACGTTATTCGCGGCGACACGCATGCGTTGAGCAACGCGGAGGTTTCTATCGATGAGGAGTACACGATTCCCATCGAACATCACAACCCGTTGGAGCTGCTCTCGACGATCGCGGAGTGGTCCGGCAACAAACTGACGCTGCACGACAAAACGCAGTGGATATACAACACGCAAAGACATGTGGCGCTTGTGTTCGGGATTAATGAAGAAGACGTGCATGTGATCTGTCCGTTCGTCGGCGGCGGGTTTGGATCTTCATTGCGTCCGTGGTCGCACCCGACAGTTGCAGCGATGGCCGCGCGCGTGGTGCGTCGTCCGGTAAAACTGGTCGTGCAGCGGAGTCAGATGTTCAGCTCGCATGGGCACCGTCCGTACACGATTCAGCGCGTCGCACTCGGCGCTAATCGCGATGGGAAATTAACGGCGATCGTTCACGAGGGTTACGCACAGACGTCGCTTTATGAAGAGAACACCGAGGCGCTTGTTAATGCGACGCGAATGCTTTACGGGAGTCCGAATTGCATCACGAAGTATCGCCTCGTGCGCGGCAACATTCAGACGCCGCTCTACATGCGCGCTCCCGGGGAATCTTCATGCCTGTTTGCACTCGACAGTGCGATGGACGAGCTGGCTTACAAGCTCAAGATCGATCCAATCGAATTCCGCATTCGCAATCACGCTGATCGCGATCCTGAAAGCGGTTTGCCATGGTCCAGCAAATCGCTGCTGGAATGCTACCGGCGCGGAGCTGAAGCGTTTGGCTGGTCGCGCCGCACACTCGAGCCGCGTTCGATGCGCGATGGCCGGTATCTCGTGGGAATGGGAATGGCGAGCGGGACTTATCCGATGTTTCGCTGGCCGGCGAGTGCACGGGCGTGCGTGTTCGATGACGGCACGGCTGTGGTCCAGTCATCGGCCAGCGACATGGGACCGGGGACGTGGACCACCATGGCCATCGTCGGGGCTGAGGGTTTGGCGATGGATCTGAGCCGCGTGCGTTCGGAGCTCGGCGACTCCACATTGCCGAGAGGATCGGTTCATGGCATATCCAGCACGACGTCCAGTATTGGGTCAGCCGTACACGAAGCGAGTTTGGCGGTGCGGGCAAAGTTGTTAGCGCTGGCGAGCGAGGATCAACGTTCACCATTGAACGGCGCGATGGAGGAACAGGTGACGTTCGCGGATGGACGTATAGCGCTGAAGAGCGATCCTTCACGCGGCGAAAGCTACGTGGATATTCTGCGACGTAACGGGATGGAGTCGATTGAAGCGACCGTCGATTCAAACCCCGGCGACGAAGAGAAAAAATTCTCGATGCATGCCTTCTGTGCGTATTTTGTTGAGGTGCGTGTGGATGCAGAGCTCGGCTCGGTGCGCGTGGCTCGCGTCGTGACGGCATGTGGAGCGGGGCGGATCATGAACGAGAAGACGGCAATCAGCCAGTTCATCGGCGGTGTTGTCGGCGGTCTTGGCCAGGCTTTGTTCGAAGAGACGGTGATGGACCATCGTATGGGACGTTTCGTCAACGCGAATCTCGGTGAGTATCACGTTCCCGTGAATGCGGATGTGCCGTCGATCAATTCATTCTTTGTTGAAGAGCGTGACGATCACGTTAATCCACTCGGAGCTAAGGGAATTGGCGAGCTTGCTTACGTCGGCGTTGCTGCGGCGGTCGCAAATGCTGTCTTTCACGCGACGGGTAAGAGGATCCGGCGGCTGCCAATAACCCTGGACAAATTATTGTAACCAGCGGGTGGCCACGGAGGGCCACCCCCACAGTTGTGGTCAATCACGCCAGTTCATTGAATGCGTCCGATGAGAAACAACTGTAGGGGTGGCCCTCC
>DATFDT010000124.1:0-20083 GCA_035251975.1 Pyrinomonadaceae bacterium | reverse complement strand
CTTGCCCCCGCTCGTCCAATCCAAGCAACGGCGGGGGCAAGCCCCTCTTCCTGACTTGTTCTATTCCTGATTTGTTCTATTCTTCACTTGTTCTATTCTTCGAACAGTTGTTTTAGGCTCTTCACGTAAGGCGGTCGAGCTACGCCTTTGTCAGTAATGATCGCCGTGATGAATTGATGCGGCGTCACGTCGAACGCCGGATTGTGAACGTTCACGCCTTCCGGTCCGAGCTGGTGTTCACGAATGTGAGTCACTTCCATCGAGTCTCTTTCCTCAATCGGAATCTCATCTCCTGAAGCAAGTGACATATCGAGTGTAGTCAGCGGCGCCGCGACGTAGAACGGCACGCCGTGTTCGCGCGCGAGCACTGCGACCATGTAAGTACCGATCTTGTTTGCCGTGTCGCCATTCGCGGCGATGCGATCCGCGCCGACCACCACTGCGTCAACCTTGCCGCTCTTCATCACGTGACCAGCCATGTTATCCGTGATCACAGTGACGGGAATGTCGTCTTTCGCGAGCTCCCACGCAGTTAGTCTGAGGCCCTGGAGAAATGGTCTTGTCTCATCGGCGATCACTGCGACTTTTTTTCCGGCGTCGCGTGCCCCGCGAATCACTCCGAGCGCTGTACCGTAATCTCCGGCGGTGGCGAGTGCGCCGGCGTTGCAGTGTGTGAGCACTGTCGCGCCGTCAGGAATGAGTGGTCCACCATGATGACCGATGGCGCGGTTTGCGGTGATGTCTTCTTCAAAAATCGCGAGTGCTTCCGCTACGAGTATTTTCTTCACCTGCTCGACGTCGCCCAGGTGTTTGTTCCGCGCGAAAGTTGCGCGCATCCGCTCGATGGCCCAGAAGAGATTCACGGCAGTCGGGCGCGTCTTGCCCATCACCTCGCAGATGTATAGCAAGTCGTCTTCGAGATCGGCGACTGACGTTCCCACGGACTGGCTGGCGCCGAGCGCGATTCCCATCGCGGCCGCAACGCCGATCGCCGGTGCGCCGCGAATCACCATCTTGCGAATAGCTTCCGCCACTTCGTCGTAGGAACGCAGCATCAGGTAAGTTTCTTCGGCGGGCAGCAGGCGCTGGTCCAGCATGCTCACGCCGTCTTTTGTCCACTCGACTGTTTTGATCATCGCGAGGCATCTTACTGGAAGCCACAAAGAAGCACAAAAAGGGACATAAAGAAGCACAAAAGTTTTTAGCCACAAAAAGGCACAAAAAGCGCAAATGATTTAATATGTGCGGTCTGTGCGCGCGCGTAGCGATTATCGTTTATCTGCTTTGGGGCTGATGGCTGTTGTTTGCCTCGCGTTGTATTCCGCTTGTACTCCTGGAAGAACTGCGAATGAGGGACCAAGTCGCGAGATTACGGACGATCTCGGGCGACAGGTTAGTATTCCAGCGAAAGTTGATCGGGTAATCTCGCTGGCGCCGAATCTCACGGAAATCGTTTTTGCTGTTGGCGCGGGTGATCGACTCGTGGGCCGTACGAGTTATTGCGACTATCCTCCGGAAGCGAAAGCGATCCCTGAAGTCAGTGATACGCTCCATCCGAATCTCGAACGCATCATCGCACTGAAGCCGCAGGTGGTCCTTGTCTCGACTGCTTCACAGCTCGAGGTATTCACACAACAACTCAAGGGACAGAACATTGCGGCTTTCGTTACCGACCCGCACGATTTCGAAGGTGTGTTTCGCTCGATTGAACAGATCGGCGAGATAGTTGGAGAAAAGGACAAGGCAAACGTGCTCGTCCAGAAGCTACGAGAACGAACCAACGCGGTCGAACAAGCAGTAAAGGCAAAGCAGCCGGTAAAGGTTTTCTATCAGGCTTCCGGTGAGCCGCTTTATACCGCCGGCCACGATTCGTATGTCACTGACCTGATGCGTCGCGCGGGAGGAGCGTCCGTGACCTCCGATGTTCCGGGAGCATGGCCGAAGTTCAGCAATGAGTCTGCCCTCGCAGCGAGGCCCGAAGCCATCATCCTGCCTACGGGTGGTGCGATGGGCGCTGCAAATTCAAACGTCGCGGAAGCATTGCGCCAATCACCGGCAGTGCTGCAAGGTCGCGTCTACAAGATCAACGACGATCACCTCTCTCGACCTGGACCACGGCTGGTCGACGGGCTCGAGGAGATGGCCCGCGCGCTGCACCCAGACGCCTTCGTAAGATGAATCGAGTCACGTTCCGTAAGACCATAGTTGCATGTGCGACGCTCGCTGCTGTGTTGTTGCTCGCGATTGTTTTGATGTCGCTGCTCGGCAGTGAACCGCTTCCCGTGCGCGCGTCTTTGTGTGCGCTTGCGTCGTTCGGCACGAATAGGTGTGGTCTGACTCAAGACCAGTTCGACATTCTCTTCCAAATCCGTTTACCGAGAATTTTATTGGCTGCGGCAGTCGGGGGCTCGCTCGCGACTGCGGGCGCAGGTTACCAGGCGTTACTGCGAAACCCGCTCGCCGAGCCATATCTTCTCGGCATCTCCAACGGCGCTGCAGTCGGAACGATGATCGCGCTCGTATTCTTCGGATCGATTGAATGGACGCGGCCGATCCTCGCATTTAGCGGTGCGTTACTGGCGACGCTCGCAGTCTACCGGCTCGCGCGCGGGCGTGCCGGCGCAACACCCGAACGATTGATACTCGCAGGCGTGATCGTTACGACGTTTCTCTCTTCAGTCATTGTGTTTGTGACTGTTTTGATGGACGCGACGAGGATACGGTCGTTCACGTTCTGGCTGCTCGGTGATCTGTCCGGAGCTAGCAAGGCGCTGTTGCCGGTGACGATTGCAGTAGCGATCGCGGGTGCCCTGGCGCTGACGCTTCACGCGCGTTCGTTGAATCTGTTGATGCTTGGTGAGCGTGATGCCTTCGATCTCGGCGTTGAGGTCGGGCGTGTTCGCATCGTGGTTTTTCTAGTCGCGAGTTTGTTGGTGGGAAGCTCGGTGGCGGCGAGTGGATCGGTGGGATACGTCGGGCTCGTCGTGCCGCATCTCGCAAGGCTTTCGCTCGGCAGTGATAACCGGATCACTGTTCCGGCGGCCGCGCTTGGTGGCGCGCTTTTTGTAATTGTTGCTGATACAGTGGCGCGCACGGTCATCGCGCCGAGAGAGTTACCCGTTGGCGCCATTACTGCGCTCATCGGCGCACCGCTTTTCATCTACTTACTGAGAAGAGCATGAGTCTGGAAGGACGTAACATCACGGTCGCGTATGACCGTCGCATCGCTGTGGCGGATGTGACGTTGTCGCTCAAACGAGGCGAGATCACCGCCATCATCGGTCCGAACGGCGCCGGCAAATCCACTCTGCTCCGCACTCTGAACGGCCAGCTTCCACAATCCTCAGGCGCGGTGCTGCTCGATGGAGAGCCAATCGAACGACTCAATCGTCGCAGTATCTCGAGACGCATCGCCGTCGTCGCGCAGGAAGCAGAACTTCGATTTCCCGTCACCGTGCTGGAGTTTGTGCTCGGCGGTCGTTTCGCCTGGGCCACACACTCCGGCTGGGGCTGGGAAACAGATCAAGATCTCCACATTGCGGAAGCCGTATTGCGCGAGACTGAACTGAGCGATCTGAGTGCGCGTTTGATGAGTGAACTGTCCGGCGGTGAAAGACAACGCGCGCTGATGGCCCGCGCGCTTGCGACCGAAGCTCCGATACTTTTGCTCGACGAGCCGACAGCAAATCTCGATCTCTCGCATCAGGCGACGTTGTTGAGTCTCGTCAGAGCTCGCTGCGACCAGCATCGTGCGGCGGCGCTCGTGGTAACTCACGACATTAATCTCGCTTCGGAGTTCGCTGACAATATTTTGTTGATGAAGCAGGGAAGGACGGTTCACTCCGGCAGACCGGAGCAAGTACTCACGCCGGAAATACTTCACGATATATTTGAAATTAGAGTTTTAGTTGACGCCCACCCGGTGACAGGTGGACCACGCATCACCCCAGTACACGAACCGATCAGTGTAAATCGTGGTCCGGGATCCGTGTAATCTGTGGCTCAGGTTGCAAGGGTTTGGAGATCGAGGACGCGATTGCGCCACTTACGGAACTCGCCCTTGCAACCTGAAAACGAGACTAGTCGACTCTTTTTGTAAAGAGCCCGCCCGCAAGAAAGATTACGCCCAGCAGGATGTGAATGCCGTGGTCGGCCTGGCCGAATTCCAACGGACCGACCATCCACATTCGATCTGGTGCTGTTCCCAGCGCCATTCCCAAAATGCCGAGCGCGAGATAAACCACGCCGAACACCAGTGAAAACATCTTTGCGGCAGATAGCGTACCTGCAAAGCCGAAGTATAAAGCAATGAGGCCCGACACGATGTGAACCACATTGTGTGGCAGGAAAAGGTGAGCGCCAAGCAATCGTGGGGCTACAAATCCGCACACACCCACCAGCAACAACACGACTCCCAAAATCTTACAAACCGTCTTTGCCATTATTCACTCGCTCCTAAGTTTGAAGGTTTGGAACCGAGCAGCGCTCCGCCTGGGCTGAGCCGGGGGACCGCCTTTCAATGAACAGTTGTTTTCGATTTGGTGCGCCGCATGTATATCAGAAGATATTCATCCTGTAAATCCAGAAAACTGGTAAATCTCGCCTACGACTATCTGGTCTGGGCAAGTTATACTATCGCCCAAGACTTACAATACGAGGTGTGGGGCAATGACTTTAAGGAGAGTGTTTTTTGCCGTAGTGTTTCTGGCTCTAACTGTTTCTGCAGTTAACGCCTACACGGTTGTCATGCGTGACGGACGCCGTGTCGAGATTCCCAACGAGTTTACCGTCACAAACTCAACCTTGACTTACGCAGTGAGTAACGGCTTCCAGGTAACGATCCAACTGAACACCGTCGACATCGCTGCTACTGAGCGCGCGAACAATCAGCCAAAGGGATCCTTCTTGCAAAAAGCTGGTGTGCCCGCGGTCGTTCCGAATACTCAACAAACGAGAGCCCGTCGTTCAATCACGAATCAGGACCTCGAGGTCTATCGCAAAGCGCGCGTGGAAAACGAGCGTGCTTACGAAGAAAAACGCATAGAGCTGGGCCTGCCTTCCGCCGAAGATCGGCGGCGCGAGGTCGCCGAGATTGAAGACCGGACGCTGGAGCAGGTCCGCAGCATGCGCGCGCAAGAGGAGGCTTACTGGCGAAGTCGCGCCGAGGCATTGCGCGCTGAGGCAGCAGCCAATGAAGCGAAGTTCGGAGCCTCGCGTGCGCAGGAGATACCGTGGTCCTATCCGGTCGGCGGCAGTTTGCCGTTTGACGGTTTCGGTTTCGGAGTCGGGGATGGTCGATTTGGCCGGTTCAGACGATTTCAGTCTTCTCCGTTTGACGGGTTTCTGGCGACGCCGATAACTCCTTTCCCAACGTTTCACAATGGCAGAAGGCCAGTGTTCCGAGCGCCGGGAGTTCGTATCAATCCTCGGCCGTTTCACGGAGGACGCGGATCACGTAGATGAGTTGGGAAACAGTTATCGGACTCGAAATCCATGCTCAACTGAGTACGGAGTCAAAGATCTTCTGTGGCTGTGCGACGCGTTTTGGTGATGAGCCAAACGCGAACACGTGTCCAACGTGTCTCGGCTTGCCGGGCGCACTGCCTGTCTTGAATCGACGTGTAATTGAGCTCGGCGCACGTGCGGCGCTCGCGCTTGGCTTGCACATCAATCATCAGTCGATCTTTGCGCGCAAAAACTACTTCTATCCCGACCTGCCCAAGGGTTACCAGATCTCGCAATACGATCAACCTTTCTCTGCGAACGGCGAGCTCGAGATCATGACTGCCGAGCGCGACGAGGCGGGACATCCGCTCGAGTGGCGTCCGAAGAAGATCCGGATTACGCGTCTGCACCTTGAAGAAGACGCGGGTAAGAACGTGCATGAAGGACTTCCGGAGGTCGATCGTTACTCGTACATCGATCTCAACCGCGCCGGTGTGCCGCTCGCTGAGATCGTCACCGAGCCTGACTTTCGCTCATCGTGGGAAGCGTACGATTACGTCAATCATGTACGACGTGCGTTGCAGTGGGTGGGCGCGTCTGAAGCCGATATGGAGAAGGGTAACCTGCGTTGTGAAGCGAATGTTTCCGTCAGGCGTGTGGGTGATGAGAAATTTGGCACTAAAGTCGAACTGAAAAATTTGAACTCAGTTCGGTTTATGCAACGCGCGATCGAGTTTGAAGTCGCGCGACACATTCAGGTGCTTGAATCAGGCGGGCGCCTGGCGCAGGAGACGCGCCTCTGGGACGACCGTGCGCTGGAAACGCGTGTCATGCGTTCGAAAGAAGAGGCGCATGACTATCGCTACTTTCCGGAGCCGGATCTGCAGCCGTTGATCGTGTCGGAGCAGTTTGTTGAAGAAGTGCGACAGACGATGCCGGAATTGCCTGAGCAACGACGGAAGCGCTTCGGTGAGCAGTACGGTTTGAGTTATGCGGATGCTTCGCAACTCGTTTCCGATCGCGCGTTGGCTGATTACTACGAAACGGCGGCCGAAGCGTCCGGCAATCCGCGCGCGATTGCGAATTGGATCCGATCTGAGTTGCTACGCGAGCTCGAAGCAAAGGGTGTATCTGCGGTAGATTCACCGTTGCCGCCGAAAGAGCTCGCCGCGCTTGTGAGGCTGATCGATGAAGGGAAGATCAGCGGCAAACAGGGGAAAGACGTGCTTGTCGAGATGTTCAAAAGCGGCAAGCCCGCGCAAGCGATCATTGAAGAGCAGGGGCTGGTCCAGTTGAGTGATACTGGTGAGATTGATGCGCTGATTGATAGCGTCATTGCGGCAAATCCGGATCAGCTTGCGAATTATCGAGCGGGTAAAGAGGCGTTGTTTGGTTTCTTCGTCGGCCAGGTCATCAAAGCGTCGAAGGGCAAAGCAAATCCGAAGATCGTGAACGAACGCTTGCGTGCCAGGCTGAGTGGAAATTCCTGGTCAGGATGATTGAGAACTGAGAACGGCTTTGCACAAAAAGTCTCGATCGCTCTCTTCTCTGTGCAACCTCAGTGTCCTCTGTGTCTCTGTGGTTGATGAATTCCGAGTAAAACCACACCACAGAGACACAGAGGACACTGAGGTTGCACAGAGAAATCCCAGAACAACGACTTTTTGTGCAAAGCCATTGAGAACCTTGTTCTATTTCAACTAGTCATGGCCATCGATCTATCAAACAAATCAGCACTCGTTACCGGCGGAACGAAGGGTATCGGCCGCGCAATCGCTGAGTCTCTCATCAAGGCCGGCGCGCGCGTCAGCATCACCGCTCGCAGCAAAGGCGAGATCGCGGTGACAGTGTCACAACTCAATGAGATCGGTCCGGGCAAAGCAACGGGCCATGTTTGCGACGTCCGCGATTACCTCCAGGTCAAAACTGTTTTCGGCAATCTCGGTGAACTCGACATTCTGATCAACAACGCGGGCGTCGGCATCTTCGCATCCGTGGAATCAATGAGCGTCGAAGACTTCCACGCCGTGCTCGAAACAAACGTCTTCGGCGTCTTCTACTGTTGCCACGAAGCCATTCCGCTCATGAAAAAACGCGGTGGCGGCTACATCATCAACATCTCCTCACTCGCCGGCGCGAACCCGCATGCAGAAATGGCCGCCTACAACGCCTCGAAGTTTGGCTTGAACGGCTTCAGCGAAGCCCTCATGCAGGAAGTCAGGCACGACGGCATAAAGGTTAGCTACATCATGCCCGGCTCAGTAAACACTGAATTCGGTGGTGACGAGCCAAGTGACGCAAAAAGCTGGCAACTGCAACCCAGTGACGTCGCGCAAGTCGTGATGGATTTATTCGAATTTCCCTCGCGCGCTCTGCCCAGCCGTATCGAGATCAGACCCAGTCGTCCGCCAAAAAGATGAAAACATTCCTTCTTGTCCTTCTCACCAGTTTGCTGACCAGCAGTATCGTCATTTCACAGTCTTCACAGGAATCACCTGAGCTCAACGAAGCGAACGAGCTGATTAAATCGGTAACGAAGTTATTTAAGGAAGGCAAGTTTGATGAGGCGCTTCCGCTCGCTAAGCGCGCACTGGCGATCAGAGAACGGTTGTTGCCGCCCAACGATGCGCGCGTGTCCCTGGCGCTGGGTTATCTCGGTGACGTTTACATGGCGAAGCGCGATTATAACAACGCGCGAAAAGCCTTCGAGCGGTTGCTCGTGCTTCAGGAACAGCGACTTGATCCAAATGATGTGAACCTCGCGTTCACCTTAGATCGGTTAGCACTGCTTAGTTATCGCGATGGAGAGTCCGCGAAGTCTGAGGAGTTGTACCAGCGCGCGCTTGCTATCCGTGAAAAAGCTTTCGGTCCTGAAAGCGTACAAGTGGCTGACACATTGTATGCGTTGGGCCAGCTTTATCGCGTTCGCAGGGATTATGATCGTGCGCTTGAGAGTTACAAAGGCAGTTTAATGATCTACGGGCGCTCTAAAGCAGACACGACGGCTGCATTTCAACGCGCGAGTACCGGGCTTCGTTGTGTGGGTTACGAGAGCCAGAACAAAGCGATCTTCAAAGAGGCTGAAGAGATTCAGAAACTGTTCGCGCCCGCGTTGCCGATCATGCCACCCGCAGAAGTCCTGAACGGCCGTGCCCTGGTTCTGGTAAAGCCGGAATATCCGAGAGCGGCGAGAGAACTGAAGCTGGAAGGAGTGGTGGTTGTGCAGGTGGAAATCGATGAAAAGGGTAAAGTGACAAGTGCTAAAGATTTGTGCCAGGGACTTCCGTATCTTGACGAGGCGGCTATCAGAGCTGCATATAATTCACGCTTTTCGCCAACACTGCTTTCGGGAGCACCGGTGAAAGCTAAAGGAGTGATTTACTACAACTTCGTCGCACGATGGTAGAAAGTGAATGCGAGCTGTAATTCAACGTGTAACACGCGGAAGTGTCACGATTGATGGCGAGGTTGTTGGCGAGATTGAACAGGGTCTCGTCGTTTTATTGGGCATCGCACGCGACGATACCAAAGAAGACGCTGACTATCTCGTGCCGAAGATCATTGCGTTGCGGATCTTTGACGACGCTGAAGGGCGGATGAATGTGTCAGTCAAAGATATCGAGGGTGGACTACTAATCGTTTCGCAGTTCACGTTGTACGGTGACGTGCGGCGCGGTCTGCGGCCCTCGTGGAGCGACGCCGCCGCTCCGGAGATTGCAGAACCTTTGTACGATTACTTCGTGGAGAACAGTCGAAAGCTGCACGGGCGAGTTGAAACTGGCAGCTTTCGCAAGACGATGCAGGTGGAACTGGTTAACGATGGTCCAGTGACGATACTGCTTGATAGCCGCAAGACGTTTTAAATCATATCCTCCGACGCTTTTGAATTCTCTTCGAGCTCGTATCTATCGCGATCGCGCCGTTCAATCTTGTCGATAAACTCCAGTTCTTCATTGTCTTCGTAACTGACGCCCATCGCTAATGCGTTTTCCTCAACGAGCGATTGATCGGGAGTCGGGTTGTCGCCGGCTACGGTTTCCGATCCACTGTCGTTGACGTCTTCCCAGTCTGCGTCGAGATCGCCACCCGCATCGCGCGGCGAAGCGGCAGTATTGTCGCGCAATCGATGCGCGAGTAGTTCAGGATCTTTCGGCGCGCGAGAAATCTCGAGTTCCATAAACTCCTCGATTTCGGGATCAGGTACGTAATCAGGATCGTTAGCCAGATATTCACCGTGTTTCTTAGCCATGCAGTTCTCCTCCGCTTGTTTTTGCCGAATATAACCAATAATCACTTTCTTATCCACAGATTACACAGATTCAATAAAGCAATGTGTGTAATCTGTGTAATCTGTGGCTAGTTTTGTGCCTCTTTGCGGCAAATGCTACACTTCAACTTGAACCACAACACCTGCAAATACTGACTTTTTTCAGGAAAGAGTTTAAGCACCGCTATGCCAGCTATCCCGTTTGATTCTTTGCAAACTTTCAATTCTGATTCCGGTCCGGTCGGACAGTTCTTTTCACTACCACAACTCGAGAAAAACGGCGTTGGTCCTGTTTCGCGACTGCCGCACAGCCTCCGCGTCGTGCTCGAATCGGTGCTGCGTAATTGCGACGGCGAGAAGATCACCGAAGACGACATTCGCGAGATCGCAAACTGGCAACCGAATGGCAAACGCACCGAAGAAATACCCTTCGTCGTCGCGCGTGTGTTGTTACAAGACTTCACGGGCGTACCGTTGCTCGTCGATCTCGCCGCGATGCGCTCCGCAGTCGCGCAGTTGGGTAAGAACACGGGCGTGATCGAGCCGCTCGTGCCCGTCGATCTCGTGATCGATCACTCGGTACAGGTCGACTTCTCGAGCACCCGCGATGCGTTTGAAAAGAACATGGAGATGGAATTCAGACGCAATCGTTCGCGGTACCAGTTTTTGAAATGGGGCACACAGGCTTTCGACGGCTTCCGCGTGATTCCGCCGGGCATCGGCATCTGTCACCAGGTGAATCTCGAATACCTTGCGAAGAACGTTTGGGAGAAGAATGTTTACTTTCCCGATTCGCTCGTCGGCACTGACTCACACACGACGATGGTCAACGGTCTCGGTGTTGTCGGTTGGGGCGTCGGCGGTATTGAAGCCGAGGCCGCGATGCTTGGCCAGCCGGTCTATTTCTTAACTCCGGATGTGGTTGGTGTTCATCTCAGCGGCAGTTTGCGTGAAGGCGTGACGGCAACTGACCTCGTGTTGCGTGTCACTGAGATGATGCGCAAAGCGAAAGTTGTCGGTAAGTTTGTCGAGTTTCATGGCGAGGGTGCGGCGAGTTTGTCTGTGACGGATCGCGCGACGATCGCGAACATGGCGCCGGAGTATGGCGCGACAATGGGTTTCTTCCCGGTCGATGAAGAAACGTGTACCTATCTGCTCGCAACCGGCCGATCGAAAGAGCACGTGGAACTCGTCAGGAATTATTACAAGGCGCAAGGCATGTTTGGCATTCCACGCAAAGGTGAGTGCGACTACAGCGCTGTGCTTGAACTCGATCTCGAGTCGATCGTGCCGAGTGTTGCTGGTCCAAAACGACCGCAGGATCGTATCGAACTGTCGGCACTGAAGTCGCAGTTCAATGAAATGATGGTGCGGCCCGTCAGCGAGGGTGGTTACGGCAAGACTGAAGACGATCTTTGGACACGTTATCACGTTAAAATCGGCGCCGACCGTCAGCGAGTTGTCGCCGGCGGCGGTGAACAGAGATCGGAAAGTGTTCCGGCTGTCGCGGGAAATCATCAGACGGAGGCAAATACCAACGTCTGGACGGAAACGGAAATGGTCAACAACCGTCCCACTCCGGACATTGTGGCTGAGATTCCGGAAGACGAGTTTCCGACAGGCGATGAGCTTGTGGGCCACGGTGATGTTCTGATCGCTGCAATCACGTCGTGTACAAACACGTCGAATCCGAGTGTGATGCTCGCAGCGGGATTGCTTGCGAAGAAGGCGGTTGAAAAGGGACTTACTGTTAGTCCGAAGGTTAAGAATTCACTCGCGCCGGGATCGAGAGTCGTTACCGAGTATCTCGAAAGAACGGGTTTGCAGCCTTTCTTGAACGAGTTGGGATTCAATCTCGTCGGATACGGCTGCACGACGTGCATCGGAAACTCCGGTCCACTCGATCCGGCGATCGAGCAGATCGTGAACGAGCGCGACGTGATTGGCGCTTCTGTGTTGTCGGGTAATAGAAACTTCGAAGCGCGCGTACACCAGAGCATCAAGGCAAACTTTTTGATGAGCCCGCCGTTGGTCGTCGCTTTTGCGATTGCGGGGCGAGTTGATCTTGATTTGTCCAGCGATCCGATCGGCACCGGCAACGCTGGTGAAGAGATTTATCTACGCGACATCTGGCCCACGATGGCAGAGATCAACGCGTTGATGCGCGAGGCTTTCGATCCGGAGACCTATCGCCGGCTCTACGGCAATTTCGCGGAACAGAACCCGCTTTGGAACGAGATACCGAGCAGCACGGGCGACGTTTACCAATGGGAAGCAGAGTCGACGTACATTCGCTTGCCTCCTTACTTCGAAGACTTTCACAGTACTCTGCAGCCGGTGTCCGACGTTAAAGGCGCAAGACCGCTCGCCATCTTTGGTGATTCAGTCACGACCGATCACATTAGTCCGGCGGGCGCGATCAAGCCTTCGTCACCGGCTGGGTTGTATTTGCAGGACCGCGGCGTCGATATTAAAGACTTCAATAGTTACGGCGCGAGACGCGGTAATCATGAAGTGATGGTGCGCGGTACGTTTGCAAACGTGCGTATCAAGAATTTGATGGTGCCGGGTGTTGAAGGTGGCGTCACGATCTATCAGCCGGGTGGCGAGCGCATGAGCATCTACGACGCGGCGATGCGTTATTGTGATGAAGGCGTGCCGCTCGTGATCGTCGCCGGTCAGGAATACGGGACTGGCAGCTCGCGTGACTGGGCGGCGAAGGGAACGCGTCTGCTCGGTGTGAAGGCCGTGATTGCACAAAGCTTCGAGCGTATTCATCGCAGCAATCTCGTCGGAATGGGTGTGTTGCCGTGCCAGTTCAAGGACGATGTGAGCGCAGGCTCGTTGAAACTCGACGGCACGGAGACGTTTGATCTGCTGGGGATTGAGTCAGGCATCGAGCCAAGGCAGGATGTGACGCTTGTGATTCATCGTGCGAGTGGCGAGAGCGAGGAGATCGCGATAGTACTCAGGATCGATACGCCGATCGAGGTTGACTATTACAAGCACGGTGGGATTTTGCCGTACGTGTTGCGGCAACTGCTTATGGGGACGACGGACTTTTAATTATCAAGAAGGAGAAGTATGTCATCAGCTTCCGTAGCTTCAAAGAAGTACCAGTTGTTTATTGATGGGCAATGGGTTGATTCGGAGTCGGGGAAGACGTTTAAGACGCCGAACCCGGCGACGGGTGAGACGCTCGCTGAAGTCGCAGAGGCCGATAAGGCTGATATCGACAAAGCGGTTAGCGCTGCGCGGCGCGCGTTTGAAGGTAAGTGGTCCAAGATGAGTGCGCGCGATCGTGGACGTTTGCTTTACAAGCTTTCGCAACTGATCGAGGAGCATGCTGCTGACCTCGCGGCGCTGGAGACGGCGGATAACGGCAAGCCGATCAAGGAGTCGCTCTATGTTGATCTGCCGCAAGTGGTGGAGAATTTTGAGTACTTCGCTGGTTGGGCCACGAAGATCGAGGGCGAGACGATCCCGGTTCCGGGCAAGATGTTCAACTACACTTTGCGCGAGCCGATCGGTGTTTGCGGCCAGATCATTCCCTGGAACTTCCCGCTCCTGATGGCGGCGTGGAAACTTGCGCCTGCATTAGCTGCCGGCAACACAGTTGTTCTCAAACCTGCTGAGCAGACGCCTGTGGGTGCGATGGAACTCGCGAAGTTGATTCAGGAAGCAGGATTCCCGGAAGGCGTCGTCAATATCGTTCCGGGTTACGGTGAGACTGCCGGCGCTTCACTCGCTGCTCATCCGGGTATCGACAAGATCGCGTTCACTGGTTCGACTGAAGTCGGCAAACTCATTGCGAAAACAGCGGCTGATAATCTGACGAAAGTCTCGCTTGAACTCGGCGGCAAAGCGCCAAACATCGTCTTTGCTGATTCAGATCTCGAACAGGCCGTCGCGGGCGCGATGATGGGAATCTTCTACAACCAGGGACAGGTGTGTTGCGCAGGCTCTCGTTTGTTCGTGGAAGAGTCAGTAAAGGATCAGTTTCTCGACAAACTCTCAGAGAAAGCCGGCAAGATCGCTGTCGGCGATCCGATGGATAAGTCGACGCAGATGGGTCCGCAGGTTTCCGAGGAGCAGCTCAACCGGATCAAAGGTTACGTCGATATCGCGCGTGAAGAAGGTGCGACAGTCGTAGCTGGTGGCCAGACTCCGCAGCTTGAGGGCGCGTTTCAAAAGGGCTACTTCTTCAGTCCGACGATCTTTTCGGAAGTGAAGAACAGTATGCGTGTGGCGCAGGAAGAGATCTTTGGACCAGTCGTGTCAGTGATCAGCTTTAAAGACGAAGACGATCTGCTCAAACAGGCTAACGACACGATCTATGGCCTCTCGGCTGGCATTTGGACGAGGGACATCACGCGCGCACATCGTTTTGCTAAGGAGATTAAGGCGGGTGTTGTTTGGATCAATACTTACAACATGTTCAATGCAGCGTCTCCCTTCGGTGGTTATAAACAGTCGGGCTACGGCCGCGAGATGGGCCGCCACGCGCTCGATCTTTACACGCAGGTGAAGAGCGTTTGGGTAGACCTTTCCGGGCGCCCAATCGGCTGGTTTAAGTGATTTTCATGAAAATGCTATCATCATGGCCTCTCCCGAGATGAACAACATTTAAGGAGAAGCCATGATGGTTTTGAAAAAGACTGCTATTTTCTTCGTCCTGATCGGTGCGACGCTGCTGTTCACCGCCTGCCCCAGCCAGACCAACATCTCGAAGATCAATTCTAATCCGGATCGTTATCGCGGCAAGGAAGTCGGGATCGCGGGTCGAGTTACAGACAGTTACGGCGCGCTGGGCGTTGGCGCTTACGAGATTGACGATGGCACCGGCAGGATCTGGGTGGCGACGAAACTCGGTGTGCCGTCACGTGGTTCGCGCGTCGGCGCAAAGGGTTATGTGCACAACGGATTCAACTTCGCTGGCCGTAGTTTTGGAACTGTGTTGGAAGAAACCGACCGCCGCTCACGATAAGCTGTGGCTAAAAATACCGACCGCGAGATCGTTCAGCATATTGATCAGGCATTTGCCGCTTTGATTGTTAGTTTGAAAGATCTGGCTCGCTCGGGTTCGTCTCATCAATACATCCTTCGCAGTGGGGCTGCAATCGAGCAGATGTGTGGCGGACTCACGGCCAATCTTTGGGACGATCCGTTCGAATGGACGCTTCCGGAAACACTTTCAAACGCCGATCGGGTTGTCGAATATCTATCGGAAGTCGATCTCGCGCGTCAGCGTGCGTTCAATTCGATCGATGATGGTGCATTGACGAAGTACATCGCCGCGCCGTCAGGTGAGGAGCGGTTACTTATCAGTTTGCTGCTTGAAACACTTGTCAAAGCCAGTGATTTGCGAGGACGGGCGGCCACGGAGGGCCGCCCCTACAGTTGATATCAAGTAGACGCTCGACGGTTTGGACACGGTGGACTACAACTGTAGGGGTGGCCCTCCGTGGCCACCCGTTCGCAAAATGTTTTATTATCTAGTCCGACGTAACAGCCCGTCTGGCGAGGAACAATCCCCATGTTTTGTCCGCAGTGCGGTCAGCAGCAAGTCGCAGGTGTTATCCGTTTTTGCTCTCGTTGCGGTTTTCCCCTCGATGGCGTATTGCAGTTGTTAAGCAACGGCGGAAACCTGCCCGTCTACCGAACGCCCGACGAGCCCGTCCCCGTTTCAGCGCGTCGCAAAGGCGTCAAACAAGGCGGCCTGTTACTCCTTTCCGGCGCTGTGCTTGTTCCGATAATTGGCACATTTTGGAATTATAGTGATTCCGAGTTTTTGGGGATTCTTACGGCCCTTGCCGCAATTATCTGTTTCGTTGGCGGCCCACTGCGGATGTTGTTCGCCGCAGTGTTTGAAGAGGGCGCGCCGAAGCCCGTGCGTGTGTATGGAGCAGCGCCGCTGCACATGCCGCAACAGTTTGCTCCGCACGCACAAAGTCCTGCGCTGCCACCGCCGCCTGCACGCCCGCAGCCGAGTTGGAGGACGCGCCCGAATACCGCAGAGTTGGTAAATCCACCGAGCGTCACTGAAAACACGACGCGCTTACTCGAAAAAGAAGATCGCACCGAGCGCTAGTCTGCCAGGAATTTCTGCTTGCCGCTTTCGTTAGCTGAACGTCTAAGGGAATTAATTCAACGTGAAGGTAGTATTACCTTTCACGATTGGATGAAGGCAGCGCTTTACGATCGGGACGGCGGCTACTATCAACGCGCGGATCGTCAACGTTGGGGCAGAGCAGGCGACTATCGAACCAGTCCGGAGCGCAGCGAGCTGTTTGCTGAAACGTTCACGCGTTACTTCGTTAAGCTCGCTTCGGAAGGAGAGCTGACGATCATCGAGAGCGGCGCAGGTGATGGCAGCTTCGCGGCTGGCGTGTTGCGCACGCTGCGAAATCAGTTTCCGACGCACTTTGCTGAAACGCGATACGTTGTTTATGAGTTGAGTGACGATGCACGCCGGCGCGCGGAGGAACGACTGGGTGAGTTTGGCGAGCGCGTGCAGTTTTGTTCCGACTGGGACCAGGTCTCGGTTAGTTCAGGGATTTATTTTTCAAACGAGCTGATTGATGCGTTCCCGGTCCATCGTGTAGTGATGAGTGACGAGGGGCTGTCGGAGCTTTACGTTGCTGTCGATTCAAGCGGCGAGTTTGTTGAGGCCACTGGTCCAATGTCGACGCCGCGGCTTGCGGAGTTTATTGACGAGTACTCGATCGAGTTAGCACAGGAACAAGTCATTGAGATCAATCTAGCGATTGAAGATTGGCTGAGCGCCGTTAGTGAAAAACTCGAAAAGGGATTTCTGATCACGGTCGATTACGGCGCTGAGGCAACTGAACTTTACGATGCGATGCTGCGGCCCGAGGGAACCTTGCGCGGTTTTTCAAATCACGCTTTTGTCGACAATCTGCTCGCTGTTCCAGGCGAGTATGATCTGACCACAACCGTCAACTGGACTCAGGTCAAGAATGTTGGCGAGAAGTTCGGCTGGAAGGTGATCGAATTCGCCACGCAGGACAAATTTCTCTTGAATGCCGGTCTGCCTGAACAATTGCAGTATCGACTGAGCCGCGCAGCGACTGGAGCCGAGAGAGTGGCTTTAACAACAGGTGCGCGTGACATGATCCTGCCCGGTGGAATGGCGTCGAGTTTTCAAGTGCTTGTACAAAACCGAGCGCGGTAGCGCCGGGTTAAAGTTTCACCTACACGTCTGTCGATGAAGTTGACCCGGCGCTACCGCGCCCGGTTCTGTGCTTAATACGGAGTTAAAAATGTCAAAGTTGATCGATCTGTCGCATACAGTTGAACATGGAATGATCACTTACAAAGGTCTGCCGGCGCCTGTGATCAGTGACTATCTCAGTCGCGAAGATTCCAAAACGCGCTATGCGCCGGGAACCGAGTTTCACATCGGCAAGATCGAGATGGTTGCTAACACGGGTACGTATCTCGACAGTCCGTTTCACCGGTATGCGCGTGGAAAGGATCTCGCCGGTCTCGATCTGAATTCGATCGCGAATCTCGATGCGATCCTCGTGCGTTGCCCGGGCCAGACGTCGATTGACGAGCAGGCTTTTAGTGGAATTGATGTGAAAGAAAAGGCCGTGTTGGTCCACACTGGCTGGGACAAGCACTGGCGCACCGACGAATACTCCAGCGGCAATCATCCTTTTCTCACCGAGGCCGCCGCGACTTATCTCGCGAAGAATGGCGCAGCGCTCGTGGGGATTGATTCTTTCAACATTGACGCGACGCGTGACGGCAATCGTCCGGCACACACGGTTCTGCTAGGACATGATATTCCGATCGTCGAGCATCTCTGTGGTCTTGGTGAGCTGCCGGATCGCGGTTTTAAGTTCTTTGCTGTGCCGGTGAAGGTGCGACAGTTTGGTACGTTTCCTGTGCGCGCGTTTGGGATCACGGATTAACGCGGGTTGGGTTACGGATTTTCTTTCGGAGGCGCCCCGACATGTTGAAGTTGTTGTTTGTAATCGTTTTGATGGCAGGCAGCGTGATCGGCGTTCTTGCTGAGCCGCGGCCGTACTTCACTGAGCCGTCGCTTTCGCCCGATCGCAAAGAGATCGCGTTTGTCTCGGGTGGCGATATCTGGACCGTGCCTGCCGTTGGCGGTGTCGCGTCGTTGCTCGTGTCGCATGCGGCGAACGAAGCACGCCCGCTGTATTCACCTGACGGGCGGCAGCTTGCGTTCATCTCGTCGCGCACCGGCAATGGCGATATTTATCTGTTGACGCTTGCGACCGGAGATCTCAAACGCCTGACGTTCGATGATGGTCTCGATCAGCTCGACGGCTGGTCACGTGACGGGCGCTGGATCTACTTCTCCTCAACGAGTCGCGACATTGGTGGTCTCAACGATCTATATCGTGTCAGCGCGAATGGTGGCACGCCGATGCCGGTCAGCGCCGATCGTTACACGAACGAATTCTTCTGCGCCCCCTCACCTGATGGAAAGATGCTCGCGTTTTCTGCGCGCGGTATTGCTTCGGGGCAGTGGTGGCGCAAAGGTCACAGCCACATCGACGAATCGGAAATCTGGTTGTTGCGATCGTTCGACGCTGGCACAGGTACTTACGAGCGCGTCACCGCTGCGGGCGGCGCGAAAGAGCTTTGGCCCATGTGGAGCGTTGACGGGCGTGCGTTGTTCTACGTTTCGGATCGCACGGACACGACTAATAAAAACGGCGCGCAGAATATTTGGACCACGACGCCGGGTCACTCTGACGCGCGACGTCTTTCAAACTTCACTGACGGGCGCGTACTGTGGCCCAGCATTTCGTACGACGGTCGCGAAGTCGTGTTTGAGCACAACTTTGCGATCTGGAAGCTCGACACTGCGAGTGGCAAAGCCAGCGAAGTCGCGATCACGCGGCGCGGCGCGTCTGCTGGACCAGCGGTCGAGCGCCAAAGGCTCAACAATCAAATCAGCGAGTTGCAGTTGTCACCTGACGGCAAGAAGGTCGCGTTTGTAGTTCGCGGCGAGGTGTTTGCGGCGTCAGCAAGTGATGGCGGTGATGCAGTAAGCGTTTCCAACAGCTCGGCGGAGGAATATCAAATCGCCTGGGCGCCGGATAGTCGTCGCATCGTTTACGTGTCTGATCGTGATGGTGTGCCGCACCTGTTCTTGTACGACTTCACGAGCAATTCGGAGACGCAGCTTACGCGCGATGCCGCAGATGATGCGACACCACGCTTCTCGCCTGACGGTAAATCACTCGCGTTCATCCGTGGTGCGAAAGAACTGCGAGTGATGGACGTGGCAGCGAAGACGGACCGCGTCGTGAAGACTGCGATCTTTGAGCGCCCGCCCGTGGGTTCTGATCGCCCGTTTGTCTGGTCGCCTGACGGCAAATGGATCGCGTACGTTCCGATCGCTGAGAACCTGTTCAAGAACGTCAACGTTGTCGCAGTTGATGGCGGCGCGAGTGGATCGGCGAGTTATCTCGCGAACGTTTTCAACAACACGATCTCGTGGAGTCCCGACGGCGCTTACATCCTTTTCGATTCGGGCCAGCGCACGGAAAGCACGCAACTTGCGCGTGTCGATCTCATTCCGCGCACGCCGCGCTTTCGTGAAGATCAGTTTCGTGATCTGTTTCGCGAAGAGCCGCCACGAAGTGTGACGCCTGCGAATCGTCCCGAGCCGCGCCCGACTGAAACGCCAGCGCCGTCGCCTTTACCAACAGCATCACCTGCTGACGAAAAGCGTCCTGCAGCAAAACCTGTCCAGGTCGTCTTCGATGATATTCGGCGGCGTCTGAGTTTTGTCCCTGTCGGTCTCGACGTCAGTTATCAAACGATCAGTCCGGATGGAAAGTGGGTCGCCCTCATCGCGAGTGCGGCTAATCAGGCAAACATTTATGTTTACTCGCTCGACGAATTGTCGCGTGAGCCTGCGGTTGCGAAGCAGTTGACGTCCACTTCCGGTTTCAAAAACTGGGCGCAGTTCTCGCCTGATAATAAGGAGATTTTCTTCATCGAGAATGGTCGCATAGGCGTCGTGAATCTCGAGGGGCGCAGTCGTTCGCTCGCGGTCACAGCGGAAATGGATATTGATTTTTCGCGCGAGAAGATGGAAGTGTTTCGGCAGGGTTGGTCCTACCTGCGCGACTTCTTCTACGACGCTGATTATCACGGCGCCAACTGGCAAGCCGTACGCGCTGAGTATGAGCCGCTCATCGAAGGCTCACGCACGCCCGACGAGATGCGCCGGCTGTTGAATTTAATGGTCGGCGAGTTGAATGCCTCTCACCTTGGCGCCGGTGCGCCGCCAGCCGGAAACCAGCCGATCACCGGACGTCTCGGCCTGCGCTTCGATCGCGGCGAGTATGAAACCAGCGG
>DATFDT010000123.1:0-6828 GCA_035251975.1 Pyrinomonadaceae bacterium | reverse complement strand
GAAATAAACGTGGCGGCGCTTCCGTCCGCCGTCACAAACACGGAGCCGCGGTTATAGGCGGTGCAGGTGGCGAGAACTGGTTGACCGTTCGTCGTCTGATCGCGCAACTCATACTCGGTGCCGTCAGGCGCGATGAAAGTCAACCGCGTCAGCGTCAGGCGGTGAATGTAGCCACAGCCGCCGGAGCCCAGCACAAAGTCGCGGCTGCCTCCCTGGCGCGTTTCCACTCGCCCCATGCTATAAATTGCGGCCCAGCCAATGTCGGTCCACCAACCTGGCATCGGTGTATATATGTTGACTGGCGGTTGGCCATCGTATGGCTCCTTCTGCACCAGCCACTTATGATCGACCCGCAGCATTAGTGAATACGCCGCGTCATGTCTGCCCTGGACTTTGAGCAATGGCAGAGAGAAATTCAGACTACCGTTAAAGAGGTTCACCTGCTCGAAATCGCTGAGGGGATAAGAGCCGGCCGGCGCTCCTGGTGAGAGCCCGAGCGGAGTGGCGCCGTCGGTAGCCTGTTGTTGCGCAACGATGCTGGCGCACGCGAGGAACAACAGAGATGCTGTAATCGTCAGTGAGCGAATGGTGTGGAAGAAAGAAAACATAGCGGACCTCAATCAAGACAAATGAGAGTTGTAGTTGAGCTGCGACGAGCGCGCGTTTAGTTCGTCACACGAATGACCGACTGCCATTCGGGATGATTTGTTTCACCGATGATGTAAGTGCCGGGAGCAAGCTGAACGTGCGCTTTCCAATCGCGTTTCTGAGGTTCTGATTTTGCGATTCGCCCTTCGTTTTCACGCGCCAGCCAGAACTCGAGATCGCGCCGTCCGGTGCGATTTTGCAAGAGGATCAGAAACTTCCCCTTCTGAGCGATTGTTTCTCGAGGCTCGAAGCCGGATGGTGTGACTTGCAAAGAAACCACCTGCGGCACGTCTTCGCTTTGAGTGATTGTGGCCCTTTCTACAACAGTGGGCGGATTTCGAATCACTGCTGATCGACTGTTCGCAGTGCGACCGGTGAATGGAACAGCTACAACAGTGACGGCGACAACTGACAGTATTGCCAGGATGACTTTCTTATTTGACATGAGTGGTCCAATCTCGAGGCGTGACAAGGCGCCTCGTAGTTCAGAGTACGGCCTGATCGGAGAACCAGCCGACAATGTTGGGATCGTCAGAACTCGCTAATCGGATGTCGAGGAGAAACAACTAACGCAGCGAGTGTGGGCCTTCGCGAGTTCGGGCATCGTAAGTTGTTTCGGAAGAGTTGTCAATGGACCAAACATGAGTCGTGATCCGATCTGAAATTCTCTGCGTAGCCTCTACGTTCTCGGCGATAAAAGAAAACAAAAAGGCATGTAAACCGCAGACGCGCAAAGGATGCAGGCTACGCAGACTTGTAATAAAACGGGCAGCTCGTCGCTGCCCGTCTTTAACCTAACCTCGATCCTGATGCTTAAGGAATCACTTTCTTCACTGCCTTGCCGGCTTTCTTTGCCCCTGTGGCTGTCGCACTGCCCACTTTCTTAGCGCCTTCGACGCTCTTCTCACCAACGGTCTTGCTGGTGTCGACGGCTTTTTCACCGACGTTCTTGCTCGTATCGACAGTCTTCTCGCCCACCTTCTTGGTCGTATCTACGGTTTTGTCAGCAACCTTTTCAGTCTTGTCTTTCGCGTCTTCGGCCTTGTCGCCCGCTTCGCCGACTACGTCCTCACCTTTATCAGCTACGAAGCCCGCAGCGTCGGCAACTTTGTCGCCCGTGGCCTGGAGCACGTCTTCAGTCGTGTCCACTACTTTCTCCGCGCCACTCTTTGACGTCGCCTTCACGGTCTTCACGCCGTTACGAGTCGTTACTGTTACTTTAGAGATGCGCCGATTGTCCTTGAAAGTACGCGTTTCTGTACGAGTGCCGTCCGCATCGACGGTCGTAGCAATCTCGGAATTGTCAGGGCCGGGTGACGTGGTGGCTTGCGCCTGAGTTTGTGTCGCAGTCGAGTTAGTGTTGGCGTCCTGTGCATGGCTTGCGCAACCGACGCCAAGCGCCGCGATCAACGGTATCGTAAAAAGGCAAATTTTGTTCGTCACGATTACTATCCTCCTAAAGAGCAAAAGCTTACTCGCAATTGAGCAAGCAACGTGCCAGATCGTTTTGGGGGAAATGTAATACTATCACGTCAGTAAACGTTCAAATAGCATACAGGGCGGGCGCGCTCTGTTTTCCATTGACTTTCGTTCGGAATTCCTTTAGAAGCACATTTACTCTGTTCAGAGCTGCCACTTTGAATCTTCTTCAAGGCCGTTCACTATTTGAGACGACAGCTTGACCGCTAAACAACATCCCCAAGGAGCCTTCTCTATGCGCAGACTGTTATTTATTGCAACAGGCGCTTTTTTTGTTCTCGCCACACTGCTTCCGACGCAATCTCCCTTCGTCGTGCATGCCGTATCAGACGGCGAACGCCTCGCGATGTACAGCAAGCCGGCAGTGGTGCGCATTATCGACGGCGCCGCCGGAAAGATCTGGTTTCAACCGCCGGGTTATCAGGGACAGTCGTTTGATCTGTCAGTAGTCTCACTCGGCTCCGGTTTCTTCATCAGCTCGAACGGCTACATCGCCACCAACGCACACGTCGTCTCCATGACACACGACGGTGAAGAAAAAGCCAAACAGGCATTGTTCTGGCAACTGGTGAATCAGCTCGCCAAGCAGGTCGGCAAGGATCCGCGTAGCATCGCTAACTTCATCGACGAGCACAGCACGTTACAAAGCTTTCAGATCTTTCATCACGTGATTATTCCCGATGGCAGTGCTTTTCCGTTTGAAATCAAACAGTACGGCGCTCCGACCGGTGAGGGCAACGATCAAGGCAAAGACGTCGCTGTTATCAAGATCGAAGTGAAGAATGCTCCCGTTCTCAAACTCGCCGATTCCGAAAAAGTTCAGCTTCAGGATCACGTGACCGTCATCGGTTATCCGGGCGCGGCAGACACGTTCAACTCCGGACTGCTCAGCAGCAAATCAGCGCTTGAAGCAACGATTAACGACGGCAAGATCTCCGCCAAGAAAACGGCGACGAGTGGCGCTCCGATTCTGCAAACCAACACAGCCGCAACACACGGAAACTCCGGCGGACCGGTGCTGAACGACGCAAATGAAGTCATCGGTCTCCTGACGTTCCGCGGCGATACTGTGAATGGTCAGGAAGTCTCGGGATTCTCATTTATCGTGCCTGCAAATACCGTAATGGAATACGTGAAGAGCGCCGGCACGACGAACGATCTGGGTCCGACGGACAACTTTTATCGTGAGGGCCTCGGTTATTACTGGGATCAGTACTACTCCTCGGCGATTCCGAAGTTTGAAGAAGTAAAGAGACTGTTCCCGCAGCATTCCGAAGTCGATCGGCTAATTCAGAGCAGCCAGCAGGCAAAGGCGGAAGGAAAGGAAAAATCCGCGTTCCCGGTTTGGATCGTCATCGTTGTCGTAGCCGTTGTGTTGGTGTTGCTGTTCCTGCTGATCGTGACCATCGCCGGCGTCGTGATTGCCAAGAAACGAAAGAAAGGCAGGAAGGAAGGCCCCGGCCCGGCTTCTGGACAGGCTGGGGACGGTGGAAGGCCACATCACGCACCAACACCTTCTCCAGCTCCTGCTCCGGCTGCAGCACGGGCGCATTCGCCGTCACCGGCGCCGCCGCCTCCTGCACCAGCGCCGCATATCATGGCTGCGGATCACGGTATGACTGTCGATCTCTCGCGAACGGTGGCGCTCACTGCTGACGATGTTGCGTACGGATCGATTCACTTCGTGTCCGGACCATTGTCAGGACAAAGGTTCGAGATCAAACCTGGCGGTGACTTCATCGGACGCGATGGTGGCTCATCACAGATCGTGATCGGCGATCCGAGAATCTCGAAGCGCCACGTGTGGATCGGAGTTAAGAATGGACGGGTCGTGATCGAAGATCAGAACTCGCGCAACGGCACGTTCGTCAACGATCCGAGATCGGCGCGCGTTTCGGAGGTGTCACTGAATCCGGGTGACACTGTGATTTTAGGTGAATCAGACGTCGCACGGTTCGAATACGTGAACTAAGACATTTCACGCAAAGGCGCAAAGAACGCAAAGACGCAAAGGCTAAGTTGACCCGCCTTTGCGTCTTTGCGTGAAACCTTTAGTGAGAACTGTCGCGCTCAAATTCCTCGAACGTTCCTGAACTGGAATCAAATAACGAGACGAGCTTCTCGGCGGGCAGGGGTTTACTGAAGAAGTACCCCTGTATCTCGTCGCAACGCAGCAACTGCAAAAACCGCAGCTGATCTTCAGTCTCGACACCTTCGGCAACAACTCTCAAACGCAGATTGTGTGCGAGCGTGATGATTGCCATGACGAGCGCTGCATCATCCGGATCCGTCGTCGCATCCCTTACAAACGACTGATCGATCTTCAAGGCATCGATCGGCAATCGTTTTAGCGAACCGAGCGAAGAGAAGCCCGTTCCGAAATCGTCGATCGAGATGTTGACACCCATGTTCTTCAGACGCGTCAACATGTCAGCTGCAAACTCCGCATCCTGCATGATCGAGCTTTCCGTCAATTCCAATTCGAGGTACTTCGGCGACCAACCCGTCTCTTCGAGAATCCTGATCACCGTCTGCGTCAAATCCTGCTCGTGAAACTGTCGCGCGGAGATGTTGACTCCGATCTGAATCGGCGCGAATCCCTGATCGCGCCAACGCTGACCCTGCAAACAAGCAGTGCGCAGGACCCACTCACCTATTGGCACGATCAGACCCGTGTCTTCAGCGAGCGGAATAAACTCAGACGGTGAAATGAGTCCGAGCTGTGGATGTTGCCAGCGTACGAGCGCTTCGAGGCCGGTGATCGCGAGTGAGTCGACAGACACGCGCGGCTGGTAATGAATCAGAAACTCTTCGTGCTGAATGGCGCGTCGTAAACTACTCTCGAGCGCCAAACGTCTCGTGGCGAGGTCGTGCATGTCGGCGGTGAAGAACTGGTAGTTTGCGCCGCCCGATTTCTTCGCTTTGTAGAGCGCAGCACCCGCATTCTTCAGCAGCGTCTGACAATCCTCACCATCCAACGGAAACAAACTGACTCCAACGCTCGCAGTCGCAAACAATTCGTGTCCGGGCAGGTCGAAGGAAAACTTCAACACTTGCGACAACGCCGTGATCGTGTCGATCACGTCTTCCGTGCCATCGATCTGCGTACGCAAAAGTGCAAACTCGTCGCTGCCAAATCTCGCCACCGTATCCGACTTACCAATGCAGCTTTGCAAACGCTCTGCAAACTCACGCAAGAGTATGTCGCCCGGACCATGGCCCAGCGAGTCGTTCACTTTCTTAAACTGATCGAGTGAGATGAACAGCACGCCCAACGACTGCTCCGAAGCTTTCGCGATCGCGCAAGCTTGCGTCAGACGATCTTCAAAGAGGGCACGATTGGGAAGTTTTGTGACGGTGTCGTAATACGCGAGCCAGTCGACTTGCGCCGTGCGTTGCTGCAAAAGGATTTCGAGTTGTTCTTTGTAACGGCGATTCTCCTTCAGCACGTTGCAATGGTTGAGCGCTCGTTCAACTGAAGCCTCGACGTGTCGCAAATCAAGCGGCTTGCTGATGTAATCAAAAGCGCCGACTCGCAACGCGCGGATCGCGAACTCGATGTCCGAGTTGCCGCTAACCATCACCACGACGGTGTCCGGCGAGATTGAATGGACGTGGGGGACGAGTTCGAGTCCACTCATGCCGCCCATGTCGATGTCGCTGATTACGAGGTCGAAGTTGGTATTAGCAAGCGCAGCTAGTGCTTCTTCTGCCGATCCTGCGTCTGAACACCGGTAGGAGTCACCCAGTACATCGATCAGCAAACTTCTGATCTGTTCTTCATCGTCGATGATGAGAACTCTTGGCTTCTTAGTCTCAACTACTTCCATTGCCTAAAGCCCCTTGCACATTCCCGGCACCCACGGTTCGCGCAGCACGCGCTCGTAGCTACCCTTCACCTCCGCAAGATTCCAGGCTTTTCGTTGCCAGATTGAACCGTCTGAATACTCCACCCGGGTAATCAAAACATCTTCTTTAAAGCCGGTGTTGAGTGTGTTCACGTTGACGACCTCGCTTGGACCAGAGAGACTGAACCCTTCGAGATCTTTTCCCTTCCCTGCCGGAATGTTCACGCCGCAGAGAAACTGTCTACGCGCGACGAGGTCGGGGTTGGCAGGATCGTGAAACTGATATTCCCAAAAGACTATCTCAACAACTTTCGTCGTCGGGTTTTGCACTTTGATGCGATAAGCGTAGCCGTCCATAGGCTTCGATTTAGGCGCGCGTGATTCGGCGACGCTCTTTTCCATTGCCGCACTGCGACCGTCGATCGTGTCGCCGTTTGGATCTCTGACTCCCTGCGGATCGTTGATTCTCGCATTGCGCGCGAAGTTCCGGTTCTGTGGAATCATCGCCCGCGCCGGAGCCTCGCCTTCGACTGGCGGCGCATCGACGCTACGTCGCGCGCGCGACCACTTGAAATTTGCCACAGTCAGCGGTGAAGCATCCGAAGTCACGATTGGACCTTGAAAAGGAACAAGTAGACTTAGGAGAAGCGAAAGAAGCAAAAGGATCTTCATAGTGCCTCCGCCACTTTACGTGGTCTAAGTATCAAGCTGGGAGTCGAAAATTTTAGGAGAGGGACTTGATCCCCGACGCAGTATGCGCCACTTACCCGAACGATTCAACTAATTTTCAACTCTGCGTAGTCTCTGCGTTCTCTGCGTCTCTGCGGTTTACATGCCTTTTTCGTTTTCTTTC
>DATFDT010000122.1:0-16810 GCA_035251975.1 Pyrinomonadaceae bacterium | reverse complement strand
AATGATCTCTCGCACACTCGCACGACAACGCGAGATGGCAGTGCGCGCAGCCGTGGGCGCGCGTCGCTGGCAATTGATTCGACAGCTCCTTACCGAAAGTGTGCTTGTTGGTGTGGCCGGTGGCGCTTTGGGATTGCTGATCGCCGTGTGGGGCACGCGCGCGATTAGCAGCCTCGTTCCCAAAGGGTTCACCAGCTCCGTTTATGACCTTAACAACATCCGGCTCGACTGGCGCGTGTTTGCATTCACGCTTGGTCTTTCCGTTCTGACCGGAATCGTTTTCGGATTAGCACCAGCGCTGACTGCTTCGCGACCGGATCTGATCGGCGCGCTGCGCAATAGTCGCGCGCATGGATTGATGAGTTTCGGATTGCGCAGCTTTCGCGGGTGGCTCGTCGTTGCGGAGCTAGCGCTCGCAGTCGTGTTGCTGCTCGCTGCTGGTTTGCTCGTGCGAAGCTTCAACAAACTCGTTGCCGTCGATCTCGGCTTCGATCGCGAAAACGTACTGACGGCACGCATCGCTTTGCCTCGTTCAGTCTATGGGAAACCGCAGCAGGTCCAGGCTTTCTACGACGACTTGTTGCAGCGTGTGAAGTCTCTGCCGGGAGTGCAATCAGCCGGAACGATCAACCACACGCCGCTCCAGGGTTTTGGGATCGTCGCTTTTATGGGGGTCGAAGGATATCCACCGATCGACCAGAAGAAGGACCCGGCGGTGGGTATCGGCACAGTGTCTGCTGATTATTTCCGGACGCTGAAGATACCGCTGTTGAGTGGTCGTTACTACGACGCGCGCGACGGCGCAGACGGGCAGAAAGTCGCGATCGTCAACCAGGCGTTTGTGAATCACTTCTCCGCGAATAGTGACCCACTCGGGAAGCGCGTCGGTTTTGGTTGTGAAGAGTCGGAAGGTTTGTGCCGCACGATTGTTGGTGTGGTGGGCAACATTCGACAGGAGAGCATTACTGATGCGGTTGCGCCTGAGATTTACGTGCCGTTTGCGCAATCTCGCATGAACAGTGTCACGCTCATGGTGCGCACCGATTCAGATCCGCTCGCGCTCGCGCGATCAATCCGCCAGGAGGTACTTGCAATTGATAAGAACCAACCGGTTTACGACGTGAAGACACTCGCGCAACGCGTCGATGATGCGATTGCTGTTTCGCGATCGCTGATGGTGTTGTTTGCATCGTTTGCGCTGCTCGCATTGATATTGGGTGCCGTTGGCATTTACGGAATCGTGTCTTACTCGGTAACGCAAAGAACGCATGAGATTGGAATCCGGATGGCGCTCGGTGCGAGAGCCGCGAACGTGTTGAGCTTAATCATGAAGAACGGGCTGACACTCGTATTGACCGGAATCGTGATCGGTGTCGGTAGTGCGTTTGGGTTGACGCGGTTCCTGGCGACGCTGCTGTTTGGGATTCAGCCGACGGATAGGGTGACGTTTGTTGTCGTATCCGCGACGTTCTTTGTGGTTGCGATGCTCGCGGCGCTGATACCTGCCATTAAGGCGACGCGCGTCGATCCGCTGATCGCGCTCAGAGATGAGTAAAAGTTTTTTAGACAGGATGACAGGATTTACATGATGAACTCGATAATCAAAGACGTTAAGTTTGCACTGCGTGGGTTGCTGAAGCATCCCGCATTTACCGCGATTGCGGTGGTCACGCTCGCGCTCGGCATCGGCGGCAGCACGTCGATCTTCACCGTCGTTAATGCGGCGCTCCTGCGTGGTCTCCCATACAAGTCGCCCGATCGTCTCTATCACATTTGGGAACAGACGCCGAAACAGGAGTTTCCGAAGCGTGAGTTTTCATATCCCGACTACCAGGATTACCAGCAGAACAACGTCTTTGAAGGTCTCGCTGCTTACTCCGGCGGCGGCGCGATACTGAGTGGACAGGGCGATCCGGAAAGCTTGAACGCGACGCGCGTGAATGCCGCGTTCTTCTCCGTGCTCGGTGTCGATCCTCTTCTCGGACGAACTTTTCAGAATGGCGAAGACAATCAAGGTGGTCCAAAAGTAACAGTGCTGACTTACGCGTTGTGGCAACGTCGCTTCGGCGCTGATCCAAACATTGTCGGTCGCGCCCTCACGCTCAACGGCCAAAGCTACACTGTGATTGGCGTGTTGCCCGCGAGTTTTCAATTTGCACTGCGGCCCGCGGACCTCTTCCTGCCTTATCAACCGACGCAAAACCAGTTGACGTTCCGCTTCATGCACGGCACTAACCTCATCGGGCGACTCAAAGCTGATAAGAGCGCCAATGACGCGCAATCGGAGTTGAATCTGATCGCCGGTCGTATCGAGCAGCAGTTCAACGATTCGCATGCAGGTGTGAAAGTGCGCGTCGTCCCGCTTCAGGAAGAAATCATCGGGAACGTGCGGCCGATACTTTTAGTGCTGCTCGGCGCGGTTGGATTTGTACTTCTGATCGCGTGCGCGAACGTTGCGAGTTTGTTGTTGACGCGATCGCTGGCACGACAGAAAGAAGTCGCGATTCGTTCAGCGCTCGGCGCGAGTCGCTGGCGCGTGATTCGTCAACTATTGACTGAATCGATGCTGCTGTCGCTCGCCGGTGGTCTTGCGGGTCTGTTGATAGCTTTCTGGGGTGTGCCTGCGTTGGTTGCGGTTCTGCCGCAGAGCCAGTTGAATGCGATGCCGTTTTTGAAGTCGCTGAATATCGATGCATCGATCCTCGCGTTTTCATTTGGACTCTCTTTGCTGACTGGTCTGATCTTCGGGCTCGCACCTGCGCTTCAGTCTTCGAAACTCGATCTCAACGAAGCACTTAAAGAAGGCGGGCGCCAGACGTCTGCAGGTTCCGGGTCTAAGTTGCGCAGCGCGATGGTTGTGAGTGAGATTGCGCTCGCGGTCGTGTTGTTAATCGGGGCTGGTTTGATGATGAAGAGTCTGCTGCGACTGTTGCAGACAAACCTCGGCTTCCAGACTGAAAACCTTCTGACGATGACGGTGATTGCGCCCCCGGCGAAATACACCGACGTCAATCAACAGACCAACTTCAACGATCAACTGCGACAGCGGGTGCAGGCGCTGCCCGGTGTCGCTAGTGCGGGCACGGTCAATATCCTGCCGGTCAATTCCGGTAACACGACGCGTTTCTTCATCGACGGCGATCCTATTCCCGCGCCGGGTAAGGAAACCGAAGCCAACATTCGCACCGTCAGTGAAGATTACTTCAAAACTCTCGGCGTGCCGCTGCTGGCGGGTCGCATGTTTGACGACCGCGACACTAATGACAAGCCAGGCGTCGTGATTATCGGGAAGACGATTGCGGATCGCATGTTTGCTGGTCGTGATCCCGTGGGAATGCGAATCAAGTATTCATCGATCCAGGCTCCGCCGGATCTGATCGTAGGTGTTGTTGGTGATGTGAAGATCACCGGGATCGATGAAGCGATCAGGCCGGTGCTCTATTACCCGTTCCGACAAAACTCTTCAACGTTCGCCAATCTCGTCGCGCGCACGAATACCGATCCGACTGCGCTCGCGGCGGCGATTCGAGGTGAGGTTCGCAACCTCGAGCCTGACGCAGCGATCCTCAACGTGCGCACGATGGACGAGATGATCGCGCAGACACCGGCGTCGTTCATGCGACGTTTTCCAGCGTTGGTGATCAGCATCTTCGCAGGTATCGCGTTGTTGTTGGCGTCGATCGGGATCTACGGCGTTGTCTCGTATTCCGTGAGCCAGCAGACGCACTACATCGGCGTGCGAATGGCGCTCGGCGCGCGCCCGTCGGACATTCTCAAGATGATTTTGAAGCAGGGATTGTTGTTGGCGCTGTTGGGTGTCGGCATCGGTGTCGGTGCAGCGTTCGGTTTGATGCGCTTGTTGAGCACGCTGCTTTACCAGGTGAGCGCGACTGACGTGAGCACCTTCGCGATTGTCACAGGGACTTTATTTGCCGTGGCGCTCCTGGCGTGTTTCCTGCCGGCGCGTCGCGCGACGAAGGTCGATCCACTCGTGGCGCTGCGTTACGAGTAAGGCTGATAAACGCCGAAGGCGTCATTTCAGCCCACCTAAACGCCGAAGGCGTTGGCTAATGTCAGCCCAGGGTTCGAGCTTGCGAGAACCCTGGGTCAGAAACAAAGAAACCAATGAACCCTGAAAGGGTTCCGAGGTTGGCGAACCCTTTCAGGGTTGATAACGAATTTGAATCGGCGATCCCAGGGTTCGAGCTTGTGAGAACCCTGGGTCAGAAACAAAGAAACCAATGAACCCTGAAAGGGTTCCGAGGTTGGCGAACCCTTTCAGGGTTGTAATTGATTTGAAAAGCTAACCCAGGATTGTCGCTGCGCTCCAACCTTGGGCTGAAATTAGCGAACGCCTTCGGCGTTATACGAAACGCGTTTGGAAATACCGATAGGATTTTAGTGAGAACAATGGATTCGTTAATTAGAGAAATTCGTTTTGCGGTGCGTGGGTTGTTAAAGCGACCTGCGTTTACGGTGATTGCGGTGCTGACGCTCGCGCTCGGGATTGGGGCGAACACCGCGATCTTTAGTGTTGTGAATGCGGTGTTGTTGAAGCCGCTGGCTGCTAAGGATCCGGATCGGTTGATGACCTTCTGGCATTCTGCGCCGGCCAAGGGTTTGAAACATGTCGACCTAAACGACTCGCTGGTTGCTTACTACCGGGATCGCACGCGCACGTTCCAGGGCCTGGCTGCATTTGAAACCGGTCAGTTCTCAATCACCGGCGGAGGCGAGCCGGAGGTTGTGCCGGGTGCGATCGTCACGTTCAATTACTTCGAAGTGCTTGGACGTGAGCCGCTGTATGGACGAACGTTCACGCCGCAGGAAGACACGCCGGGCAACAACCACGTGGCGCTACTCAGCTACGCTTTGTGGCAACGCCGCTTCGGTGGGAATCAAAATGTTGTGGGCCAATCAATTAATCTTGATGGTGCGCCGGTAACGATCGTCGGAATCATGCCCGCCGATTTTGATTTCCCCAATCCTGCCGAGCGAGCGAATAGCTCGGGCCACATGCAACTCTGGGTTCCGAAAGGTCTCGATCCACAGGATGCAACTTCGTGGAATCTTTTAGCCGTCGGCCGCTTGCAACCAGGCGCAACTCCCGGAGACGCGGAAAAAGAAATCAATGCTTTGTACGCTGCCTGGACTACTGAGAACGGCCGCCAGCTTGGCGACGCCGCAATCGGTTCAACTACATCCACGGTTATGTTGCCTTTGCAGCAACACATCGTTGGCGAAGTGCGACGACCATTGCTCGTGTTGCTCGGTGCGATCGCGCTTGTGTTGCTGATCGCCTGCGCAAACCTCACGAATCTTCTGCTCGCGCGTGCTTCAGCGCGCCGGCGCGAGATCGCAGTGCGACAGTGTCTCGGCGCGAGTGCAACCACGATTGCGCGGCAGACACTCACCGAGAGCCTGCTGCTCTCGTTTTTCGGAAGCGTAGCCGGAGTGCTGCTGGCCGTCTGGATTGTGACTGCGCTCAAGAGCTTCGTGTCGTCACAAATTCCGAATGTCGAAAACGCCCGCGTCGATGGAACTGTTTTGCTCTTCACAGTCGGGATCATGTTGCTCACCGGCGTGCTGTGTGGCTTAGCTCCGGCTCTCCGCGCGTCTCGCATCAACTTGCAGGACGCGATCAAAGAAGGCGCACGCGGCTCCGCCTCAGGATCCAACAAACGTCTCAACAATGTCTTCGTCGTGTCACAGCTCGCGCTCTCGCTCGTGCTGCTGATCGGCGCGGCGTTGTTCCTGCAGAGTTTTCGCAATCTGCTGTCGGTCAATCCGGGCTTTCGCGCTGACAACGTGTTGATGGCGCGACTCTCGTTGCCCGAAACCAAATACAAAGAGAAACCACAGATCGAAAGCTTCTACAACCAGGTTCGCGCAGGCGTGAGCAGCCTGCCGGGCGTGCAGGCCGTCGAGTTGAATCAGGTTGTGCCGTTCAGTGGTGGCGGCGGTGGTGGACCATTCACAGTCGAAGGCTTCGAGGGCCAGCCGGCAAAAGTTGCGTGGCTGCGCAGCACGACGCCTGGATACTTCGCGGCGATGGGAATGCCTGTGCTCAAAGGCCGCGCGTTCACCTCGTCTGATACTGAAAAATCTCAGCCGGTTGCGATCGTCGACGAGTCGCTCGCCCGCAGGTATTCGCCCGACGGCGATCTGGTCGACAAGCGCATCCGCATCGGTGATGGACCATGGCTGACGATCGTCGGCGTCGTTCCCAACGTCAAGAATCGCAAACTCGATGAAGAAGCGTGGCCCTACGTCTATCGACCGTACAGCCAGTGGATCAGACGCGAGACGATGCTTGTCGTGCGTGGTGCGATCGCTCCTCAAGCCCTTGTTGGCCAGATCCGGCAGGAAGTTGCGAAACTCGATCCCGAATTACCGCTCTCCGATGTGAGCACGGTCCAACAGGCGATGGATCGGTCGCTCATTACCACTCGACTTACAAATTCGCTGCTCGTTGGTTTTGCTGCTACTGCGTTGTTGCTGGCGTTGACCGGGATTTACGGAGTGATGTCGCTTAACGTCGCGAATCGCAGGAGTGAGTTTGGCATACGTCTCGCTCTGGGCGCCCAAACGTCGAACGTTTTGAAGTTGATTCTTGGACAGGGATTGAAGCTCGCGGCGGTTGGTGTTGCGTTGGGACTGCTGGCAGCGATCGCTTTCACGAGATTGTTGAAAGGGTTGTTGTTTGGTATCAGCGCGAGCGATCCGTTGACGTTCGCGTCGATTGCGGCGTTGCTCGTTGGTGTTGCTCTGCTTGCGTGTTGGATTCCTGCGCGCAGAGCGACGAAAGTCGATCCACTTGAGGCGCTCAGAACTGAATAGGTCCTATAGGACGGAATAGGACCAACTAGGAGCTTCCATGATCAAAGACCTCCGTTATGCCGCGCAGATGCTGGTAAAGCATCCGGCGTTCACGATCATTGCCGTCTTGACGCTTGCGCTCGGCGTTGGCGCAAACACCGCACTGTTCAGCGTCGTCGATGCCGTGCTGCTGAAGAAGCTGGCAGTGCAGGATCCTGAACGGCTGGTGCTCTTCAACGCGAGCTGGAACGGACAGAAGTTTGGACCAGGCAGTTACGACGGCAGCAACATGCGCGATCCCGCAACGGGCCTCACCGTCGGCACTTCATTTCCAATGCAAACCCTCACGCGCCTGCGCCAGGAACAGGAACTACTCTCTGATGTCTTTGCGTTCTCGCCGATGGAGGTCAATTTCAACGCGGGCGGTCAGGCAGAGGTCGTCAGCGCGCAGGTGGTTTCCGGCAATTACTACAACGCGCTCGGTGTGCCGCCAATGATCGGCCGCACGATTACAGATGCTGACGACAACGCGGCTGCGACTCCCGTCGTTGTTCTCAGTCATCGCTTCTGGGCTAGCCGCTTTAATGGAGACTCGGCGGCGGTGGGTAAGCAGGTCAATATTAATAACGTAGCCTTCACGATTGTTGGTGTTACTCCCGCGGGTTTTGCAGGGACATCACAAGTCGGAAGCTCGCAGGACGTTTCGCTTCCGCTCGCATGGGAGCCGCAGATCAATCCTAAAAGCAGCTACCTCGAAGGCGCGGGCGTCTGGTGGTTGCGGTTGATGGGACGGCTCAAACCCGGCGCCACGATGGCCCAGGTCGAAGCAAATCTGGCTGGTCCATTTCAGCAGTCGGTACTCGAACACCGCGCGCTGCGACGCACCGATGCCGGGGCGGCACTGCGCACGCTCGATCCCAAAGATTTACCAAAGCTGGGTGTCGAATCGGGCAGCCGGGGCGAGATGAACCAGCGTCGCTGGCTCGAATCGCCGTTGCGATTATTAGCTGGAGTAGTTGGTGTCGTGCTGCTGATCGCGTGTGCAAACGTCGCGAACCTCTTGCTGGTGCGCGCGTCGTCACGAAAGAAAGAGATCGCGGTGCGACTGGCAGTTGGTGCGAGTCGCTGGCGATTGGTCAGACAGTTGTTGACGGAAAGCGTTTTACTCGCTGCGGTGGGTGGAGCGCTCGGAGTTCTTTTTGCGTTCTGGATTAAAGACGGGCTCCTGCTTGTGACTGAGTGGGGCGGGCGCGAGATGAGTGCGCTCAATCCACGACTCGATCTGCGTGTGCTTGGTTTCACACTCGGTCTCTCATTTCTGACTGGCATCATCTTCGGGATCCTGCCCGCATTGCGCGCGACTAATCTCGATCTGACACCCGCGCTTAAAGACAGCGGTCGTAGCTCGAGTGGACTGAGCCGCTCGTGGCTCAGCAAGTCGCTGGTCGTGGTCCAGGTGTCGCTGTCGGTATTGCTCCTGATCGGCGCGGGACTGCTCATTCGCACGCTCAGAAATCTTCAGCACGTCGACATGGGATTCAACACAAACAACCTGCTGCTCTTCAAGATAGAGCCGAGCCTGCTCGGCTACGAGAACGAGAAGCTTGCCGATTTGTATCAAAGAGCCTTCAGTCGTCTTGAAGCAGTTCCCGGTGTGCAGGCCGTTACTTTTTCACGAAGTCCATTGTTGGCCCAGAGCTCGTGGACCAGCTCGGTCTATCTGCCGGGAGAGATGGGAGCGAACGGACAGCCGCGCGACAGCGACACGAAGATGCATTCTGTCCGCGAGAACTTTTTCGACACGATGGAGATTCCGCTGCTCATCGGTCGCGGCCTCACTGAACAGGACGATGCGCGCGCGCCACACGTCGCCGTTGTCAACCAGGCGTTTGTGAAAGCTCACTTTCCGAATGAAAACCCAATCGGAAAACGATTCGGATTCGAACCGAACAAAACGAACGACATCGAGATCGTTGGTGTTGCGCGTGACGCGAAGTACACCAGCCAGCGCGACGAGGTCCAACCGACGGTCTATCAATCATGGCGACAAGTGCTACGACGAATGACTTTTGCGACGTTCGAAGTGCGCACAACCGGCGATCCCGCGGCGACTGTCGCGGGCGTGCGAGAAGCGATGCGCGAGGTCGATAGCAATCTGCCGCTCAGCAACGTCCGTACGCAACTGCAACAAGCTGACGAAACACTCGCGATGGAACGGATGTTTGCGAAGCTGCTGACGCTCTTCGGAGTCATCGCGCAACAGCTCGCAGCGATCGGTCTGTATGGCGTGATGGCGTATGTCGTGACGCAGCGCACTCACGAGATCGGCATTCGCATGGCGCTCGGTGCCGATCGACGCAACGTGCTGCTGATGGTGGTGCGACAGGGAATGATTTTGACTGTTGCCGGGATCGCGATCGGGCTCACGGCTGCGTACGTGTTAACGAAGTATCTCGAGAGCTTGACGAGCATGTTGTTTGGTGTTGAGGCGCGCGACCCGTGGACGTTTGCGGCGATCGGGATCTTATTGGCCGGGGTGGCGTTGATTGCGTGTTTGGTGCCGGCGAGACGAGCCACAAAAGTGGATCCGCTCAGGGCGCTGCGGTACGAATAGGACCAAAACGACCTATGCACAACCTGATTACTGATATTCGCTATGGGTTCCGCAGTTTGTTGAAGCGCCCGGGGGCGACGGCGGTCGCGTTGGTGACGCTGGCGTTGGGGATTGGGGTTAATACGGCGATTTTTAGTGCGGTTGATTCGATTCTCCTGCGACCGCTGCCATTTAAAGATCCGGAACGAATCGTATCTGTTTGGGAGCAGACGCCGTCACTCGGCATACAGCAAAACCAGGCGGCGCCCGCGAACTTTTTCGATCTACGCAATCAGAACCAGTCGTTTGAAGCGCTCGGCGCTTATGGACCGCTGGATATCAATCTCACCGGCGCTGGTGATCCCGAGCGGCTCAATGGTCAGCTCGTGACGGCGAACGTGTTTTCAATTTTAGGTGTTGCGCCTGCACTCGGCCGGACGTTCCTCGCGAATGAAGATCAACCGGGTCAGGAACATGTCGTTGTGTTGAGCGACGCGCTCTGGCAGCGACGCTTCAATCGCGATCCCTCGATCATCAATCGCAACATCGCGCTTAACGGCGAAACATTTACGGTCGTCGGTGTGATGCCTCGCGGGTTCTTCTTTCCACTGCGTGAGACTGAGCTGTGGGTGCCGTGGGCCATGGAACCGGACCAGGCGAGTGGACGCGGCGATCACTATCTAACACTCGTCGGTCGTTTGAAGACTGGTGTCAGTATTGAACGCGCGAATGCCGATCTTGCCGCAATCGGGCAGCGATTAGCCGGCGAATACCCGCGCACAAACGAAGGGCTCGGCTTTATCGCACGATCTTTACACAAGGATTACGTCGGCGATCTTCGTTTGCCGATGCTGATTTTGTTTGGCGCCGTCGGGCTGGTATTGCTGATTGCGTGTGCGAATGTCGCGAACCTGCTGTTAGCCCAGGCGACGACGAGACGCAAGGAGATCGCGATCCGCATCGCGCTCGGTGCGCGACGTTGGACCATCGTGCGACAGATGCTCGTCGAGAGTTTGTTGCTCGCCTCCGGTGGTGGTCTGCTCGGCGTGCTCGGTGCGTTCTGGGGCGTTGAAGCACTTACAAAATTTCTTCCCGAGAGTCTGTCGAAACTACAGGGCGTCAGTATCGATGCGCGAGTGTTGCTGTTTACGCTCGGCGTGAGTGTGCTCACCGCAATCGTCTTTGGCGGCGTACCTGCGTTGCTTACTTCCCGTACAACGCCGGGAGCGACGTTAAGTGACGTTGCGCGAGACATGGCGGGCGGAACGTCGGGCCGAAATGTCCGGCGTCTGCTCGTCGTGTCGGAAGTCGCACTTGCAGTCGTGCTGCTGGTCAGCGCCGGACTCTTGATTCGCAGCTTCCAGTTATTGCGACAGGTTGAGCCCGGATTCAATCCCGAGAACGCACTCACGATGCGCATGGTCCTGCCGTTTCCGAAGTATGCAAAGAAGGAAACGCGCAGTGCGTTTTACGATGAGGTGTTGCGGCAGGTGAAAGAGACGCGCGGTGTTGAAGCCGCAGGCATGATCACGTTTATGCCGCTTTCGTTTAGTGGCATGAACTTCAGCTTCTCAGTTGAGGGACGCGCTGCACCGAGTGACATGAATTTGCCGTTCGCACTCTTTCGCGTTGTCAGTCCCGACTACTTTCGTGCGATGGGTATTCCGCTTCTGCGTGGACGGTATTTCGAAGCGCAGGACTCGCCTGATACGACGCCGGTAACTTTGATCAATCGCCGTCTCGCTGAACAGTACTGGCCCGGTGAAGATGCAATCGGAAAACGGATCAAAGTTGGACCAGCCGATTCGCCCAATGCATGGCTGACAGTTGTCGGTGTCGTCGGCGACGTGCGTCAAACGGGATTGCATGAGCAGAAGTTGGACTTCTACGTGCCGTACATGCAGGAACGACGTTCGTTCATGGCGCCTCGCGATCTCGTCGTGCGGACGAAAGCTGATCCAGCCGTGATCGCGGCGGCAGTGCGAAAGGCCGTGTGGTCGGTGGATAAAGACCAACCGGTTTCGAACGTGCGCACCGTTAATGACGTTTTCTCTGCCGCGATCTCACAGGAACGGTTTCAGGCGTTGATGCTCGGACTGTCTGCGGCCCTCGCGCTCGTACTCGCGTGCGTCGGACTTTACGGCGTGATCTCGTACTCCGTCGTGCAACGAACGCACGAGATCGGCGTGCGCATGGCGTTGGGTGCGCAACCTGTCGACGTGTTGAGTCTCGTCATTCGACAGGGAATGTCGTTGACGTTTGTGGGTCTCGTTGTCGGCATTGTGGCCGGAACGTTTGTGACGCGTGTTTTGACAGACATGTTGTTTGGAGTAACGCCGCGCGATCCGCTGACGTTTGCGGGCGTGCCGGTGTTGCTGCTGGTGGTTGCGTTTCTGGCCTGCTACATCCCGGCCCGGCGCGCAACCAGGATCGATCCGTTGATCGCATTGCGCTACGAGTAAGGCTTTCTCTGTGAAGCCTCTGTGCTCTGTGTCTCTGTGGTTAAAGGATCTTCGAGGTGAATCAACCACAGAGACACAGAGAGCACAGAGATTTCACAGAGAAGAAATCAAATCTATGAGCACACTCATTCACGACCTTCGCTATGGCGTGCGTATTCTGTTGAAGCAGCCCAGCTTCACCCTCGTTGCCGTGATCACGCTTGCGCTCGGCATCGGCGCGAACACTGCGATCTTTAGTCTCGTCAACAGCATCCTGCTGCGACCGCTGCCGTTTCGCGATCCCGATCGACTCGTGCGGATGCTTCAGGCGAGTCCAAAGCTCGGTCTCCCGTCATGGGGAGTTTCGCAGGCCGATTACGCTGCCTACCGCGAACAGAATCGCTCGTTTGAAACAGTCGCGATTTACAGCGCGACCGCCACGAACCTCACCGGCGTGGGCGAGCCCGAGCGTTTACCGATCGCGACTGTCACCGCCGATTTCTTCAAAGTGTTCGGCGTTAACCCGCTGCTCGGTCGCACGTTTGTCGAAGGTGAAGACACGGTGGGAAGAAACCAGATCTGCGTGATCAGTTATGCATTCTGGCAGCGACGCTTCGGCGGCGATCCTAATGTCATCGGCAAGACGCTGAGTTTGAACAACACGCCGACAGAGATCGTCGGCGTCATGCCCGCTGAATTCAAGTTTCCGCGTTACGAGATCGATCTCTGGACGCCCCTCGCGCACGATCCCAAACGCATTGCTCCGTACTTCTTCGCGCTCGTCGGTCGTCTGAAACCCGGCGTGCAGGTGGGCCAGGCGCAGGCTGACACGACTGAAGTGCTTCAGAACTTCGGTCGGCAACATCCGAACCTCAGCGAAGCGGTCGGGCTGAGCGAAGGCAATGGACCACGGACGAACATCACGCCACTGCGCGAGGCGATGCTCGGCAAAACCGAGAAGCCGCTGCTCGTGTTGCTCGCCGCTGTCGCCCTCGTGCTGCTTATCGCGTGCGCGAACGTCGCGAATCTTCTTTTGGCACGTGCAACTTCACGCACGCGTGAGATCGCTGTGCGCGTGTCGTTGGGCGCCTCGCCTGTGCGAGTCGCGCGACAGCTTTTAACTGAAAGCGTGCTCTTGTCGTTCATCGGCGCAGTTGTCGGTGTCGGTCTGGCAGCGGTTGGCATTCGCATGCTCGACAAGCTGCCGATCAGCGGCATCGTGCGCATGGAAGAAGTGCGTTTGAGCGGCACCGTGCTCGCGTTCACCGCGGGCCTGACCATATTCACGGGTTTACTGTTTGGTTTCATGCCTGCGTTGCGCGCGTACGCGATGGGAATCGTGAGTGGAGTTCGTGAAGGCGCGCGCGGCACCGTTTCAAATCGTCGACTCAACAGCGCGCTCGTCGCAGTGCAGTTTGCACTCTCACTCGTGCTGCTGATCGGTGCAGGTTTGTTGTTGAAGAGTTTTCAGCGACTCGGTGCAGTCGATCTAGGTTTCAATCCTGAGAACACGCTGACCATGGTTGCGACTCTGCCGCAGGCAAAGTACGACAACGAAGAGAAGGCGTTGCGCTTTTACGAGAGCGCGATGGAACGTTTGCGTAACTCGCCCGGCATTGCGGCAGTGGGCCTTACTGACAATCTGCCGTTCGGCGACGGCGGAAACGTCGACGGGATCATCGTCGAGGGACAGGCGCCGCCCGAAGGCGCACAGGTCTCGCAAGCTGAACAGGCGGAAATCGTAAGCCTCGCGCCGGGAACGTTCACCGCACTCGGGATTCCGCTCTTGCAGGGACGCGATTTTCAGACAACCGATCACACCAAATCACCTCTGGTCGCAATCATTGACGAACCTTTAGCGCGTCGTTACTGGCCTGCGGGCGATGCACTCGGCAGGCGTATACAGACCACTGGAGATCGGCAGTGGCTGACGATCGTCGGCGTTGTCAGCGGGGTGAAGCACATAAGCCTGATGGAAGAGAAGCGGCCGCATATTTACTTCGCGATGGGCCAGTATACGTCGCCGCGCGCTTCGTTCGTCGTGCGTACCGATGGACCACCAATGAGCGCGACGGGCACGTTCCGAGCGGCAATCAGGGAAATCGATCCTGACATGCCGTTGTATCTCGTGCGGCCGATGACCGACATCATCGGACAAACACTCAGCACGCAACGACTGACCAATTTCCTGTTGACAGCATTCGCGATCATCGCTTTGACGCTCGCGGCTGTGGGCATTTACAGCACGATGTCGGTTTACGTCAGCAGTCGCACGAAAGAGTTTGGGATTAGGCTCGCGCTCGGTGCGCAGCCCGGCGCGTTGCGACGCGCTGTCATGCGCCAGGGGCTTTGGCTTACGGGTGCAGGCGTCGTAGTTGGAATCCTGGGCGCGCTCGCGCTAACGCGGACGATCAAGAGTCTGCTGTTTGAAGTGAGTGTGACGGATCCGTTGGTGTTTACGGCGATACCGGTGTTGCTGGTGATGGTGTCGTTGCTTGCATGTTACACGCCCGCACGGAGGGCCACGAAGGTCGATCCATTGGTGGCATTAAGGGACGAGTAGTATGAGTGCTCTTAAACAAAATATAAGCTTCGCGATCCGCACGTTGTTCAAGAACCGAGGGTTCACGATCACGGCGGTGTTGACGCTCGCGCTGGGAATCGGAGCGACCACCGCAATCTTCAGCGTGGTCTATGCGGTGTTCGAGCCGATGCCGTATCCGAAACCGGATCAGCTCGTGATGGTCTGGGCCAAGACGCCGGGCGGCAGAAACTCTGTGCCTGCCGGGGACTTTATCGAATGGCGACGACGAAGCACTTCGTTCCAGGATCTGAACGCGTGGACCGGCACCTCATTTAACGTCGCCACTGAAGATCGACCGGAACAGATCGCGGGCGCGCGTTGTACACCCGGGTTCTTCGCAATGCGAGGCTTGCCACTCTTCCTCGGGCGTAATTTCCTCTCCGAAGAAGGTGAAGTGGGCAGAGATCACGTTGTGATCATGAGTCACAACGTGTGGAGCAAATACTTCAACTCCAATCGTGACCTCATCGGCAAAGACATTCGGATGAACGGCGAACACTACACCGTCGTCGGCGTTCTTCCTCCGGGGATGCACGATCGACTCACCTCGCAGTTGTGGGTGCCCCTGTCTTTCAGACCCGAGGAGATAACTCACGATTCGAGATTCATGCCGGTGATGGCGCGCTTGAAAGACGGGGTCACAATCGATCAGGCGCAAGCGGAGATGAATGGCATCGCTGCGCAACTTCAAAGCGAGTCGCCTAAGACAAATGCGAATCGCGGCGTGAGCGTCGAGCCGTTGCACCTCAACTTCGTTACTGACTCCACGCGACGCAATCTCTGGTTGTTGCTCGGCGCGGTCGGATTTCTTTTATTGATCGGTTGCGTCAACGTCGCGAACCTGCTGCTGGCGCGCGGCGCGGCGCGTCAAAAAGAAATTGCCGTAAGAGCGGCCCTCGGCGCTTCGAGATCTCGGTTGTTCGCGCAGTTTCTTACTGAGAGCCTGGTGTTGGCAGCGCTCGGTGGAGCTCTCGGCGTTTTTCTCGCGCGCTCGATCATCGATGCTGTCACACTCGTGATGCCGCCGGTCGGCACGATGATTCCCTCTGAAGCCGACATCAGGATCAGCATCCCGGTGTTGTTCTTCACGATCGGCGTGACAACGGCTGCCGGACTGTTGTTTGGAGCCGCGCCCGCCTGGCAAGCAACACGACTCGATCTGAATGAGATTCTCCAACTCGGCGGCCGGAGCGGCAGTCGTGGTATCAAGCGCAACGCTTTTCGTGCGCTCATCATCGCCGAGTTTTCACTCGCCCTCACGTTGCTGGCGACCGGCGGTCTCGCGCTGCGCGGTTTCTGGAATCTCAACCGGATCGATCTCGGCATTCAAACGGACAATGTGCTGACGTTTCGTTTGCCGGTACCCGACAAACGTCTCGATGGACCAGATCAGATCCGATCGTATTACGGGCAGATGCTGGAAAGAATCCAAACTCTGCCGGGAGTAACGAAGGCTGCTTTGACGACTGGTGTTCCCGGTCGTGGTCCAGGCAATGGCACACGGTTCACGATTGTGGGCCAACCTGTCAATCCCGAAGCGCGACTCCGCACCGGCGTGCAAATCGTCACGGCGGATTTCGTCGACACGCTCGGAATTCGGATGGTCAGCGGTCGCAACATCAATGCGCGCGACACGGCGAACAGCGTGCGTGTGGCAACGGTCAGTGAGTATTTCGTGAAGCAGTATTTCGCTGGAGTCGATCCGCTCACGCAAAGAATTTCCTTTCCCGAAATTATCCCCAATGTGCCGAGAGGGAAGCCGGTCGAATGGCAGATTGTCGGCGTGTATCACGACCAGCGCGGGGCTGGATTTCGTGAAGAGCTTCCTGAGATCAACATTCCATTTGCGCAGAATCCATGGCCGCAGGCTTCGGTCGCACTGAAGACGAGCGGCGATCCGAAGTCTGTCATCAAGAGTGTCGCGGCGGCGGTAAGTTCGGTCGATCCCGATATGCCGCTGGCGGGCGTGCAGACGATCGATGAGATCGTGAGCGAGTCGCTGGCGATCGATCGTTTCAGTGTTGTGTTGTTTGCGAGTTTTGGAGCGCTCGGGTTGCTGCTTGCGGCGGTGGGTATTTACGGCGTGATGGCGTTCGCGGTGGCGCAACGCACGCATGAGTTTGGTGTGCGTATGGCGCTCGGGGCGCAGCGTTCGCGCGTGGTCAGTATGGTTCTGAAAGAAGGGGCGTTACTGGCGATTGCGGGAACGCTCATCGGGCTCGGTGGTGCTTATCTCGTAGGTCGTGCGATGCAATCGACGTTGTATGGCGTCAGTGCGTTTGACGTCCGTGCGTTCATTGGTGTTTCGGCGTTGTTGCTGGCCGCAGCGCTGCTGGCGTGCTGGTTCCCGGCCCGGCGCGCCAGCCGCATCGA
>DATFDT010000121.1:0-20321 GCA_035251975.1 Pyrinomonadaceae bacterium | reverse complement strand
CGGGTGGGTGCGGAGCTGTGCGGCGACTGGAATCCTCTACACAGGGTTATTGCTGCGCACCCACCCGCTACCGCAGGTGGTACTGACTGTGTCACACAAGGATCCGGCCTCTTAGCAAAGCTGATCTAAGCCCTCGTACCTAGCACTTTTGTCAGGTACGTTGCTGAAAAACGCCTGCTAACATCCGGCAAAAGGAGACGCGTCATGAATCGAATGAGACTGGTTATCGTGCCGGTGTTGGTCTTGATCAGTGCGTTCACTGTCCTCGCTAAATCAAAAGCAGAGAAGCAGGCTGAAGCTCGCAAGAAAGCCGACGCGACGCTGCAACGTCTTTACAAGACCAAGCCGTCCGCACAAGCTGCAATCAAGTCGGCGGCCGGCTATGCGGTCTTTAACAGTAGCGGCGCAAAAATTCTGGTTGCAGGGGCCGGAAGAGGAAGTGGTATTGCTGTTGATAAGTCGACGCAGAAAGTCACTTACATGAGGATGCGAGAAATCCAGGCGGGCCTGGGAATGGGTGTGAAGAAGTTCAGCACCATCTTCGTGTTCGAGACCAGAGACGCCCTCGACAAATTCATAAACAGCGGTTGGGAGTTTGGCGGACAATCAACCGCCGCGGCAAAAACCGGTGACGGCGGCGGATCACTTCAAGGCGCCGTATCGGTCTCGCCGGGTGTTTGGATGTACCAGTTGACTGACAAGGGCATCGCCCTCGAACTGACCGGCAAAGGGACGAAGTACTTCAAAGACGACGATCTGAATTGATTACATAAAGTCGTTAGCCACAAAGAGGCACAAAAAACTCAAAACGGGTTCTGCTGATTATGAGCTTTTTGTGCCTCTTTGTGGCTAAATCCTGATTTTATATAATGCGCGACACGTTCCTCTATCTCGGACCCAGGAGAAGATAGTGATCGCTAACCCCCGTACCTTCCGCTGTCCCAATTGCAACGAAATGATCAACGACAGTATGACGCAGTGTCGCTACTGCAATGTGGCTGTCGATCCTGCCGTGGCCCAACTGGTCGCCGAGAGACAGGAAAAAGCGAATCAGTCATACAGCGATGCGAGTTTCCTGCGGACGGCCGCCGTCGCGATGTATGTGTTCATGGGGCTCAGCTTCATTCCAATCCTGCCGGTCGTAGGATGGGGCTTCCTGGTCATTTTTATTGTCGTGCTGGTGTTGTTGATTCGCTGGCAGGTGAAGTTTGGCAGCCTCATCACTAACGATGCTGACTATCTAAAAGCACGGCGATCGTGGAGGTTCGCGCTGGTGCTCTGGATTGTTGCGATACCGCTCGGCTTTATCGTTCGACCTCTGGTCTATTTTCTATTTGAAGCCGCGACGCGATAGTCCGTTCGTGGCTTGCCGAGAAAGTCCTTGCCCGTTTGCTTTGTGATCAAGCCGAGCTGTTCGAGCTCGTAATACGCGCGCTGGATCTCGCCTTTGTCGACAGAGAGTTTTTGACCGAGAGCTGCGGGTGACGGGAGTTGTTCGCCCGCCGCCAACGTGTTGTTCTTGATCTGATTCTCGATCTGTTCGCGAACCTGGGCGTAGACGGGATTGTGGGAGAGATCTTTCAGTTCGATATTCATAATCATTAGCCACTTAAAGTGTGCGTGTGACCTTTGACAGAGAGCGTGGTGCGTCCGGGTTGAGTCCTTTGGCTTCGGCCAGGAGTGCCGCGAATAGTTGACCGGGAACGATGTATGGAATCGGCGCGAGAAACTCATCGATCTCGCGTGGCATCAAGATCGAGCGCGTACACATCCGGGCTGCATCAGGATCGCTTGTGATAGCCAGTGTATCTGCCTTCAGTTCTCGCAAACGCTCAATCAAGCTTTTGACGCCCGGCAACATCACTCCGGGCGGCCCGAAGAGTATCACCGGAAAATGTCGCTCGACCATCGCTAGTGGACCATGCAGGAAGTCTGCCGACGAGAAGCGCTCCGCGACTACGTAACACGTTTCCATTAACTTTAACGCCAACTCGTACGCGTTTGCGTAAGCGAGGCCGCGGCCGACGACGACACAGTTTTCCATAAACACGTAGCGCTCGACGAGCTCGGATATCGCGGGCTTTTGTTCGAGCGCGCCCGCGACGAATTCCGGGATCGACTCATACGAAAACGGCGCTGCGTTCCGGGCAAGCTCGGCGGCGAGCATATAAAATAGGAGCATCTGGCCCGTGAAAGTCTTCGTGGCGGCGACAGAGCGCTCGCGCCCGCCGTGCGTGAGCAGTGTTTCGTCGACGAGGCGCGTCATCGACGAACCCGGCTCGTTTGTAATGCCGATCGTGTAAGCGCCGGAACGTCGCGCGCTTTCGAGCACGTGATTGATGTCTTCGCCTTCGCCCGACTGCGAAACGCCGACCACGAGCGCGTGGTCCAATCGCAGCTCTGCGTTGTAGATCGTGTGAACTGACGGGGCAGAAAGCGAGACGGGAATGCCGGTCGTGATCTCGAGCAGGTAACGACCGAAGAGTGCAGCGTTATCAGAGCTGCCGCGCGCGACCAGTACGATCAGATGGATGTCGCGCGACTTGAGCGTGTTTCCGAGCTTTGCGATCTTGGCGCGCTCTTCCGCAATCGTGCGCTCGAGTGCGGCAGGCTGCTCGGCGATCTCCGCAAGCATTAGTGACATGTACGGGCTGATACTTTAACACGTATGAATAGAACAAGTCAGGAAGAGGCGCTTGCCCCCGCTGTTCGTGACCCAAGCAGCGGCGGGGGCAAGCCCCTCTTCCTGACTTGTTCTTTTTTCTGACTTAAGCCCCTCTTCCCAACTTGTTCTTCAACGAGTAATCTTAACCACCCATGTCCCCCAAACTTTTCGCAGCAAACCCTGCTGGTCGTCTCGTCTCGCTCGACGTCTTTCGCGGCATCACGATTGCCGGGATGGTGCTGGTAAATAATCCCGGCACGTGGTCCAGCATTTACTGGCCACTGCAACACGCCGAGTGGCACGGCTGGACACCGACCGATCTGGTCTTTCCATTCTTTCTATTCATTGTCGGCGTTTCAATCACGCTCGCGTTTGCACGGCGCGTCGAAGAAGGAGGGGTCAAACGCGATCTGTATCTGAAGGTGTTGAAGCGGAGCGCGATCATCTTCGGACTGGGTCTGTTCCTCAACGGCTTTCCATATTTTAATCTCGGCACGATTCGCATTGCGGGCGTGCTCCAGCGCATCGCGATCTGTTATCTGATTGCTTCAGTCATTTTTCTAACTACAAAAGAGCGGGCACAACTGCTGATCGCTGTTGCTTTGCTCATTGTTTATTGTTTGGTGATGACGAAGCTCGCGGCGCCGGGATACGCGCCGGGCGATCTCAGCAAGGAAGGCAGCATTGCGTCATTTGTAGATCGCGTGATCCTGCGGCAGCACATCTGGCGACAAGGACGCGTTTACGATCCGGAAGGACTGTTGAGCACGATCCCCGCTGTTGTGACGACGCTCTTCGGCATCTTGACGGGTCACTGGCTACGCACGGAGCGAACGCGCTACGAAAAAGTGGTCGGGATGTTTGTTGCAGGCGCGATTTGTGTCGTGCTTGGTTGGGCGTGGAACCCGTTCTTTCCGATCAATAAGGCGTTGTGGACCAGCTCGTACGTGCTGTTCACAGCCGGATTAGCGCTAGAGTTTCTGGCGTTGTGTTACTGGGTGATCGATATTCAGGGTTATCGACGCTGGGCGTGGCCGTTTGAGGTCTTCGGCGTGAATGCGCTCGCGTTGTTTGTGGGAACGGGGTTGATGGTGAAGTTGATGGGTATCTGGCGCGTGCAGGGATGGGTCTTCAGGAATCTATTCCTGAGTTGGGCGGAGCCGATCAACGCGTCGCTGTTTTATGCGATCGCGTTTATTTTGTTGTGGTTGTTTTTGATGTGGTTACTTTATCGGAAGCGGATCTATATCAAGGTGTAGTTAGCCACAGATTACACGGATTTGATTACGGATTTTTGTAGCCTGGGCCGCGAAGTACGCGACCACCCAGCGCGCTCGTGCGCTGTCTTTTATCAACTGAGATCTTTCCGTTTACCAACACGTACTCGATACCGGCAGGGTATTGGTTTGGTGACTCGAACGTCGCTTTATCGATCACCTTCGCGGGATCGAAGATGGTGATGTCAGCAAACATTCCTTCCTTAAGCAAACCACGATCGCGCAGACCAACACGCGCGGCGGGTGCGCCAGTCATTTTATGAATCGCCGACTCGAGCGATAAAAGCTTTTCATCACGTACATAACGGCCGAGTATTCGGGGATAGCTGCCCCAGCCGCGCGGGTGAGATTTCGAGCCCGCGAGGGGACCATCGGTCGCGCGCGCGCCGCTGTCAGTACAGAAACTGACGAACGGCGCCTGCATCGCCGTACGCATGTCGTCCTCGCTCATCATGAAGTAGATGGCGCCGGTTTGGCCGTGATCTGCGAGGATCAGATCGAAGACGGTATCGAGTGGATCCTTTTTCTGTTCTGCTGCAATCTCAGAAATGCGTTTGCCCTGCAACGAGTCCAACTCACGATTTACGACAGAGCCGATCAAAACGCCGCTCGGTCCACCACTGCCGAGGTAGATGTTTTCCCACTCCGTCTGCTCTTCTGAGATCTCTTTCTTTAAACGCTGGCGCGTCTGCGGATCGCGCAAGCGCGCCAGCATCTTGTCTACTCCGCCTTCTTGCGCCCACGGCGGTAAACATGCACTTAGCGACGTGCTGCCTGCAATGTATGGGTAGATATCAGCAGTGACATCGAGCCCGCGATCGCGCGCCTGCTTGATTCGCGCCAGCACGTGCGGCATTGCTCCCCAGTTCTTTTTGTAGGCGGTTTTGAGGTGCCAGATCTCGACAGGGATCTTCGCCTTTTGCGCGATCTCAAACACTTCGTCAAGCGAAGCGTCGATCGTGTTTGCTTCACTGCGCTGATGCGTGGCGTAAATGCCACCGTACTGATGCGCTACTTTGGCAAGCTCGATCAGCTCGTCGGTCTTCGCGAAACGCGCGGGCACGTACTGGAGCGACGTGGAAAGACCGAGTGCGCCATCGCGCATCGCATCGGCTACCAGCTTCTTCATCTGGTCCAACTCCGGCGGCGTGGGCGGACGATCGTCGAACCCGATCACGTACTCGCGCACCTGAGTCGCGCCGACAAACGTGCCGAGGTTCACGCCGCTGCCTTGTTTCTCGAGACGTTTGAAGTACTCATCAAGCGTGCGCCAGTCGATCTTGAGGCTGTAACGTTTGAGAAAGTCTTCCTGCTCCTCGATCTGTCGCTCGTTGATCGGGGCAATCGACTCGCCTTCGCCCGTGATCTCAGTCGTGACTCCCATCATCACTTTGCTATTCGCGCGCGGATCGATCAGCAGGTAGGTTTCCGATTGGCCCAGCATGTCGATAAAGCCGGGCGCGACGACGAGACCTTGCGCATCGATAATGCGTGTTGCAGTGGCTTGCGAAAGCTTACCGATACTGACGATGCGATCGTCTTTGAGCCCAACATCAGCGACGTAGGCGGCGCGTCCGGAGCCGTCAACGATGCGCCCGTTCTTGATCAGGACATCGAATTGCGGTGCTTGAAACATACTAGACCACAGATACACACAGATGATGAAAACGGATTTATACATCAAGAAACCTACTCCTTTGATCCGGGTCGGGGAGCATGCAGGTGTCGTATTTTCCGAATACGCGATAACGATTTGTTGCGACGAAGCGATAGACCAGATCGCGCAGCGGGCGCGGCACAATGCGGGCGACTGATGAAGATGCACCCCAAAAACCGCCCAACTCGCGACCGGCTCGCAGGATCGCGTCCGAGCGTTGCAGCACTCGCTCATCTGGCTGATCGTAATTCACCACGACGTGAACCGTGTCGAGATCCTTTGCGTCAAATCCATGACGTCTCAAGACCTTCTCGGCAAAGTCACTTTGTAATGACGCAAAACGCAAACGTCCGCCGTTGTCGTGCTTCAGTAAAAACTGGACCAGACTATTGCAAAGCCCGCAAACACCGTCGTAAAGAATGATTGGATTTGCGCCGATCATCACGGGTTCAACGGCGGTTGATTTGCCGCGCGCAATTGTTGGTTGATCGTCGCGATATCTTTCGCTTTCAACTGGTCCCAATCCGCCATCAGCTTCGTCAGAGTTTTTTGTAACTCTGTTGCAGCAGTGACCATCGGCACAGTCGGCGCCAAATCCGCGGTCTGCAAGTGCTCGATTAACGCTGAGTAGCCGTTATTCAAACGCGTCAGGTTGGGCTCGCGCATGTCGATCGTTCCACCGGGCAGTCCGGGTGAGCTCGCGTCGCCACGTCCTTCGCCACCAATCGCAGCCGCTTTCTTATCGAGCCCGTTCAATGCTTCAGCGAGTGGACCACGATCGACGCGCGAGATAGCTTCCCGGATCTGTGCGCGCAGCTTTCTGATCTGCTCGACTGTATCGAAGGTTTTCTCCATCCCGCGATACGCTTCGAGCGAGAGATTGAACTGTTGCGCCAGCGCAGGTGGCAGCGTCTTCACACGCGGATCCATTTTCACGGTTAACGGCTCAGAACGCGTCTGACCGTTCGCCGTCAACTTCAGTGTGTAAACGCCCGGCAACACTGATGGACCAAGCGGGTAAAGCGGTGTGTCGCGGTAGATCGCGGAAATCGGGAAGCCGCGGCTAAAAGCAGGTGGCGGCGCGTATTTCAGGTCCCAAACAAACCGTTGCATTCCGGCTTTGGTGCCGAGCGTTTGATACGGCTGGAACCAGTATTCAGGCACCGCATAATCGCTCGCATTGATTGGCGTTGGTTTGTCATCGCTTGAATAGCGTCGAACGAGTTGATTCCTGCTGTCGAAGATTTCGAGCGTGACCGTCGGGGCATCCCGACGCAAGTAATAGTTGATGATCGCGCCGTCCGGCGGGTTTTGTCCGGCGGGTTCTTCGGGCGGCAACGGCGTATCGGTGTTGACGTTGCGCTTAACGCGAATAGCCTCTTGCGGTCCGAAGAGATGAACTTCCGAATCGAGAAGCGCGGAGTTGTATTGTCTTAGCGGAGAGATGTCGTCGAGGATCCAGAACGAGCGCCCGTGTGTGCCAACCACAACGTCATCGTTGTGAATCACGAGATCGCGAATCGACGTTGCCGGCATGTTCAGTCGCAGCGACTGCCAGCTATCGCCGTTGTTGTACGAGACAAACACGTTGAGCTCAGTTCCCGCAAACAACAACCTTGGCCGCCTCGGATCTTCCTTCACCGTATTGACTGGACCATCAGGCAGACCCTTCACGATCTCCGTCCATGTCGTACCACCATCCACCGTGCGATAAATGTGTGGCTTCTGATCGTCGAGCCGAATGCGATTGACCGCAACGTATGCGGTATTGATGTCGGAATGGCTCGCATCAATCTGCGAGATCTTGCTCCAGGAGTCGATTGCCGGCGGCGTAACGTTTTTCCAGTTCTTGCCGCCGTCTCTCGTGACGTGGATCAGTCCATCATCCGTCCCGGCCCAGATCACGTTGACATCTTTCGGTGACGGCGCGACCGCGTAAATCACACCGCGTCTTGGCTGCGTCGCCATCTCAGGACGACGAAACACACCGATGCTCGCCGGTACCTCAGGTTTCTCACGCGACAGATCAGGACTGATGATCTCCCAACTCGAGCCGCCATTCATCGTCTTGAACAACACATTGCCGGCGAGATAGAGGATGCGCGGGTCGGCAGGCGAAAAGAGAATCGGCGCGGTGCGAAGAAACCTGTACTTTCCACTCCGCAGAATCTCGGGCGCGACGTTCTGCACCTGACCCGTCGTCGTATCAAACCGCGTTGCTTTGCCGCCATATATCAAATTCGGGTGCAGCGGATCAGGCGCAACATAGCCGTATTCTTCAACACCGACAGTGCGCCAATCTCGAAAAGTGATCGCGCCATTGTCGCCACGGCTCTTCACCGCCGCAGAGCCGCTCTCCTGCTGCCCGCCGTAAACCCAGTATGGAAACTGAGTGTCTGTAATGACGTGATAAAACTGCGCGGTGGGTTGGTTGTACCAGGAACTCCACGTCTCGCCGCCGTTCACACTGATCGTACCGCCCTGGTCCGTCGCGAAGAGCATGATGTCCGGGTCCTCGGGATTGATCCAGAGCGTGTGATAGTCGTCGCCGCCAGGCGCGCCTTTGAACGCGGTCCACGTCTTGCCGCCGTCAGTCGATTTGTACGCTGCGATCGCAGCGGTGTAGACAATCTCCTTATTGCGCGGATCGACGTCGATCTCCGCGAAGTCACTGCCGCGTGCCCACGCGCGTCGATCGGTGCCGACGCGTCGCCACGATTCACCAGCATCGTCGGAGCGATAGATGCCGCCTTGCTGCGTTGCATCGACAGTCGCATACACGGTGTTTGAATCACTCGGCGCGACAGCGATGCCGATGCGTCCGAGACCTTGTTCGAAAGTTGGCAGCCCTTTTATTAATTGACGCCAGGTGTTGCCGCCGTCAGTGGTTTTGTAGAGCCCGCTGCCGGGACCTTGCCACGCGCCGTTTTCCCAAGGGCCCTGACGCGCCGACCACAAATCAGCGTAAATGACTTTCGAGTTCTTCGGATCGAAGGCGAGCGCGATCGCGCCGGTGTTCTCGTCTTTGTAGAGAACTTTCTGCCACGTCTCACCGCCGTCAGACGATCGAAACACACCGCGCTCTTCGTTTGGGCCGTACGGATGTCCCAGAGCAGCGACATAAACGAGATTCGGATCGCGAGGATCGACGAGTATCGCGCCGATCTGTTGTGCGTTTCGTAGTCCGAGATGTCGCCACGTCTTACCACCGTCAGTCGATTTGTACATGCCGTCGCCGGTGGAGAGATCTGGTCGTTGCAGACCTTCACCACTGCCGACGTAGATCGTGTCTGGCTTCGAAGGTGCGATTGCGAGTGCGCCGATCGAGCCAGTTGGCTGATCGTCGAAGATCGGTTTCCACGTGTGACCGTAATCAGTCGTCTTCCAAACGCCGCCGTTGTTCACTCCTATATAAAAGACATTCGGCTGGCCGGGAACGCCGGTGGCGCCGACCGTGCGGCCGGCGCGGAACGGGCCGATCATGCGCCACTTCATCGCCTGCGAGGGATTATCCGTAGGCACTTGTGCATGAATGATGGGACTGATAACCAGCAGGCAGAGCAGGGAACCGCGCAGTAAATGAGTCATAGGTTTTGACAGGATTACAGGATTTACAAGATAGACAGGAATTTTTACTTCATCCTGCTAATTCTGTAAATGCGGTAATCCTGTCTCGAGGCTGGATTTCGGCTCGCGCTTCCGTAGTATCAGCGCGGAGATCAGCGTCATTATGAGTCCAACGGGCAGCGGCTCGCTGAAGGTAATTGCTAAATTGAAGAAGATGTTGTTTTTGTAGAGCGTCATCATCTTTGTCATCTGGTCGATTTCCTGTTGAATCTGCGCAGGCGGCTTTCCGGAATTGCGTAGGCTCTCGACTGCATGAGCCGCGTACTTCTCGCCAAAGTCTGGCAGGAAGTTGAAATAAATGATCTCCCACGTGACGACGTAACAGGCCGAGGCGATGAGCATTATTAGAAGTCCGACCCCAAGCGCCCTGCCGAAACTGATCTTTCCGGCGCCCACCGTGTCTCGATAAGACCGGATTCCAAAGAAAACCAGTAGGAAGGCCAGCACCATCGTGGTGTAGCCGATGACCATTCCATTGTTGGGACCGATTTGGTCGTGGAACGGCATCGTGATGGCCATCATCGCCGACAGGATCGCGCCTGCGATCAAACCAAACGTCAAAACGATTCTTTTCATATATGCGTCTCCTCAATGATTGGGAAAAACTCGAGGCGCAATCTACTTTCGCGGCCCAGGTTTGTCGTCATACTTTCGAATGATTTCGGAGTTTGGGCGCAAAATCATGCTTTAGCATTAAGGGAGCGTCAAGGGATCAGGCCCATTTCTTTTCCGATCTGTACGGCTTGCGTGCGTCGCCGGGCGCCGAGTTTATCGAAGAGGCGGCTGGAGTGAGTCTTGACGGTGTTTTCGCTGACGAAGAGTTTGTCGGCGATCTCGCGGTTGCTGAGGCCCTGCGCGATCAGCTCGAGGATCTCTAATTCGCGTCTCGTGATGCCGAGGACTTTCAATCGCTCCTCATTTAATGTGAAAGGCTGCGTAGTCGGGACAGGCACTTCCTTAACGACCACGACTTCTCGTTTCTTCGTCAGCTTCAAACCGAGCCAGATCCCGAGCCCGGCGAACATCGCAGCAATGAGCCCACCATAAATCTCGATCGAGTGCTCGACGATGAGAAAGCGAAACTCGATCAGCCTGAGCACGACGATCAAAATCCCGCCGCACAAGCCATAAATAAGCGTGTGTATTATTGTCTGCTTCTTCACATTGAAATCGGATTTTACAATCCGCGTCATCCGCGTCCAAACTCCTAAAAAATTAGTTGACACAGTTGGATGCTGTACCTATACTCCTAAAAACTTAGGAGACAAGTATGGCGCGACCGAAGACCGAGAACCTGACGCCGCTCGAGCTCGAAATCATGCACGTCCTCTGGGAAACAGGCCCCGCAAACGTGCAGACAGTCCAGCAAAAACTGAAACGCGATCTCGCGTACACCACCGTCCAGACAATGCTCAACATCCTCGAGCGCAAAGGCAAAGCAAAACGAACTCTGAAAAACCGCGCTTACTTCTACAAACCCGCCGTCAGTCGCAAGCAAGTCGTCGGCAAACACGTCAAAGACGTTGTCGATCGACTCTTCGGCGGCTCAGCCGAGAGCCTCGTGATGAGCCTGGTGGAAACCAAACACCTCACGCCCGAAAAGCTCGCGCGACTCCAGAAGCTCGTCGAACAAGTGAAGGAGGACAAAACCGTTGAGACTGAGTAGCCAATTACTGCTGACGTTTCTGTTCAACGCCTTCTGGCAGATTGCGCTCATCGCGGCATTCGCTTCGCTCGGTTCATGGTTACTGCGCAATTCCTTTGCACGTTACCGGCACTGGGTTTGGGCCACTGCATTGTGTCTCGCGTTTCTAGTCCCTGCCTTCACTACAACACGAACGCTAGTTGACAACATTAAACAATCAAACACACCAGTCACATTCGAAAGACAAAGCCTGGAGCTGTTTGCAAACGAAGCGGTGCCGCCGCTGCCTGAGATAGAAACTTCCGCACTCGATTTAACCTTCAAGATAAATCAAACCTTTGGCCTGACCATTCTCGGAATCTATTTCGCGTTTCTGCTCTACAGCATCTTCAAACTTCTTCAAGCCTGGCGAACTACTCGAACTATTCGACGTCATGTGACTGAGATTGAACCGAACTACAACGTTGCCGAACTCATTCATCGTTGCGAATTGGAATTCGGCACACGCGTCGGATCTGTAAGAGTATTTCGTTCGGAAACGCTGCCCGTTCCCGTAACCACCGGGCTCTTTAATCCCATCATCATTCTGCCTGAATCTCTCTTGCGCGAAGAAAATGTCGAGCTACTGACTTCCGCGATCGGGCATGAGTTCGTTCATGTTGCACGAAAAGATTACTTGCTCAACCTGATCTACGAGTTACTGTTCGTCCCCATTTCATTTCATCCGGCTGCGGCTTTATTAAGACGACGGGTCCGCGAAACCCGTGAACTTTGCTGCGACGAGCTGGTTGCCGAGCGCATTCTGAATGCGGAAGTTTATGCGCGCTCGCTGGTAAGACTCGCCAGCCCTGCGACACCTCTGCGTCGTCTCTCCGTTACTACAACCGTAGGCATCGCCGATGCTGACATTCTGGAGGCCCGTATCATGTCATTGTTAAAGAAACCCAACTTGCATACACGCTGGAAGAAGTCGTTGCTGATCGTAGTCTCGTTACTGCTGCTCGTACCGTGCGCCGCTGCGGCAGCTCTTGCGATGCGTTTCGATGTCGAGACAAATGCGCAGGAGCCGCAGGAAAAGGAGCTTACTCAAAAGGACAAAGAGAAGCGCGAAGTGATGCGGCGCAAAATAGAAGATACTAAGTTGCGCATGGAAAGCGATCCTCAATTCCGCGAAGAAATGGAGCGCAAACAGCGTGTGGAAATGGAAATGCGCGAGGTCAGGCAGGCAGCGCTAGTGCGCCTCGCGAAGATCAACATGGACCAGGCGATACAGATCGCGACGAGTCAACAGCCTGGAAAAGTCATGCTTTGCTCGCTCGAAGCGAAGGGTTGGGAAAAGCCGGGCGAACTGTCGAAAGACGGAATTGTTTTTTATCACGTCATGATTGCAAATGAAGGCGAAGCCGGCGCCACACACATCTGGGTCAACGCGATCGACGGCACGATCATAAAGACCGAGAAAGAACTGCCACGCAAACAGAAACGGGAACAATAGTTTAGTACGCGGATTTACGCGGATGAACGCTGATCAGGCCGCTCTCTTTCCGATCTCTGATCCGCGATTAGCCGCGTTTATCCGCGGCCCTAAACTTTCCATTAGTTCCTGAAATCCCGGTAAATCCAGCGACTGTGGTCCATCCGAGAGCGCACGCTCCGGACACGGATGCACCTCAATCAACAATCCATCCGCACCCGCCGCAACCGCCGCTTTCGACATCGGCGTTATCAAACTGCGTATCCCGGTTCCATGCGACGGATCTGCAAGCACCGGCAAGTGTGACAACTCTTTCACGAGCGCCACTGCCGCGAGATCGAGCGTGTTGCGTGTCGCCGTCTCGAACGTCTTGATGCCGCGCTCACACAACACCACGTTCGCATTGCCACCCGCGAGCAGGTATTCAGCCGCGAGCAACCACTCTTTGACAGTCGCCGATGGTCCACGTTTCAAAAGTACCGGTTTCGAAACGCCTGCGAGTTTTCTCAACAACGAAAAGTTCTGCATGTTGCGCGCGCCGACCTGCATCATGTCCGCATACTCCTCGACGATCTCGACGTCTGCTTCGCTCATGACTTCGGTCACGATCGGCAAACCAGTCTCACCACTCGCTTTCTCAAGCAGTCGTAGCGCCTCGACGCCGAGTCCCTGAAAGTCATATGGCGAAGTGCGCGGTTTGTAAGCGCCACCGCGCAGCATGTTTGCGCCTGAAGCTTTCACTGCGTGCGCCGTTTGCAGCAGTTGCTCTTCCGACTCGACCGAGCATGGACCGGCAATCACGACCAGATCACCGCTGCCGATCTTCGTGCCGCGCACGTCGACGACCGTGCCTTTCTGTCGCAACTGGCGGCTGACCAATTTGAACGGGTGCGAGATTTGGATCACTTCGGCAACGCCCGGAGCGGCGCGCAACGCTTCGATCTCCGAGCGTCGACCGCTGTTGCCGATCGCCCCGATGATGGTGCGTTCCGCGCCCTGAACTACGTGAGCCTGGAAGCCACATTCCCTGATGCGATCGATGATGTGGTTGATTTCATCGGAGGTTGCGTTGTTTTGCATGTTGACGATCATGATGCGTATTCCTTCGCTAACAGAATAAATCGGGTGTAGTTGTTTGCCTCGTCCTGAATGCTTTTGCGGAGGATGCTTGCGCCGTAGAGATCGGCGGCGCGTTGGCCCGCAATGGCAGCGCGTTTTGGATCATTAAGGCGAATCACTTCGGCGACGCTGCCGGCAGTGTCGTCAGCGACGACGGGTTTGAGTCGGGAATGAGTTGTGAAAAAGACGCTGCACTGCGCGAGTGCTGTCGGGTGTGACTGGACGGTTTCGATCGTGTCAAAGCTTGCGCCAGGACAACCGATCAGATGTTGTTCGATCTTGAGCTGAATCTCGTCGAGCTTCTGAAGCGATTTTGCATTTAGCAGGTCGACGGAAGCGTGAACGACACCGGCTATGCTGTTTTCCACGGGTGCGAGAAGGTAATCAGCGAGGCCGTTATCGAGGCTCTCGTATAGGTCGACGAACGTCCGTCGGGGCACGAGCTCGATTTCGTCGCCGAGCAGTTTGAGTGCGGCCTCTTCGCTGAAGGCGCCGCGCTCGCCCTGAAACGCGACTCTCGGTTTTTTCCCCAGTGTGGTCATTGAGTTATAGCTGCCTGAACTCGTCTTGATTCGCGGATGATCCTGCGAAAAACTTTTCCCACCGCGCGTTCATCGAGAGGCCCGTCGTTGATTTCCAGAAGCCGGTGCAGCACGTTGCGTTCGCGCTCGGGATCCCGGCAAGGAAGGTCTGCGGCCTGTTTGAGCGCGCCGACCTTGAGTGCGAGGCGCGCGCGCATGTTGAGCAGTCGTAGCAGTTCAGTGTCGATGTCGTCGATCTCTTTTCGCCAATGCTCTATGTCCATGATTCCAGCTCCGGGCAATAAAAAAACAGCCGCGACTTTTTAGGATCGCGGCTGGCTCGTTGAAGGTGTTGTGCTTTTTATCAGGCCGTCAGCACATCGTTTTCAAACTTCGCCGGTCCGCTCTCCTTCGAAAAGAAGAAGCGGTACGTAAAGGCGAAATAGAAAAATGTGCGAGTGCTAATCATAACCTCGGCCTACTATAGGTAACGCGTAAAATTGCTGTCAAGAAGTTTTTGGTTGTGATGCATTTCAAGATTAAACTTGAAGGTAATTCTCCCTGGGGATCTTCCCGGTGCATACTTTCGTTCATGGCGGACAAGAAGCGACCGCGAAATTCAAAGCTTTGGAGCAGGAAAGGCGGCAAAACCTTAAGCCAAGAAGAAGTCAACCTTGAACGTGTCGTTATCATATGATAGCATCCTGTTCTGCCCTCTCACCAGAAAGGATCCACGTTGGGCAAAGTAGCCACATTGGATGAAGTAAGAGATTTTCTGAAACGATTCAAACAAACGGCTAGCGAACCGGGGAAGTGGATTTTAGCGAATCGGACAAAGAATCTTTCGGGAATAACGACTCTTGGCATTGCTGTCGCTGACGTAAAACCCACAGTGCTAGCATTGACTGAGGCTGAATATAAGTCGGGACCGGAAGCCGATCGTGACGGCAGTTCCGGCGAGATTTGGACTTTCGAAGTCGATTATTTAGGTAGGACTGTATATATCAAACTGAAGCTCGACCAGAAGCGAGCAAAGTGTCTCTCCTTTCACCCCTCAGGATGGCATTTGTGATGGGGGTTTTGTGAAATATGGTGAAGTACGTTTGTGATAAGTGCGACGAGATTGACGAGATAAGTACTCGCGTCGAAGAGCGGCGCGAGACTTATAACGTCAAGGGGGAGCCGATTACTGTTCTGGCTAAGGTCCGAGTCTGCCAACAATGCAATGAGGATATCTTTGATGAGACGCTAGACGATCAAAATGTGCAAGCTGCCTATGATATTCATCGACGCACGCACAAGATTATTTCCCCTGCGGAGATTCGCGCCCTGAGAGAAAAGTATGGTCTGAGTCAAAGAGGGTTGGGCGCGGTCCTAGAGTGGGGACCGATTACTATCCATCGTTACGAGGCTGGAAGCCTCCCTGACGAAGCTCACAACCAAGTTCTCAGATTGCTCCAAGATCCATTTAATATGGCTCAACTCATTAAGGACAATCCTGATGCTTTCGAAGCCGAGCCTTATGCAAAAATCTTGGAAAGACTGGGAGCGATCTTATCTGAACATACACCTGCTAAAGTCGCGGAGGTCTTAGGGCAGGGTAGCCGCCACAAGGCAAGTATCTTCACTGGGTTTCTAGATTTCCAGCCAGAGATACTGATGGAAATGATGGTTTTCTTCGCCCATGAAAGCGTAGGCGTTCTAAAAACCAAGCTCAATAAACTTCTATGGTATGCGGACTTTGCTCATTATAAGCATCACGTAGTTTCGATCTCCGGGGCAGCATATAGCCACCATCAATACGGCCCAGTACCACAAAACTACGAGGCGTTTGTTACGGCTCTAATTGCTAATGGTGCCTTGAATCTAGAAGAGACTGAATTGGGAACAAACAAACAGGGCGAAGTTATGATAGGTCATTTGCTTTCTTCTACAAGAAGTCCGCGATTATCCGATCTCGACAAAACAGCTACCGAGACGCTGAAGAAGGTACATCAACATTTCGCGCCGATGGGGAGTAAGAGAATATCCGATCTTTCTCATATGGAAGAAGGGTATCTCGCAACACAGAATAGAGAATTGATCTCATATACATACGCCGACGTTCTTAAGGTGGACCCGCTAACAGTCAAAAAAAAGAGACGAAAAGTCACGAAGCGTAAACCCACAAAGAAAAGGCGAGCCGTTTTGACGGTAAGGAAAGACAGGCCGATCGGTAGACGTAGTGGAAGCAATTAACCTCAGTAGCCATAAGCGGTGAAACCAGAGTTTCAGGTTCAGGCCTAATCACGCTTGACTTCTTTGCCCGAGCAAGCAATGCATTCACTACCGAATTTTTAGCCACGGATGAATGCAGATAAAAGCAGATTAGCGTTAATCCCTGTTCATCTGCGGCTTAAGTATGAGTTTGCCGGTCGTCTTCCTGCCCTCCAGATCCCGGTGCGCCTGGGCGGCCTCGGCCAGTGGATAAACTTTATGAATCAGCAGCTTGAGTTCGCCACGCGCGATCGACTGCAACACATCGTTCGCGCGCCACTCGAGCTCCTCGGGCGTTGCCGTGTAGTGAGCCAGCGTCGGTCGCGTGATGAAGAGCGATCCTTTTTGCGAGAGCTTGATTAGATCGAAAGGTGGCACCGCACCACTCGATCCACCGAACAACACCAGATACCCGCGCGGTCGCAGCACATTCAGATCTTTATCAAACGTCGCTTTCCCGACGCCGTCATAAACAACATGCACACCCGCACCGTCCGTGAGCCTGCGTGTTTCAGTTTCAAAATCGGCTTCGGTGTAGACGATGCACTCGTCCGCACCGGCGTCCCGAGCTAGTTGAGCTTTTTCTTTGGTGCCGGCAGTCGCGATCACCCGCGCGCCGATCTTCTTCGCCATCTGAACGAGCAAGAGTCCGACGCCGCCTGCTGCGGCATGAATCAACGCCGTCTCACCTTTTTTCAACGGGTAACTGCTGTGGAGAAGATAGTGCGCGGTCATTCCCTGGAGCATTGCCGCCGCCGCTTGTTCGAAGTCGATCTCGTCAGGAATCTTCACTAAGCGACTGGCAGGGACTGCAGCATACTCCGCGTAACTTCCGAGCGCGCTCGTGTAAGCAACGCGATCGCCGGGCTTGAGTGTTGTAACCTCGCTCCCGACTTCCGTAACAACCCCCGCACCTTCCTGTCCGTTAACGAAAGGAACCGGCGTTGGATACCGCCCTTCACGAATGTAAACGTCGATAAAATTAACGCCCGCGGCTTTAATATTGAGGAGCGCTTCGTTTGGTTTCGGCGACGGCTTCGGCAGTTCGACCGGAACCAACACCTCCGGCCCGCCGGTTTGAGAAACTTGAATGGCTTGCATGGCCACAGCTTAGCACGGATAATCCATCTTCTGCCTGGCTCGGAATCCATCCACAACGTGAAAGGAGTTCTTGTGAATAACAAACGAAGAGTATTGTCCCTCCTGGCATTGGTGCTGACAATCTCGTTATCTCAGCCCATGTTGGGACAAAGGAAGTCGCCGGCTTCCGACTCCATCAAGATCCCATTTGAAATTTACAAACTCTCGAACGGTCTGACCGTGATTCTTTCCGAGGATCACACGACGCCGACTGTCGCTGTCGATATCTGGTATCACGTCGGCTCGAAGAACGAAATGCCCGGACGCACCGGCTTCGCGCACCTGTTCGAGCACGTGATGTTCACTGGCTCGGGCCACGTGCCGTATGGACTACACGACAAGCTAACTGAAGGCGTCGGCGGCGGTAACAATGGTTCGACAAACAACGATCGCACCAACTACTACGAGACAATTCCTTCCAACTATCTCGAATCAGCGTTGTGGCTGGAATCGGATCGCATGGGGTTCCTGCTCGACAAGCTCGACATCGCGAAGCTCAACGCGCAGCGCGACGTCGTGAAGAACGAGCGCCGGCAGAGTTACGACAATCAACCGTATGGCCGCGTGAGTGAGATTTTCTCGGCGGCGATGTATCCGAAAGATCACCCTTACTCGTGGCCCGTGATCGGCTCGATGACCGATCTCAGCGCCGCATCTGAGGAAGATGTAAAGGCATTCTTCCGTCTTTACTACGCGCCGAACAACGCGACACTCGCAGTCGTCGGCGACTTCGATCCGAAACAGGCGAAGGCGTGGATCCAGAAATATTTCACCGACTTGCCGCAAGGTAAAACAGTCGAGCGTCCGAAAGTCGCACTCGGTAAGTTAGAAGCGAACAAGCGTTTGGTTTACGAAGATCGCGTGCAGGTGCCGCGACTTTACATCCAGTGGCCCACCGTCGGTTTCAAGAACGACGACGATTACGCGCTTTCAGTGATGAGCTCGATTCTCTCCGGGCCGCGCACCGCGCGTTTGACGAAAGCACTCGTGTACGACAAGCAGATGGCGTCGCAGATCGGCGCGTTCCAAAACTCGGCTGAAGATGTCGGCGTGTTCCAGGTCGTAGTGATTCCGCGTCCTGAGCACAGTCTTACTGAGCTCGAAGGCGCAGTCGATCAAGTGATTCAGAAGTTCATCAGTGAAGGTCCAACCGCTGAAGAGTTGCAAAAAGCGAAGAGCGGACTCGAGCTTGGTTTCATTCGCGGGCTGGAATCGAATCTCGGCAAGGCGAATCAACTGATCAATGGTGCGATTTTTTATGGTAACCCGGGCTACTTCAGCACCGATTACCAGAAGACGCTTGCAGTCACGGCGGCTGATGTGAAGCGTGTTGCGAGTCAATACCTGACGCGTTCACGCATCGTGTTGAGCGTTGTGCCGAAGGGCAAGAAAGATCAGGCGTCGAAAGCGACCGAGAGTGAAGCTGTGAGCATGGTCGTTGAAAAAGGAGGTCGATGATGAAAACACAGAAGAAAGTACTTGCCCTTGCGGCTGCACTCGTCATCAGTCTCGCGAACATCGCCGTGATTGCGCAACAGACGCTCGATCGGACAGTCGTTCCACCGCCTGGGCCAACTCCAGTCCTGCATGTTCCCACGTGGACCAAGATGCAACTCGCGAACGGCGCCACCCTGATCGTCTCGGAGCGCCACGGGTTGCCGCTTGTCTCGTTTCAGATCACGTTTCTCGGCGGCTCGAACCAGTTTGAGCCGGAAGGGAAACGCGGTGTCGCGGCGGCGGCTGCCTCGATGTTGAGCGAAGGCACTGCGACAAAGACCGGCGACCAGCTTTCCGATGCGCTGCAGTTGTTAGGAACTGGAATCAGCAGCGGTATCAGCGGTGAGGAAGGATCGCTCGGTTTTGTCTCCACTACGAAGAACTTCGATGCAACGCTAGCGATTCTAGCTGACGAGATGCTCAATTCGACGTTTCCGGCTGACGCGCTCGAACGGTTGCGTGGCCGCACGCTCGTCAACCTGACGCAGGCGAAAGATCAACCCGTGGTGGTTGGCGCGCAGGTCTTCAACAAGATTCTTTACGGTAATGCGCATCCGTACGGCCAGCGTGTAACAGAAACTTCAGTCAAAGCGATCACGCGTGATGATGTGGTGGCGTTTGCCAAGGCTTATTACCAACCAGCCCGCGCGATCATTACGGTGGTCGGTGATGTCACGCCAATAAAAGCCAAGGCTGCGGTCGAGAAAGGTCTGGCTGCATGGGCCAAGGCCGGTGATAAGCCGTCGTTCGATTATCCGAAGCTGCCCGAGCTTCAGCCCGCGAAGATCTATCTCGTCGATAAGCCGGGCGCGGCGCAGTCAGTCTTTAATATTGGACTACCTGGTCCACCACGAAACACGCCTGACTATTTCGCGCTGCAAGTGCTGAACACGATTCTCGGTGGTCAGTTTCAGTCGCGGCTCAATGCAAACATTCGCGAGCAGAAGGGCTACAGCTACGGCGTGAACTCCAACTTCGGTTACGGAAAAGGACCAGGCGCGTTTCGTGCCGGTGGCTCGATCTTTTCCGCCAAGACTGACGCGGCGCTGATCGAGTTCATGAAGGAGTTGAAAGGAATCGTCGGTGAGAAGCCGATTACAGACGACGAACTGAAAACCGCGAAAGAATCATTGATCCAGGGCCTGCCGCAACGTTTCGCCTCTGTTACGGCAATCAGCAACGCGATCACTTCGCTCGTCACGCAAGGACTGCCGGATGATTACTTCCAGCAGTACGCGAAGAACGTCTCAGCAGTGACAAAGGAAGACGTGCTGCGTGTCGCGAAGCACTATATCGATCTGAATCACCTCGCGATCGTGATCGTAGGCGATCGATCCCAGGTGGAAGCATCGTTGAAAGCCACGGGCATCGCGCCGATCACATACATCGACATCGAGGGCAATCCGGCTGGGAATTAACGAACAAAAAAACAACTGTAGGGGC
>DATFDT010000120.1:0-6141 GCA_035251975.1 Pyrinomonadaceae bacterium | reverse complement strand
GGAGGGCCGCCCCTACAAATGATTCTACGAGATGAATTCATTGTTGAGGTTTGGGAGCGGACGAGGAAAGAGATCGTTGGCGCTGCCGAGCTCAGTCTGATCCAGGACGCTGTTGTTGAACGCTTTGGATCGGAAGCGAGTCCGGCGTTGATAGCGCGCGTGCTTGCCGATCACGGTGCGCGTCTTGGGCATCCCGAGATTCTTGAAGCCGATTCCCGTTGGCGCGAACAACAACATCTCTTCACTGCGGACGATCTCGCGTTTGACACGATCGACGCCGCCAACGCATTCATCGATAAGCTCCAAAAACTCCAGCAAACTCAATCACTGCGCCAGTCAGTCCAGCAAATCAAGCAGGAGCTCGATCTCCTCGCAATCAAACGCCCTGTCGCCCGCGAAGCCGCCCAGTGGTTGACAGTCTGGCTACAAAACCCGCAGATTTTCGCCGGGTGGCTCGACTTGCGCCGCTCGACCGCCGAATTTCAGGAGCTTTTTGGAACTTTCCCGCCGTCCCATGCGAATACCAATGACCACGGGCTTACATCGGCGCATGAAACTGAAAAGCGACGTCAACGATAACGACTTATTGCGGTTGATGCTGGCCGGAGACGAGGAAGCATTGGCGCTTCTCTATCGTCGTCGCCAGGGCAGTGTCTATCGTTTTGCGCTGCAAATGAGCGGGTCGAGGCCAATTGCTGAGGACGTCACGCAGGAGGTCTTCCTGTTCCTGATGCGCGAAGGCCACATTTTCGACGCGTCAAAAGGCACGGTCGGCGCATTCCTTCTGGGCGTCGCGCGGGTTCATGTGCTCCGCCGTTTACGCGCCGAGCACCGTCTTGAGCCGCTCGGCGACGATTCAGATGACGACGATCTGTTTATCCACTCGACCACTGATGTGTGTCCACTTGAAGATCTGACGCGGGCTGAGACGATCGAGTCGGTGCGCAAAGCGGTGCTGAGCTTGCCGCCGAAGTACCGCGAAGTAATTGTACTCTGCGAGCTACAGGATGTCAGTTACGGTGAGACGGCAGAGATTTTAGGTTGCGCGATCGGGACGGTGAGATCACGTTTGCATCGCGGGCGGGCGCTGTTGCTCGCAAAGTTAAGACCGGCAGAAAGCGTTGAAGAAACGGGTGCCGCGACGGTGAAGTCAGCGAGGTGTTTCGCATGAACTGTCAAAGATTCGAGACTGTGGTGAGTGAGCTGGCGCGAGGTCAGATGATGGCTGCGGAGCAGAAGACTGAGGCGCTGGCGCACAGTGATGCGTGTGACGATTGTGCCGCGCGACTCAATGATGAGCAGATGCTGACGCTCGGATTGCAGTCGCTCGCGGCGGAGCTGGAATCATTGGAAGCCCCTCACGAGGTTGAAGCTAAGTTGCTTGAAGCGTTTCGCGCACGCACGGTGGTTGTTCCGATTACGAAGAGATCAAATTCGCGTTATTGGCTCGCAGCGATCGCGGCGATGTTATTGATCGCGATTAGTGTGGTGGTCTTTCGTTGGAACAATCGGCCTGCGAATGATCAACGACAGGCCGAACAACAAGAACGGCTTCCGAAACCGCAAGTCACTGACAAGTCGAACGGACAGGTGGCGCGAGATGTTGAGGCACCCGATGTTGAGTTGCCGCAACCTTCGAAACCGAAGCGAGTTCGTCCGGTTACTTCGCGCCGGGCTAACAATGCCTCCGTGGCGAATCATGTGACGAAAGAGATCGCGACTGACTTCATACCGCTGAGTTACATGAGCGCGGCAAGTCTTCAGGAGGGCGGGCAGATCATACGTGTGCAGGTGCCGCGTTCGGCGCTCGCGAATTTTGGTCTGCCGGTCAACATGGATCGTTATAACGAGAAAGTTAAAGCTGACGTTTTATATGGGGTCGATGGAATGGCCCGTGCGATACGTTTTGTTCAATAGATTACCCGGCGTGACCTCGCTCGGTTCTGTTTATCAAGGGTGGCTATAGAACCGAGCGCCGTAGCAGCCCCTTGAATCGTGCAGAACCGAGCGTGGTAACGCCGGGTGAGTTGAAAGGGAGAGATGATGAAAAGAATATCGGGACTTCTGTTTGGCGCGGCTTTGTTGCTCGCGTTTGCAACCATCGCGTTTGCGCAACAACCGGCGGGTGGCATCGTTGTCAGGCAAGAGCGGATAGTTCAGGGGCCGGAAGGTGGTCCACCGCCGCCGCCTGATGCGAACGTGGTGTTTTTTGCGACCGAGAGTTTTGGTGGCAAGGTCGTGAAGGGAGCTCCTTACTCGGCTGAGGCAGTCACTGAAACTATCCAGACACTCGGCGACGGCAATCGCATCGTGAATCGGATGTCGAGCATGGTCTATCGTGACAGTGAGGGTCGCACGCGCCGCGAGCAGAGTCTGAAGGGGCTCGGCATTTTGGGTGCAGGTGAAGAGCCGTTCAAGACGATCTTCATTAACGATCCAGTTGCGGGTGTGACCTTCGCGCTCGATTCTCGCTCACACACTGCGCACAAGAGTGTGCCGTTCACGTTTGAGTTCAGCACGAAGAAGGGTGAGGCTCAGCAGTTCGACTTCAAAGTCGCGCCGGGAACGGCCGCGAATGGAAGTGTGATCATGAATACGCGACCCGGCGGGCTGGGGGGTGGAACATATGTCGATCTGAACCCACCCGACCAGTTCACATTGAAAACAGAGGCTGGTGTTGGTGAGACGTTTGTTTTCCGGACCAAGACCAGCAACGCCAACGAAGTAAAGGAGCAGCTCGGCAAACAGACTATCGAAGGCGTCGAGGCCGAAGGCACGCGCACGAAGGTGACGATCGCAGCGGGTGAGATTGGCAACGAGCGGCCGATTGAGATCGTTAGCGAGCGCTGGTATTCACCTGAATTGCAATTGGTGGTGATGACTCGTCACAGCGATCCACGCACAGGGGAGACCACATACAAGTTGACGAATATCAACCGTGCCGAACCGGCGAAATCACTATTCGAAGTGCCATCTGATTACATCATCAAGGAAGGCCCAGGCATCGGTCCAAGAGTCGCGCCGCTGCGCAAAAAGCTAGCGAACCCGGAATAAGATCACAAAAAGCACAGAAGAACAAAAAGCACAAAGTTTTTTATTGAATGGGCGGTCCACAATCAATAATCACATTGTGCTTTTTGTGTCTTCTACTTTGTGCCTTTTGTGGCTACTCTTCTTCTTCGCCGCCCTTGATGCGTCCCTCAGCGCGTGACTGCTCGACGATCTTTTGTGCGAGCTGGCCCGGGACGGGATCGTAGTGAGAGAACTGCATGTGGAATGAGCCGCGCGCTGCGGTGATCGAATTCAATGTCGACTGGTAATTCAACATCTCAGCCATCGGCACTTGCGCTTTGATCACCTGTTGCTTGCCGCTCGTCTCCATTCCCTGCACGCGTCCTCTTCGTGAGTTGAGGTCGCCCATGATGTCGCCGGCGTACTCCTGTGGAGCGGCGATCTCCACGTCCATCACCGGCTCGAGCAACGACGGCTTAACTTTCTCCATCGCGGCCCGAAACGCCTTGCGTCCGGCAGCCCTGAACGAGTGCTCGTCCGAATCGACCGGATGGAACGAGCCGTCAACCAACTGCACTTTGAAGTCGACGAGGGGATAACCAGCAATCGCTCCAGACTTCGCGGCCTCGATGATTCCTTTCTCGATTGCCGGGCGGAACTGCTGCGGCACCGAGCCACCGAAGATCTTGTCTTCGAAAACGAAACCGCCACCGCGCGGCATCGGCTCAAACACACACTTGCAATCACCAAACTGCCCGCGACCACCAGTCTGCTTCTTGTGCCGGCCCTGAACTTCCGCGCGTTGCGTGATCGTCTCTTTGTAGGGAACTTTTGGCGGATGCAGCGTCACTTCCACGCTGTAACGCTTCTTCAACTTCTCGACCACAGTCTCGACGTGCAACTGTCCTGATCCGGACAGCAAAAACTCTTTCGTCTGCGCATCGCGACTGAAGTGCAGCGCCGGATCCTCTTCGAGAATCTTGTGCAACGCGACGCTGATCTTCTCCTCGTCCTGGCGTGACTTCGGCTCAATCGCAAACGCGATTGCGGCTTCGGGATACTCGACCGGGTCGTAAACGATCGGGGCCGCCTTATCGCAAAGCGTGTCGCCCGTCTGCGTGTCTTTCAACTTAACGCAGGCGACGATGTCGCCGGCGTGTGCTTCGTTAATTTTCTCGAGTTGCTTGCCCTGCAAACTGTGCAGCGCGCCGAGACGCTCACTCACTCCGCGCGACGAGTTGAATGCATTAGCATCTGTCCCCAAATGTCCGCTGATAATCTTGAAGATGTTGATGCGACCCGCAAACGGATCGGCAACAGTTCGGAAACAGTAAGCTGAGAATGGTTCCCCATCGCTGTACTTGCGACCAATGCGTTCGGCGTCCGGACCCGCATCGACCGGCTTGCCCCATTCAGCTTCATGGTGCGCCGGATCCGGAGCGTAATCGACGAGGCCGTTGAGCAACGCACGCAGACCAACCTGCGTGATGCTCGAAACGGCGAACACCGGGCACAGTTTGCTCTGTGCGATCGCGTTATTGATGTTCGGCAGAATGTCTGCTTCGTCGAGTGTGCCCTGTTCGAAATACTTCTCCATCAACTGATCGTTGGACTCCGCAACGAGCTCGACCAACCGTTCGCGCGTCTTATCGACGATGTCGCGGCCTTCGGTTGGAATGTCGATCTCTTTTGCCTGGCCGTCGGCGCCAAGCTCGTAAGCTTTCATATGGACCACGTCCACAACACCTCGAAAGTCTTTCTCTTTACCAATCGGCAACGTGAAAGGAATGATGGCTCTGCTGAATGTCTTTTGTGCGCTTTCGAGCGCCATGCCGAAGTCGGCATGTTCCTTATCGAGCTTGGTGATCACCATCACGCGCGGGACCATAAACTCGTTGGCGTAGGCCCACGTCTTTTCGGTCTGCACTTCAACGCCTTTAACACCGTCAACAACGACCACAGCGCAGTCGGCGACGCGAAGCGCCGGTCGGGCATGTGCTACGAAGGCTGCGTACCCCGGAGTGTCTATAAAATTAAGTTTGGTATCGCGATGTTCGAGATGTGCGAGTGCGGTATTTAATGTAATTTTGCGGGCGATGGAATCGTCTTCGTAGTCGGTAACGGTCGTCCCTTCATCTACCTTTCCCCAGCGCGGTGTGGCTCCGGCGACGTAGAGAAGCGAGCTCACGAGCTGCGTCTTCCCTGCGTCGCCATGTCCAATGACAGAGAGGTTTCTGATCGCTTCGGTCGGATAGACTTTCATATGTTTGATTCCTTTCAGGCATGTGGATTTAGCGCAGAAGCATACTCATCCGCGAAGGTTAAAGGCAAGTTGAGGTATCCACAGATTATGCAGATCTTTTAAATGAATCTGTGCAATCTGTGGATAACGCAGCTTTAGCCATCTTTTGGCCCGCTAACTGCATCTGAGAGCGGTTGGAATAGGAGAAAGTGAAAGTCATGTATTACCGGAAGTTTCTCGCTTGGGCAGTGGCCGTTTTGCTCGCGGTTTCAACGCTCGGAGTAGCCAAAGCGAGTTCAAGTAAAGAAGAAGAGCAGAGAAGTTTACAGGGAATTGAACCTTTGAATCTTGCAGTCCTGATCCAGGACGACCTCGTTTCACAGGTAGGCAACGAGATTGGTGTAACACGCGATTTCATCCGTTCACTACCTGAGGGATCGCGCGTGATGGTTGGTTACATCACGACTGGCACTTTGCAAGTACGGCAGCCGTTTACGACCGATCTCGATAAGGCTGCGAAGTCATTGCGAATACCGATCGCGGCGCGGGGAAGTTCGGCTTTCAATCCTTATGTCGAGGTATTGGAAGCGTTGAAGAAGTTTGACAGTAGTTGGACCAACGCGAACGCGGTGTTATTGATTTCGGATGGATTGGACACGTCGCGTGGGTTTGACGTAACCGCAGCGGGTCATACGATCGATATCGATCGCGCGATTTCGGATGCGAATAAACGTCACGTTTCGATCTTCAGTTTCTATGCGCCGTCAGTAGGTCTGACAAGCCGCAGTCGTTTGGCGGCGAGTTATGGTCAGAGCTCGTTGAACCGGATTAGTAATGAGACTGGTGGCCGTGCGTTCTTTCAAGGCACGACAGGTTTTGTGACTTTT
>DATFDT010000119.1:0-6687 GCA_035251975.1 Pyrinomonadaceae bacterium | reverse complement strand
GTAACCGGTCCAAACTGCTCTTTCGCAGCGAGCTGCAACGCATCGTTGAAACGGGTGAACATACCCGGCTCGATGCGATTCAGCGCGCGCTGCAATTGAAACCGGCTCTTGGTCCAGTCCTGCAGCAGCTCGATCCGATCGTCAAACTTGATGAGACTGATCCGATCGTCGGCTTCGAGACGTGCCGCAAAACCCTGCGCGGCGCGGCGAAAGTCGTCGAGATTGTTGGCGACTGACGACGAAGCGTCGACCATCAACACTACATCGACGGGCACCTGTCGCAACGCGAGATCGCTCAACGGCTGCATCGCGCCATCTTCAAACACGCGGAAATCGTTGCGCGTCAGCTCGTTGACCAAACGTCCGTTTGAATCGCGCACGGTAACCGGAAACATCACTTCCGTCGTATCAACGGAAACAACGTCACCGGGACTGACTTCCTGTTCAGGTGGTTTCTTTAAACTGGGAACCGGCGGAGGCGTTCCCATTGTTTCGAGCGACGACTGTGGGGCAGGCGTAGCCTTCGGTTTTGGTTGAGGCTTAGTCTGTCGCTGGCCTTTCCGCTGCGCGCTCGCCGCGGAAAATAAAAGCGCCGCACAAACAAGCAGCGCGATCCAACGAAGTGATTGTACTCTCATACCTTCCTTAACCCACGGATTTTCTCTGTGCAATCTCTGTGTTCTCTGTGTCTCTGTGGTTAAGACCCACCACAGAGACACGGAGAACACAGAGATTGCACAGAGAGGAGATTACTTGTCCTCACCCATCGCAGCCTTCATCGCTACGATGACCTTGTCCGTTACCCGACGTTTACGAAGTGCTTCCAACTTATCGGCGGCCAGATCAAATTCGACCGGCGACTGCTCGATGCGTCGAATTATCGTCCCTTCTGAAAAACCTGCTTCCACCAGCTCGACAATCGATTCATTCGTCAGACTCTTTGTCTTCTCGAGTTTCGCGGCCGTATTGCCTCCGGCTTCACTCGGTGGTCTGATCAGACGCACTGTCGCGCTACCGGAAAGTTGACTGTCACCAGACGCCGAGCCGTTTGTTGTGCGCGTGCTGTTCTTCTCTCGTGCTCCAGCGCTGGAGCCGAAGATGTTTGTGCCACCATCAGAGCCTGAGCCCGAACCAGAACCCTTCGCACTGCCGTCCTTCGGATCGAGTTTCGAATTAAAGAACGGATCATCACCCCACGATGAATCGTCTGAGGGTATGTCAGTACCTTCCTGACGAGCAAGCATCGCGACGATGATGTTTTCATTCACACCAGCGCGCTTGAGCTTGATCATTTGATCGGACGTGAGATCGAAGTTCGGAATTCGCGAAGCAATGATCAGTACGATCGTTTTTTCTTTGAAGCCGGCTTTGACGAGTTTGATTACCTCGGCATTCGTCATTGGGCCTTCGTCTTTGGTTTGCGCCTGCACACCAAAAGCTGAACCCGCCAGTAGCAATAAAGTGATTAAAATTTTGGGGAAGAAAGATTTCATCGCGCACCCCCTCAGCGTTGTGGTTCCGGAACGTCGGTTTGTGCTCCCGGTTGCCGGCCCGTCAGTCCGTAGCGTTTTCCAATCGTCTTAACGTAGTCGCGCGTCTCTCGGTAGGGGGGGACGTTGCGACCATACTTGAGCACCGCGCCTTCGCCCGCATTATAACTCGCCAGCACCAGATCGACTTTCCCCCCAAACATGTCCATCAGCTCTTTCATGTACTGGGTGCCGCCTCTGATGTTTTCAGCCGCGTCGAAAGGCTTGCGAACGCCTAAACGGCGGGCTGTACCGGGCATCAGTTGCATCAGGCCCATTGCCCCTTTTGGACTAACTGCACGCGTGTGGAACCGCGATTCTTTCTCAATTACTAAAAAGACCAAATAGGGGTCGATTCCGAAACGGTTCGCATTCGTGCGGATTAACTGGTCAATTGTGGGACTTCCGGACGTCCAGTCGGCATTTTTGGTGGTGGCCGCGGGCGAGTTTGGAGCTTCGTATTCGATCCGGGAAATCCGTTCCCGGGGGAGAAAAATGGAGACGTTTTGACGGTTGTACCAGGCGCCGTCAGCCTGTTCCTGAACTTGATCGACGCGAAACTTGGCGCCATCGACAAGGTAGATCCAGATCGGTTTTGGACCGTCAGACTTGGTGGCGGTCGTTGTGCTGGAGGTAGTTACAGTCTTTGTGGCTTCTGCCGCCGCCGCCTCGGCCTTTGGCTGCTCGAGTATCGGTTTGATCGACTTGATCGGCGCCTGGATTTGCCGTTGGATGTTTCCCTTGCGAACCCAGGTCTCGTCGCCCTGCTTGTTGACCTCGTCAACATCGAACGAGTAACCGTCAACCAGTGTGACTGTGTAACCGATGATCTTTGGAGGGGTTTTTGTGGACTTGTCCTGCGCGTTGATGGCAAGAGCGGACAGCAAACATAGCACGAGTACACACGTAATCTGTTTCCACTGTCCGCACATAACTACTATCCGTTTATCCGTGTAATCCGTGGCTAAACTTCATGACCTCCGGCGCGAAACCGTGCGACGTGCCGAAGTAGTTTCCCCACGCGAGATCGACCAGCTCCCTGGTCAACCTCATCTCGCGTCCCTCGAAAAGACAAATGTCATTGACCTTGTTCAAAAGGTCACGTGGTTCGCATCCCTTCATGATGCGATTCTCGTCCACGTACTTTTTCAGAATGTGACGCAGGCAATCCTCATCGATCGCAACGCCACGCGCTTTCGCCGTGCGTTTGAAGATCTCTGAAAATGCAGCCGGCGTTGGCGGCTCGACGCGCGCGCGATAACCCATGCGGCGCAGGAACGCTTCGTCAACGAGGTCCCTTTCGTCGAGATTCGTCGAAAAGACGACGAGCTGTTCAAACGGCACTTCGATCTTCTTGCCGCTATGCAGCGTCAGAAAATCGACACGTCTCTCGAGCGGCAAAATCCAGCGATTCAGCAAATCCTGAGGCGAAACGCGCTGCCGGCCGAAGTCGTCAATGACCAGTGTGCCACCATTCGACTTCACCTGAAAAGGCGCTTCGTAGAATCTCGCCGTTTCGGAGAACGCGAGGTCCGTGTTATCGAGCGTCAATTCACCACCGACGATGATCAGTGGTCGCTGAATCTCGATCCAGCGGCGATCGTGTTCGATGATCGACGTTCGCTCCGGCACCGGACGGTGGCAGTGAGCATCGAAAATACGAATGATGTTGCCATCGACTTCGATCGCGTGAGGAATCCAGATCGAGCCGAAGAGCGCCTGGTTCATGCGTTCTGACACGGCTGTCTTTCCAGTTCCCGGCAAGCCGGTTAAGAAGAGAGACGAGCGCGAGTTGATCACGCAACCGAGCGTTTGCAGGAGCGAATCCGGCAACACGAGATCCTTGAATGCATTGCGAACGGTGTCAAATGAAGCGGGCTTGGAAGGCACAGCCTGTAAGCGCATCATCAACGCGTAGTCTGCGAGCGAAACAGGCGCTGGTCCAAGATAGCCGCTTTGCGCATTCAGACGTGTGACACGTTCCCAGCCGTGATCGAGCATGGCGTAACGTGTCGAGCCCACCGCGCTCTGCAACCGCATTTCGATCAACTTCTCGCGGTACAGGTGGTAAAGCAGTTCTTCGGTAAGCACGCGCGGCAGGTGAAGCCTGTCGGCGACGGCTGTTGTATTCGGGTCGGGAAGCATGGCCACGTGCTTGAGGGCCAGGTCGCACAAAAACTGCTCGTGGATCCCGGAGTCGGCCAACTCCTCAAGCATAGGTGGACCCAAGCCTTCGATTTCTGAGCGGCTCAATATGCTAAGGTTTCCCATCGTTTTTCCTTTTTAGCCACAAAGAAGCACAAAAAGCACCTAAAAGATTTTCTCTTTATTTTGTGTTCCTTTGTGGAATTCCTTTTTGTGCCTTTGGTGGACTACTCCTTCGTTGCATTCGCCTGAGACTTCGCCGCGACGAGGTCTGCGTTTGCCTGTGCGGCGAGCTCTTCGTTGCCAGTGCGCTTGTAAAGAACAGCAAGTCGCAAAAGAATTTCAGCCGTTGCCGGACGAAGCACGCGCGCCTGTTCGAGGTGCTTGATGGCGATCTTGTCGTAACCCATTGTCTGCGACCGGTTGGCCACGTTCATGTGTCCCTGATATTCACCAACGGCACGCACGAAACAATCGTAAGCTTCGTCAAATTTCGCGCGCTGTGCCTGGACCAGGCCGAGATTGTTCCAGTAGCGCTGGGCTTGCGGCGCGACCTTCACCGCGCGCTTCAAATACTTCGCGGCTTTGTCGTTGTCGCCGTTTTTGAAATACAGGAAACCAAGGTTGTTCAGGTATTCGCCGTTGTCTTTATCAGCTTTGAGCGCTTTCTCGAACGAGTCGAAGGCGCGATCACGCAGCCCCTTCATCTCATACGCAACGCCTAACAGGTTGTAAGCTTCGTGCAGCGCCGGATCCATTGATACTGCTGTTGAAAGCAATGCGATCGCGTCTGTCGAATTACCACCGTTGAGGAACGCTCGGCCACGCTCGAGATTTGCCTGAGCCGGCGCGAGTGCGACAGCGGCCGGGTCCGTATTCTCTTTTACGGCAGCCGCGGGCGTTTCAAACCCGGTCGTGCGCGCGTCAACGACCTTCGCCGCGCCGACGCTCTCAAACTTCTTCACGTCCTTACGAGAAAGACGTTGCAGTTTGTCGTCGTCTTTCTTTCCCGCACCGAACAGGCGACCGATCGCTTTGAAGGGGGCTTTCAAAACCTTAACGAAGGTGTTGTCGCCTTTTGACTGACCATCAGCGTCGCGCGAAGCCGCATCAAGCATTGCGACTTCTTCCGGCGTCATGAGAACGCCATGAACGCGACGAACGGGCACCGCGCTGGTGACCAGTACTAGTGTGAGTGCGAAGACGATTAATGAACGCTTTGCCATAAGATCCTCCCTTGGGGATTAGAAAGTGGCGCCACCACCACCGCTCAGCATGTCAGAAATGTTCAGCAATGCTGGACCAAGAATGACTATGAACATCGTTGGGAATAGCAGCGCTCCAAGCGGCAGCAGTAGTTTGAACGCTGCTTTCTGTGCTGCCTGTTCGGCGCGCTGGCGGCGCTTCGTGCGCAAGCTGTCAGAATAGACGCGCACGGCGCGTGCGATTGAAGTACCAAAGCGATCCGCCTGGATCAACATGCCGACGAGACTGTTGAGATCTTCAACACCGGTGCGGTCGGCCAGGTTTCGCAACGCTTCACTGCGCTCGCGACCGACGCGAATCTCGAGGTTCGCAAGCTCGAATTCCTTGCTGATATCGGGATGGACCGGACGCAGCTCTTCACAAACGCGCAGCATCGCGGCGTTCAAGCCCAGGCCTGCTTCCATCGTGATGACCATCAGGTCGAGTGCATCGGCGAGGCCCCACGTGATACGAAGCTTGCGGCTGGCGATCAGGCGATTGAGGATGAATCGTGGCAGCAGGAAGCCGGCGCCGAATGCTAACAACGCCGGTAATAGCGCGTCATTCAACGAATAGGCCATCGCTGTCCAGACCAACATGATCATCGTTGGAAAAAAGAGCATCGAGAACAACTGTGTCACACGATAAACGGCAGGTGCGGAAGGTGAGCGATACCCTGCCTGCATCAGCTCGCGCTGCAGTTTTTTAGCGCCCGCCGCGGACGGCGGAACGAGCTTATTGATCGGTTCAGCCAAACGTGCAGCCAGCGTCTCCATTCCGCTGACCTCGATGCTCGGAGCCACGACTCCGGCTCTGCCTTCATCGAGATCGCTCAAACGTTGCGCCGTCGCGCTCACGGGACGGAAGAGCAGCCAGTAGATCGCCATCACACCGCCGGCGATACAAATAAATGTTGATATCAGAATAATTGTTACCATACGTCACCTGCTTATTCTCTGTGCAACCTCTGTGTTCTCTGTGTCGCTGTGGTGTTTGCTGTGATTAACCAACAGAGACACAGGGCACATAGAGATTGCACAGAGAAATCAGATCCTAATTTTCATGATCCTCTGGACCATCAGCATACCGAGCACCTGCATGATTGCGGCGAGTGCAAGCAGCCTGTTGCCGCGTGCATCGCGCCACATCACGTCCATGTAACCCGGATTCATAAGCGTCACGTAGACGGCGAGGAAGATCGGAAGCGCACAGAGTAGCCACGCGGACCAGCGCGAGCTCAGCGTCATCGTCTTCAGGTCTTCCATGATGCGGAAGCGTTCGCGAATCGTGTAAGCAACTCTCTCGAGCAGCTCGGAAAGATTACCGCCGGTCTCTCTTTGGATCAGGACGGCGGTGACGCACATGCGCAGGTCGAGAAGCGGCACGCGCTCGACCATGTTCTGCAGCGCCAGCTTCAGCGAGAGTCCAAGGTTCTGCTCTTCGTAAGTCTTGCGAAACTCGGTCGCAATCGGCTCGGGCATCTCAGTCGCCACCATGTGCAAAGCTTCGGTGAAGGCGTGACCGGCAGAGAGCCCACGCGCCATGAGATCGAGCGCATCGGGCAGAAGCTGGAGGAATTTTTTGAGTCGCTTTTTGCGCTTGCTATGAATGTGAAGAAACGGCAGCGCGGTGGCGACGACGCCAAAGAAGCCCATCAACAAGTACGACGTGCTGATCATCGAGACCGCGAGAGCCGCGAGCACACCGGCGGTCAACGAGAAAAGGATCAGGCGCATGACCGTGATGTGCGAGTCGGCCTGATCGATCA
>DATFDT010000118.1:0-6786 GCA_035251975.1 Pyrinomonadaceae bacterium | reverse complement strand
GTCGTCTCCCATCCACGGAACGGGTGGCCACGGAGGGCCACCCCTACAATTACTTCCTCGCGGTGTTCAGGACGTTCACCTGGCGGAAACGGGCGACGGGGCAACCGTGGCTCACCGCGTTCGATTGGCCCGGCTCGCCTTTCCCGTCGTTGAAGCTCCCGCCGAGCTCGTATGTCGACTGGCCGCCGAGACCGTCACATGAATTCCAGAAATCAGTGGTCCGCGACTGGTAAGCAACATCGCGCAACATCTCACCGCGCTTGCCGTTCTTGATTTCCCAGAAAACCTGACCGCCAAACTGGAAGTTGTAACGTTGCTGATCGATCGAATAACTTCCGTCGCCGTAGATCAAAATGCCTTTCTCGACACCAGCGATCAGATCATCCATCGAGGTGTTGCCTGGACCAGGCTGGAGCGACACGTTCGGCATGCGTGGAAACGAGATGCTGCCCCAACTGTCGCCGTGATTACACCCATACGACGTCTTCTTGCCCGTCATCGCCGCGAGATCGCGCGTAGTTTGCCAGTCGACAAACGTGCCGTCTTTGATCAGGTGCCAACGCTGCGCCGGAACACCTTCGTCGTCGTAACCGACAGTCGCTAAACCCGCGGGCTGCGTCCTGTCAGCGACGAAGTTCATGATCTTCGACGCAAATTGCAGCTTTCCGATCTTGTCCGGCGTGAGAAAACTCGTGCCCGCGTAATTTGCTTCCATCCACAGCGAACGATCGAGCTCGGTCGGATGGCCCACTGACTCGTGAATCGTCAACCAAAGATGCGAAGGATGCAGCACGAGATCATATTTGCCCGGGTCGACGGCCTTCGCGCTGAGTTTCATCACGGCCTCTTCGCCGGCCTGCTGTGCTTCGCGTTTCCAGTCGTGCTTCTCGATGTACTCGTAACCCATTCCCTGTGGTCCACCGAGCGCGCTGCGCGACTGGAAGTCACCATTCGTGCGATTCACGGCAGTGACAGTGAAACTCGGATTGGCGCGAACGATGTACTGCTCGATCCGTGAGCCGTCAGTCGAAGCATAAAACTTCTGCTCGTTGACAAAGCCCATGAACGAGTTGACGAAGCTGACGCCTTTCGTCTTCATCGCCGCTTCATTCAGCGACAACAGGAACTGGATCTTGTCGTCAATCGAGACTTCGAACGGATCTTTTTCAAACGCGCTCTTCCAGCTCGTCACCACTTTCTCGACGGGCACCAGCGAGATGCGCTTGCGTTGATAGACGGAGTTGGCGCGCGCGATCTCGACCGCCTGCTGCGTGATGCGTCTCACGTCATCCGGCGTCACACTGCGGCTCGAAGCGAAGCCCCACGTGCCCTTGTAGAGCACGCGCACGCCGAAGCCGAAGTTCTGACCGCGCGAGACGTTCTGCACCTGCTGCTCGCGGGTCGCGATCGACTCGTTGCGATAACGATTGATGCGAATGTCGGCGTAAGTGACACCGAGTTTACGCGCAGTGTTCAATGCGACGTCGGCGAGCGCGTTTTTGTCCAGACCGTTTGCGACGGCCTCTTCGGCGGCAATGACACTGTCAATCCAGGAGGGCAGGGAAGCGATCGATAGAGCCCCGGCAGCAACCCCGGCCGACTTCAGAAAGTCACGACGAGAGGTGGTCATCGTAAAGCCTCATTGAATTGTGGAATCAAAGGACGGCGATGATTTAACTTGCGGCGCAGGAAAAGTCAACCTTCTCTGCGTAATCTCTGCGTCCTCTGCGGTAAAAGAAATATGTAAACCGCAGAGGCGCAGAGGATGCAGAGATTACGCAGAGTTCAATAACTTAATCCGGTCCCATATTTGTAGCGTTTTGGTGGACCGGCAAGGATCGATTGCGCGAGTTTTGTCTGGGCCATCATTCGTATCTCGCTTCGTTCGAACTGCGCCGCCAAACTCACTGCGCGATCGAAGTCAGTCCACGCGTAATAAGCAGCATTCTGGGACAGGTATGTCAGTATTTCGCCAAGAGAGCCATCAGCGGACATGTTCCACTCACCATCGCGCAGGTAGTGTGTATCAAACTCGTCAAGCTTCGCTGCGGCGTTGATCAGCTCGTTTAGTTGTGGGAGCAACGACTCCATCATTGCGAGACAGCGATCACTCTTCTCCGTGCAGTAAAACAGCGCGATACCCAGTTGACTCTTCATCTGCTCCTTACCTGGCTTCATCGATTCGATGATGCCATTAGCTTGATCGAGTAACTTTAAAGCGGCCGCCCGGTTCTTCGCTCCGACGAGATTCGCCATGCCTACCAAAAGACTGAGTTTGTCTTCAACTCGCTCCAGCTTATTGAGCTCAGCTTGAACTTGATCCAATTCCTCATCCGTTACTGAGCCAAAGGCCCCATCGCGTTTTAGCTGTGCCAGCAGTTGTTGCCGCCTTTCAGGATCAGTAAAGTCATTAGCGATCTTCTGCGCCCGCTCGGTATCACCGTTTGCCTGCGCTCTCATTGCTGTTTGCCAGTAAATCGCATCTGTCATCTCCGGGTATTTTTTAGCTAATTCAAGCGCCTCATCGAAATCGCCCTCGTCGAGAAGCTTGTGAAACTCGGCCCACCGTGAGCTGGCGATCTCCCATGGCTCAGTTCTGTCTTCACTCGCTAAGCGCTTTAACTGAGCTGTACGCAGCGGGGCAACTTTCTGCATCTGTGGCACCAGATATCGAACCCGATCGCAAAAGTAAACCGAATCCTCCGGTACCTCTGGTTTGTCGCAACCATTAGCCAGCGCTGCTGAAATCCACATATCTATGAAATCTCGAAATGTCGACTCATCTGCCAGAGGCGGTGTCAGGCCAGCCAGTGACGAGGCGAAATTCACCTGCCCGCGACGCGCGAAATCAGATCCTTTCAACGCGCGAACCGTTTCTTTGTAAAGCGTGACGCCATTTTCCCTATGTTTCTTGAGTAATTGTTTGATTAACGCCAGAAGGTGATCAGAGAACCCACGACTGAGGGATTGACTACCAATCCTGAGAGCAAGATCCGGATTGCTTGCGACGATCTGTGTTGCGAGTTTTACTTCAAAGTCACGTTCGCGCTCGGCGACGGCTCGTGGAATCTTCTCATAGGTTGGTGTGGTTGCTCTCAGGAAATCGAGTGCCAGCTCGGCGTCGTGTTTGGCAATTCGCGTGACGATATCGGTGCGCAGTTGCATAAAAACCATCGAGCTGTAGTCGTCCCTCGAGTTTTTGATTTCACGCACTCGCAGTCCCCAGTTGATGTCGTCCTCGATACCGATGAACAGCGCCCGAGCGCGCTTCTCATCGTGGGCCCAAAGCGAATCGGCGATGTTGGCGCCGATGCGTGCGCGATTCTCGGCAGATTGAAGAGTGGGGAGTTGGGTCGCGAGCGACTGAAGTAATTCCACAGCCTTCTCGCGTCGCGCAGCGTCAGTGGTTTGAGGTTTGTCCTGTGCGTGAGCAACCGGGCAGAGAAGTAGAGCCAGGATAGGGATGATAAGAATTGTTTTCATGGACTTTCACGATGTAGGACGCAGTCGTCCCATTATCTTCGAATCGACATATCGCCCATCACGGAAAGCGTGCTGTCGCAGCGTGCCTTCAACCTCAAACCCAAAACGCTCGTAAAGATGAATCGCCGCTTCGTTGTCAGCATAGACTTCGAGCTCCAGTCGCGTGAGATTGAGCCAGTTGTCTGCGAGGTCGATAAGCGCGTGCATCAGCTCCTTCCCGAGGCCTTTGCCCTGCCAGTCTGCGTGAACGCAGATACCAATTGCACCCACATGCTTGCGACGTGGTCTATTTGGAAAAGTAGTGACATCGACCATGCCAACAATCCGATCGTCGATGATGGCAACGAGTCTGTAAACGCTGTCAACGTTTTCAGAGATTCGCTTTCGCCAGTAATCGCGCGATGGATACGGTACCTGAAGTGTCCCTTCATACACCTTGGCCGAGACAAACATCTCGCAAACCTGTTCGTAGTCGTCAGCCTCCGCACGACGTATTTTTAGACCTTCGATGGGCACGATTTGTTCCTTATCGATCCGGCGCTATTTTCGATCGCTTCAGCATCCATGAATAGAGCAGAATGATGATGCCAACGAAACACAGCACGCCAAGCCATGGAGCAGGTGCAAATGCTTCAGGCACAAGTCCGATTGGCGCATCGTTGGAAGTGCCGACGATCAGGCCCGCGTTGACCACACCCCACAGACTCTCACCGACAATCAATCCCGAAGCAACGAGCGTACCGAGTCGTTCAGCACGATCCGGATTCGGAGTTTTGAGAGCGCGCCTGGTGTACCACTCAGAAAGTATTGCGCCGACAACGACCGCAAACGTCGCAGACATCGGCAGGTAAATACCGATGCCGACGGCGAGCGGTGGGATGCGAATTTTTTTCGCGGCGCCGAGTGCCGTGTCGAGCAGAATCAAACCAACACCGACGAGCGCGCCGATACCGATCATCTTCCATTCGAGACTGCCGCCGATCACGCCTTTCGCGAGAGCCGAGATCAGAGTCGCCTGTGGCGCGGGCAAAGGATTCGCGGCCACGACGCCAACGTTCGGCGCGCCTGCAAATCCGTAAGCTTTTGCAAGCAGGTTAAGCACAAACGGGATCACAGACGCACCGGCAACAACGCCGACAATCAGCGCGATCTGCTGGCGCATCGGTGAAGCGCCGACGAGTTGGCCGGTCTTCAAGTCCTGCAAGTTATCGTTTGAGATCGTCGCGCATGCAAAAACGATCGCGGTGATGAAGAGCGCAAAGGCGACGAGGGCTGGTTGTGTTACTGAGGTCGGCGCCACTGCCAGAATGAGAACAGACGCGGCCAGCACGATCGACAAAATGCCGACACCTGAGATCGGACTGTTTGACGCACCGATCAGTCCAGCCATGTAGCCGCAGATTCCCGCGATCAGAAAACCGCCGATCAGGACAAACGGGATCGCGATGAGCGTGAGTGTTACTGCATTCTCGGCGAGCACGGTTGAGCGCGCGAACGTAAACGCGAGGTAACCTGCAAGGAGGAGACATGCGATCGTCAGTATGATGATCCAACTCGGTGGCAGATCGCGGTCGCGATCGTCTTCACGTTCAGTCGTACGAGAACTGGCGAGCGTGCTGACGAGTCCGCCGACTACAGGCTTCGCGAGTCTGGCGAGTGTGTAGATCGCAGCGATACCGATTGCACCGGCGCCGATGAAGCGCACTTGTGTACTCCAGATTCCGAGAGTGTGTGCCGCGAGCGTCGCGCCTTCTGCGGGCGGCTGCATTGAAGTCAGGATCGGCACTGCGATGGCCCACGCGATGATCAGCCCGGTGAGCATTGCCATGCCGACTGACAGTCCGACCAGATGTCCTGCACCGACGAGTGCGAGCGAGAAAGCAATGTCGTAGCCGGTTGAAGCAGCGGCGCCGACACGAAAGAACCCGCCGACCGTAGCAGCAGCGATGCGCGTTGCAGTGAGAATAGCGAGTCCTGCCGAGGCAACGGAGCCGAGAATCACGGCGATGAGACCTTCGCGTGCTTCGCCGCTCTCGTCTTTTGTTTCGCCACGTGTACCGGATCCGACTTTCAAAACTTCGGCAGCCGCGACGCCTTCGGGATACGGCAGATCGGAGTTGGTTACGAGTGCGCGCCGGAGTGGAATCGTGAACAACACACCGAGCACACCACCACTCACGCAGATAAGAAACGATTGCCAGAAGGGAAAGCCCGTCCACCAACCGACGATGACTAGTCCCGGCAGCACAAAGATGATCGCCGAGAGCGTGCCGGCAGCGGACGCCACCGTCTGAACGATGTTGTTCTCGAGGATCGAGGAGTCCTTCACCATGCTCAGAATGGCCATCGAGATCACGGCGGCCGGAATCGACGAAGCGAATGTCAGACCGACCTTGAGGCCGAGATAGACGTTGGCCGCTGTGAAGATCGTCGTGATGAGCGCGCCGAGAATCAGCCCGCGTATGGTCAGCTCTTTAGGTTTCATAGGCCGGGTAATTTTCCTTTTTGTTATTCAGACCGTCTCTACAACTTCAGCAGCGCGTTTCGATGCGGACCACGGGAACAGCGCGCAGCTTATTAAAATCCATTGCGCCATCGTGAGTAGGACGCCCGCCTGATCTCTCGTCCCGTGTTGCTCACCGAATCGCAGCAGCACGAATTGTATCGGAAGCAGGACCAACACGATCAAAAGAAGTACGGAGTTGGCACGAATCCATTTGGGCGCGTGCTTCTCGTGTTGTGTTCGCAAGTCTCGCACGACCCACAAGACCGATAACAAAGCGAAGCCACCGAAGAACACTGGACCAACCCAGGCCAACGACACATCAACACCAAGCGTGTCGCCTTTAAATCTGTGGTCTTCGGGCGCGGTGTATGAGTTGTAGCACGATTGCGCGGCCATCAGGATTTGCCAGAACAATAGCAGCCAATGAAATGGTGGGCGCGCTCCACGCCAGCCGAGATAGAGGAGAAGTATTCCAAATGCGGCCTCGATCACGATGAGCCAGTAATCACCGTGCACTCCGCGCCCGCCAAATTGCTTTCCAAAAAACTCGTTGCCCCACTGGTAGCTGTCGCCATCCATCAGGCCACGCACGAACGGGAGCCAGACGATGATGAGCGTCACCGCAGTCCAGATAAGAATGGCTCGCAGGAGTCGGTCGGGTCTCCAAAACATTTGTAAAAATCTCGACGTTTTCTCCGCAGCACGGGCGGCCACGGAGGGCCGCCCCTACAGTTGTAGTTAATCACGCAATTTCAAGGGAGGCGCCCGTTGAGCAACAACTGTAGGGGCGGCCCTCC
>DATFDT010000117.1:0-7767 GCA_035251975.1 Pyrinomonadaceae bacterium | reverse complement strand
AAATGGTCGGGGAGGACAGAGTCGAACTGTCACCACGAGTTCCCAGGACTCGGATGCGAACGTTACACCACACCCCGAATTGAAAATGGCGGAACTGAACGGACTCGAACCGTCATCGACCTGATCGACAATCAGGCGCCTAACCCCTCGGCCACAGTTCCGTGCGAGAAATTTGGGTGGGTCGAAGGGAGTTGAACCCTCACGCGCCGCAGTCACAGTGCGGAGCTCTACCAATTGAGCTACGACCCACATACGCGGGCGACAAGAAAACGAGCGTGACATGGGCCAATCAAAGGATGTAGTCACGTTCAGCATTCGCCCGAACTTGGCAGGGACGACGAGACTCGAACTCGCAAATCAACTGATTGAAAATCAGCCCGCTTTCCATTTCGCGTTCATCCCCATGCGATCAAAGTGGTACCGGCGGAGGGATTCGAACCCCCACTAACTAGTTTCTAAGACTAGCGCCTCATCCCAATTGGGCTACGCCGGTATGGTGAACCCGGCAGGACTTGAACCTGCGACTTGTCGTTTCGAAGACGACCGTTCTGATTCCAACTGAACTACGGGTTCGGATATTGTTTTCTCTGTGCAACCTCTGTGTTCTCTGTGTCTCCGTGGTTAATTAATCAAAGCAACAACTCACCACAGAGACACAGAGGTTGCACAGAGAAGAGCGATCTGGTGGACCTGGTACGATTTGAACGTACGACCTCGACCTTCGCAGAGTCGCGCTCTCATTCCACTGAGCTACAGGTCCAAAGATTGGCGGAAGGGACAGGACTTGAACCTGCAAGCGACAAACGCGCGGTAGTTTTCGGGACTACTGCCTTACCAGTTAGGCTACCCTTCCCTGTTGAGAGTTGGTGCATGCGGTAGGACTCGCACCTACGAAGGACACTGGAGGTCCGCCTGATTTACAGTCAGGCGCCTTTGCTGCTCGGCCACACATGCGCATGAAACTCACTTGTGCTAAAAAATAGATGAAGGCAGAGAGAGACACTGCATCGAACACACTTCGAGGCACACTTCTCCTGAAGACGGCGAACTCGCGGACTCTCGCAAAGCACCGAGTTCATCATCTGATAGAAGGCTCCCTGCCTTCATCTCTCGCAAACAGGTACTTCGATTATCAAAAAACTAAAGGAGCGGGCTTTTAGCCTCCCAGGGAAGCTGCCCGCTCCTTCAATTCTCTTGATTTTCGCTTTGAGATTGGGAGCGGGAGTCCGCTCCCGCTGAATTAATGCCTGCTATTTCGGCGATTTTCGGATATTTGGAATCCGGGTCTATCGCCCAAAATACTGGTCGTTGACGCCATGACGCCTAACGAGCAGACGAATGAATACATGGCGGCGCACGGCTGCCATTTCATCGTTTGCTCTTTATGTTTCGTCATCGTCAACATTGAAATTCTTCTTTCATGCTGCACACACTCACGCGGCGCAAGTTGTTTTGTATAAAACAGGACCAGTGAACCTGTCAAGAGTTTTTTATCTTTTGCCTTTATCTTCTCTGCGTAATCTTTGCGTTCTCTGCGTCTCTGCGGTAAAAGAAACGAAAACATATCTAAACCACAGAGGCGCAGAGGACGCAGAGATTACGCAGAGTTGAATCTTTAGGAGATCGACATGAGCCGAATCAAACTGTTGGCGATTATTTTTATTAGTTGCGTGATGGCCGCGGCGCAAACACCTAAGACCGTCACAAAGGATGGTCTTTCGTTCGATTATCCGAGCGACTGGACCATGCGGGACGATAGCAGCGGCGACGCGCAGCAGTTCAGCTTGAGTAAGACTAACAGCGATGTGCAAATCAGAGTGTTTGTGCACAAGGGACGCATCGCAGCGGAGAAGTTGCCGGATGCTAAGAAGGCTTTCATCGATCCTTATGTAGCGTCGACGGAGAAACAGTTTGTGGCGATGGAAGCAAAACCGGAACAATCGCCGGACACTTCAGAGATTGGTGGGGTTAAAGCGGATGGAGTCAAGATCAGTGCTTCGTTGGGTGGTGAAACGGGCGCGGCGAAGATCTACTGGGCGCTGGTCGGGCAGCGAGTTGTGGTGTTGACGTTATTTGGACCAGACAAGCAGTTGCAGCAACTCGCGCCGGCATGGGATCTGGTGCGCAACAGCTTGAAAGTGGTTGATCCGAAAGCAGTGCCCGCTGCGTCTCCAAAGCCCTCGCCGTGAGAGGCTACTTATTGCCACTTGAAAATCTTCAACGCAACCACGAAACTCACCACACACCATAAAAGCAGAATAGCGATCGGAATCCAGTTTGACGAGAGCGTTGCGCCTTCGTTCATCAAAGCGCGGAGCACGTTGTTGAGTGCGGTTAGCGGCAGCGCCTGGATGAACGGTTGCAGGATTTGTGGGAATCGTTCCGAAGAGAAAAACGTGCCCGAGAGTAACCACATCGGCAGCATGATGAAATTCATCAAGCCCGATACGCCCTCGATCGTTGTCGGTCGCGCAGCCACGAGCAATCCGATTCCGGAAAAAGTAAAGCCACCAAGTACCGTCATCAAAGCAACACTCAGCCACGAGCCGCGCACCGTAAAACCAAACGCAAGCGTCGCGAAGATGATAACGGCTGCGACTTCTAGCACCAGAAACACCAGACGCGAGAGCATGAACGAAAGCAGGTAATGCGAACGCCGCATCGGTGTCGCGGCGAAACGCTTGAGGATCTTTCGCGAGCGTGCGATTACGACGGTAAATCCGAGGCCCCATAAACCGCTGCCCATCATGTTCATTCCGATCAATCCCGGAACGAGGAAATCCACATAACGAGCACCCGGCTCAGTGATTTTCTCCTCACCAACGTTCACGACATCCGCGCGCCCCCTACCTCTTTGCAAAACATCGTCGACGAGTAGTCTTGCTGCTCGACTTTCCGGTCTGGTTGGATCGAATCGATACTCGAACGTGTTGTCACCAGGCTTTACGACTATAGCCACTTTCCCACTTCGCAACTCTCGTGTGGCTTCGTCTGGACTCAACACAGTTGCCGCAATCTCAGGCGAACGCGACAAGAGGCTTGCAGTCTCAGTTGCTTTTGCATCGCCGGCTTCGATCGCGACTAACGTTTTATCCGGCGCTGTGTTGCGAAACGCGATTCCGAGTGCGAACGTCATCAACACGGGAAAGACAAAGACCCAAAACACGGCTTCTTTCTCGCGTAGGAACTCACGCATGCGCGTCAACGTCAGTTCGACGAGTGGATGAGATTCTTTCGCTTCAGGCATCGCGCAGCATTCTCCCTGTCAAACTGACGAATACATCTTCGAGTGTCGCCTGGTGCGTCGTGAGCGTGACGATCTCTGACTGTTGTCGTTCGATCTCGGCGAGCAGTGCAGGCAAGGCGACGCCGATCTCTGAAACGGTGAGTGAATAATCTCCATCACGTTTGTGCAAATGAGTAACGGCTGGAAGATGCTTCAACGAATCATCCGCAAGTTCTTTCGTGACGCTGAATTCTACGATCTGATCCGCGCCGAGCGATTCAATCAGCTCAGCCGGTGTGCCGAGTGCGATCACTTTTCCATGGTCCATGATCGCGACGCGATCACAGAGACGCGACGCTTCTTCCATGTAGTGAGTCGTCAAAAGAATGGTGCCGCCACCGGCGCGAAATTTTTCGACGATGTCCCAGAGTGAGAGACGCGCTTGCGGATCGAGTCCGGTGGTCGGTTCATCCAGAAACAGCAACTCCGGATCGCTTACGAGCGCACATGCAACTGCGAGTCGTTGTTTCTGTCCGCCCGAGAGTTTACCAACGCGGGCGTTACGTTTCTCTTCCAGCGCCACAGTATGAATCACTTCATCGACGTTGTGACCGCGCTGGTAGAAACTGCGAAAGAGTCGCAGCGTCTCGACAACCGTTACTTTCTCGGCAAGTTGCGTCTCCTGTAACTGGACGCCAATCCGCTCGCGTAATGAACGGTCATCAGTCTTTCTCCAGCGCTCGCCGAGTATCTCAACCGTCCCTTCATCCGAAGGCGTCAATCCCTCCAATATCTCAACCGTCGTGGTCTTCCCGGCCCCATTTGGCCCAAGCAGCCCAAAACACTCCCCCTTGAAGACCTCCAGCTCGAGCCCATTAACAGCCGTCACATCCGCGAACCTCTTCACCAGCCCCGCACACCGCAGCGCCACCGTTGATGTTTGCGTTGACATAAGCCAGAGAGTATTACCCGTTTACGAAATTGCGACAAGGTGGGAGTGGATCATGCGTTGAAAGGGCTGCCGACCATGTTGAACTCCGCGGATAACATGTGAGATCAGTCAATGCTTATCATGAATTTGAACGATCATCTTAACCTTCACAGATCTTGTTTGCATCGAGGAAAGTTCAATCTTGAATTCACTCGATCTCAAATTGAATCGCGGAAAAGCAAGATGGTTTCTCTTCGAAACTAGACATGCTTTCTTAAATTCAACCTGCAATTCGTGCAAAGCAAGTTTGCACGCTGCCGGTTTGCCTCAAAAGTCGGGAATTACGCTTGGAGACTAGAAGAGATTGGTGAACGCATTCAGTTTATGGCTGCGGTTCTGAAGGGTCTTGATCAACTTGATCGGGGCGAAAACATCCCTCACGACAAAGTAAAGAGACAGTTAATTTCATGGCTTACAAACTGATCTAGCGCTCAGAACGAACGACGGGTAAGAATTCCAGGGTGCGCACCCGAGCAGTTCTCTCGAACGCTAACTCTTGTAGGCGCGGCCGGCCAGGCTCGCGACGACGGTTACGAGTTCGGCGGAGTCGACGGGTTTGGGGAGGTGGAATTGGAAGCCAGAGCGGAGGACGCGCATGCGGTCTTCGGCGCGTGCGTAGGCGGTGAGGGCTGCGGCCGGGATGTTGCCGCCGCGCTCTGAAGGCAGGGCGCGGATCTTTTCAATCAATGAATAGCCGTCTTCGTCGGGCATTCCCAGGTCACTGATAAGAATGTCCGGCTTGTGTTGTTCGAGTGCTTCTAATGCTTCGGCGGCGGAACGGGTGATTATTACTTCCGAGCCACACTCCTTCAAAACTTCACCGATCAATTCGCGTGTGTCCGCCTCATCGTCGACGACGAGCACCTTGAGACCATCGAGCGAAGGCAAACCGTCGAACGAAGGGATCTCCTCACTCTGAGTCGGATGTACAGCCTCAGCTTCGTTCTGACTAATCACGCCAACGAACGGCAGCGTGATCGTAAAAGTTGCGCCCTTCCCTTCTCCTTCACTCTGCACCGCCACACTCCCGCCGTGAAGGTCCACCAGTTGATGAACGATCGAGAGCCCGAGCCCGAGGCCGCCGTGTAAGCGCGTGGTGCTCGCATCTGCCTGGCGGAAACGATCAAAAACGTGGGGAAGAAACTCTTTGCTGATGCCAACTCCTGAATCACTCACGACGATCTCAACGTGCGAGTTGATGCGCTGTAGCTTGACTTGTATGCGACCGCCTTTCGGAGTGAACTTCACCGCGTTCGTCAACAGGTTCCAAACAATCTGTTGCAGTCGATCGGCATCACCGGAGATTGGACCAGCCGCCGGATCCAGCATCGTCTGCAAGCGAATGCTCTTGGCGTCAGTCGCCGGACGAATCGAGTCGATCGCCGCATTGACGATCGAAATCAGATCAACTGTGCGCACATCGAGTCGTAACTTCCCCGAGATAATGCGCGACACGTCGAGGAGATCGGCGACTAACTGGCTTTGAGATTTCGCGTTCCGGTAGATCGTTTCGACTGCGCGTTCCATGTTGGCCTCGTTGAGTTTGCCGAGACGCATCATGTGGGCCCAACCCAGAATCGCATTCAATGGATTGCGTAACTCGTGCGAGATCGTAGCGAGAAACTCGTCCTTCAAACGGTTCGCTCGCTCCGCTTCACGCCGCGCTACGTTCTCACTCGAAAGCAGCCTCGATCGCTCTTCGATTTGCGCTTGCAACTCAGCTTCACGCGCTACCCGTTCGGTTACGTCGTCGATAATCGTCAGCGTTCCAATTACTCGACCTTCGTGACTCAGCGGAGAAACCCGGACCGCCTGCTGCATCTGCGTAAAGCCGTGCTCGCCCGATACGGCAGGCATCGCAATCAAATAACCATGCAGCGCCTGCGACAACACGCTCACCTTGCCTTCGAGCGCCCACTTGTAGTGTCGGTCGAGGCGGCGCTGAGTCAGTTCCGGGAACGACTCGAGCAGATTACGACCGATTATTTCAGCCCTGGTTTTTCCGGTGTGCTCCCACATCCAGTGGTTCCATTCGACGACGTTTAACTCGTTATCAGTCGTGACGATCCCCTGCGCCGCCAAGTCGTGCATCCAGTGCAGGACCGCAGCGTTCAGTAATGTCTCTTTGGACCTACTCTCTGTCATCACAACTAAGAAATCAGAAACCACTGTTGGAGCGGGTCAGTACCACCTCGCGGTAGCGGGTGGTACTGACCCGGTCCAAGTTCGACTACTGACATTTGAGGCAAATCCTTACTTTGCCTTAACTGTTGCATCACCGGCCCTGTTGCGCTTCCCAGGCGTCGACTTCCTGAATTAAACGATCGAGCGATTCGACGCTCAACACGATCACAAGAAATCCTTTGACTGAACTGTCGCGGATCTGAAACGCCGTATAGATCACGAGCGCGTAATGCATCTCGGGCTTGTCTGTCGTTATCGACGCGAGCAAGTCATCAAGCGTCTCGAGATGAAGCCGCGGCACGGAAAACGTGACGTGAACGTTTAGCAAATTTCCAAACATTCCCAGACACGCATTCAAAAGAATATTCCCAACCTCAGTTAAAACTTCTCGCGCTGATTCATCGAGAAAGTTTGACTGCTGGTGCTCGTCCGTAAGCAGGTCAGTGAGCTGCACGGCGCCGGCATAATTCAACAACAACAACGCATCACCCGCGACTGGTCCAGCAAACACCTGATGAATCGAAGCCACATCGCCCGGAACAAACTTAGCCAGCGCTCCCCGCAATTCCTCAGTTCTATAAACAGCAACCTCCGGTGGATCGAGTAACACACGATGCCCGGTCAGCTCCGAGAGCGCGGCTCCGGTGCGCGCGAAGGCAATGTTGATGAGCTCGGAAAGCGCGTCGCGCTGTCGCTCAGTTAGTTTCACCAGTGACTCCTTCCGCGAGTGCTGCCTGGACAGCCGCAATCACTTGTTCCGACACAAACGGTTTGTTTATAAACGCTAGCGCTCCCGCCTCATCAACCAATTTTCGTGTCGAACTCTGAATATCAGCGCTGGCAACTACAACTAATGCCTTCGGATCCATCTCACGCAATTTCACGAGCACATCGAGCCCGTACATCCCTTTCATTACAAGATCAAGCAAAACCAAACTCGGCTTTTCGAGAAAGTAGAGCTCGAGCGCGGTCATTCCATCGGCTGCTTCCACCACTTCGTAACCCGCGGTCTCGAGGATTCGTCGCAGAGTCCTGCGTGACAACGCAGAATCGTCGACGATCAGAATCTTCTGACTCATACTACCTCCCTGATCGCGTGGGCCATGTCTTCAAGAGCGACACTCTTGTCACTCAAACCGGCTTCCATCACCACGCCCGGCATACCATATACCACGCAACTGCTCTCCGCTTCCGTAAAGACAAGCCCGCCCTGCGATTTGATCCAGGCGGCTCCCTGCTTTCCATCCGATCCCATCCCCGTCATTACAACACCGAGCACGCGATTGCGATAGACTTCCGCCGCGGATTGAAACAACACGTCAACGGATGGACGATGCAGCGTACTAAACGGTCTTGCATTGAGGTG
>DATFDT010000116.1:0-37744 GCA_035251975.1 Pyrinomonadaceae bacterium | reverse complement strand
ATGGAAGGCTCGGGCTGTTGTAGCTACTTCGCCGAGAACTTCTCAGCAAAGTTCCCGATCACGGGCAGCTTGAAATACTGGCCCTGGAACGCCTTGACCAGGCACAGGATGAATCCAGCCAGGATGGCAAGGAGAAAAACTCCCCAAACCAATATTGAGACCAAACTCAGCACAGTAGCCAAAGCACTTGAAAGTTGGGCCGCTATCATGAAGACAATGAACAGCACGATCCAGAGAGCAATCGCGACAACGCCAACCAGCACGTTGAACAACAGCGACTGCATCGCGTGAAATCGAACCAGGCGACTGTCTTTTTCAATCAGGAAGAAAATCAGCCCGGACACCCAGCCAAAAATGTATGACAGCAACGCGGCAATATTTTCATCAAGCCCTGTACTGGATTTGCCGGCTTGGGCTGGCGGCTGGCTGCTCACTTGGACGGGCGGAGGGTTTTGCATTATAAGTTTCTCCTGTTAGAAAGGGTTTTGACTCCGGGCGCGATAGGTCTACGAGCCGGAGATATTATGCCAACAACTGCTTTTTAAGCAACGATTTGTTGATCCGGACGGTGACTTAATTTGAACTGCTTCTCCGTGCAACCTCTGTGTCCTCTGTGCCTTTGTGGTGATTTTGCGGCAATTCAAACCACAGAGACACAGAGAACACAGAGGTTGCACAGAGAAATCTGGCTGGCAGGGTGACAGATGAAAGCCAAAGTTTATGTGAACCTAAAATCCGGAGTGCTCGATCCGCAGGGAAAAGCCATCCAGCACTCGGTCGAGCTACTCGGCTTCTCGGGAATTTCCGACGTGCGGCAGGGGAAATATTTCGAGATTTCGCTCGATGGAACGATGGATAACGAGCGCGCCCTTGAGTCAATCGAGAAAATGGCGCGCGAAGTCCTTTCGAATCCTATAATCGAAGACTACCGCGTGGAGATAGAAGCGTGAAATTCGGAGTTATCGTTTTTCCCGGATCGAATTGCGACCACGACGCCTACCACGTCATTTCAAAGCACGTGGGTCAGCCAGTCGACTTCATTTGGCACCGCGAAACAGATCTTTCGACGTACGATGCGGTGATTCTCCCCGGCGGTTTTTCTTACGGCGACTATCTTCGGGCCGGCGCGCTCGCCCGCTTCTCGCCCGTGATGAACTCGGTCAAAAAGTTTGCGCAAAGCGGGCGCTTTGTGCTCGGCATTTGCAACGGTTTTCAGATTCTCTGCGAAGCCGGACTGCTGCCGGGCGCTCTGATTCGCAATCGCGATCTGCACTTCATCTGCGAACACATTTACGTTCGTGTCGAAACGTCTGACAGTCCTTTTACTAACGAGCTGACGCGCGGCGCCGTGCTGCGCATTCCGATCGCACACGCCGAAGGAAACTACATCTGCGACGACAACACGCTCGCCGAGCTGCAACGCGAAGACGCAATTGTTTTTCGTTACTGTGAAAAAGACGGGACCATCACAGACGCCGCGAATCCAAACGGCTCGCGCGACAACATCGCCGGAATTTGTAATCGCGAACGCAATGTTCTGGGTTTAATGCCGCATCCGGAACGCGCGTGTGAAGATTTGCTCGGCTCGAGTGACGGGCGCGATATTTTCCGCTCACTTGCGGCAACCGTGGCGGCAGCAGTTTGATCTCCAATTAATATGAAGCGAACATTACCTTTCATCATCATCCTCGTCGTTCTCGCCGTCGCGCTCGGCAGCGCCTGGTACTTGACCCGGACCATACCCGCCTCGCCGACAACTCCGGTAACCCAGCAGTCGTCCTCGCCGGGTTCGCCAGTAGCACAGCAGCAAAAACCGCCGGTCGTTCAGGGCGTTCCGGGAGCAGATCCGCCGCACGTGCTTGGACCAGCGGATGCGCCAATCAAGATCGAGGAGTTTGGTGACTTCGAGTGTCCGCCGTGCGGCATCTTTCATCCGATACTCGAACAGATGAAAGCGGAGTTTGGCGATAAGTTGCAGATCACCTTTCGCGAGTTTCCACTCGTGCCAACGCACCAGCACGCGCTCGCGGCCGCGTCAGCCGCTGAAGCCGCCGGGCTGCAGGGCAAGTTTTGGGAAATGCACGACCTAATCTACGAGCATCAGAACGATTGGAAGAAAGAGTTTGACGTGCGCCCGATCTTCGAAGGCTACGCGAAACAGCTTGGTCTTGATGTTGAGCGCTACAAACGCGACATGAACGGCGACCTTGTCGCGCAACGAATCTTTGCGGACGGCAAGCGCGGGCATTCACTCGGCGTGAAGGGCACGCCCACCGTCTTCATGAACGGCCGCGAAGTGCCATTCGAGAATCTTCCTGCTGAAAAACTGCGCGTTGTGATTCAGAACGAGTTGCGAAGTAGTGGCAGATGAAGAAGCTTTACGTCGTTGCCGCGCTGCTTTCACTTGTCGGACTGGCCGACGCGCTTTACCTCACGATCGAACACGTTACGGGACAGAGTGTACGCTGCACGATCATTTCGGGCTGCTCGGCTGTTTTGAGTAGTCCGTACGCTGTGGTGGCGGGTATTCCGCTGGCGGCGGTCGGTGCGGCGGCGTATTTCACGGTCTTCAGTCTCGCCATTCTCACGCTCTTCGGTTACCCACGCGCCGCGACGCTTGTTCGAGCGATGGTGATCACGATGTTCGCGATCAGTGTGTGGTTGATGTATATCCAGGCCTTCGTCATCCGTGAGTTTTGCCAGTATTGCCTCCTCTCGGCCCTAATCACGACCGCGCTTTTAGTCGTAACGCTGATTGTTCGTCACGCAAGATAATCACGACGGGTGGCCACGGAGGGCCACCCCTACAGTTGTTTTTCATGACGTCACCTCAACTGTAGGGGCGGCCCTCCGTGGCCGCCCGTCGTTTGGTGCCTGATGCTGCGGCAGTGTAAGGTATTGCTTTCCAAATCAGACTAAGAGAGCAGGTGAAGATGGCTCAGGAGCAACCCACGGTCGCGGATATTTTTCGTCGCGCGCAGTCTTTGCGACAGGAATATTCGGACTGGTCGTACGCGCAGGTGAAAGACCAGTTGGTCAAAGATTTTTCCGGCGGGGCGTTCCCACCACTGCACAATCTGACCATTCCCGAGCAGGACGCACGCGCGCCCGAGGAAGACTGGACGGCCGGACTTCCGATCGTGAGGCGCGGTATTCAGTTTCAGGACTGGAAGGAAGTCATGACTGGCATCATTATCAGTCTCGAACAAACTGAAAACTACGAACGCGAGCGCGGCCCCGAAGGAAATCGCGACGACTGGCACGACAGAACTGTCGGCATTGATGACGCGGTCGCGAAAGGCGTCGGCAAATGGATGCCGGACGAGTTGATCGCGCTCGCTGAGCGCAAGAGCAGGAAATGATCCGCGTTCATCTGCGTTAATCTGCGGCTAATTCAAGTTATGAGCTTTCTAAATAATCTATTCCAGGATCCGAAATACCAAACAACCGATCCGCGTAAACCGGAAGAGATCGACGATCGGGAGATCATCATCAGTCCCGACACGCGCCGCGAGAAACGCATTCCGCCGGGACAGTCGCGCACGAAGAAGTGGCCCGTCCTCGACGCACACGGCACACCCGATATCGATCTCGCAACGTGGACTTTTGAAGTTGAAGGACTTGTCGACAACCAACTGAAGTGGTCGCTTGATGAGTTTATGCAACTTCCGGCCGTGCGTGTCTATGCTGACTTTCACTGCGTGACGCGCTGGTCGCGTCTCGACAACGTTTGGAGCGGTGTATCGACGCGCGAGATCGCGCGACTCGCAGGGGTGAAACCGCAAGCGAAATTCGTTCTTGCGCTCGCTTACGACTACGGTTGGACCACCAACGTTCCGATCGAATACTTCCTGAACGAAGACTCACTCTTCGCATGGTCCCACGACGGACAGCCAATCGCCCCCGAGCACGGTGGACCAGTGCGCCTGATCATCCCGCAGCTTTACGCGTGGAAGTCGGCGAAGTGGATAAAGGGCGTGCGGTTCCTCGAGCAAGATCAAGCAGGCTTCTGGGAAGAAGGCGGTTACCACATGCGCGGTGTGCCCTGGGGTCCGGGCGATGGTGAGCGATTCCGCTATTCGTGAATAGACGCCGTACTTGATGTCTGAACGACCCGTAGCAAACACACCAAAAGACGCTGCCGCGATCATCCTTTTGCGGCACGATACTGATCCCGACAATCCGGAAGTTTTCTGGGTCCAACGCAGCCAAAAGCTTGCGTTTTTGCCCGGTTTTCAGGCTTTTCCGGGCGGGCAGATCGACGCATGTGACGCTGAAGTCGACGTGCGCAACGCATCAAATCCTCAGACTGCAGCGATGATCAGCGGCGCCGCCCGCGAGCTGTTTGAAGAGTTAGGCGTGCTTGTTGCGCGTGGCAGCGAGACGCTGACGAAGGGCCAGCGAGCTTCCCTGCTCGACGATCTCGAATCAGGACGAATGTCGTGGCCGGCGCTGTTGCAGCATTACGAGCTGTATCTCGATGCCGATGATTTCACGTACGTTGGTCGCTGGGTGACGCCGCCCTTCAATGCACGACGTTTTGACACGTGGTTCTTTCTGGTGAAATGTCCGCCGAAGCAGGAACCGAACGTGATCGCCGGAGAGCTACAAAGCGGTGAATGGCGGGCGGCACGTGATGCTTACGATCGCTGGATGAGGGATCTGGTTGTCGCTGTACCGCCAACGCTGCATGCGCTCAGAACTCTTGGTGAAGGTCTTACGCCTGATCTCGTCGAGCGATTTCTTTCGATACCTCAGGCGCACGGCGAACCCGCCCGACGCATCACCTTCCGTCCAAATTACACGTGCTTTCCGGTGCGCACACCGACCCGACCGCCTGCGACGCATACATGCTGCTACATCGTTCACAGCTCGAACGAGATGCTGGTCTTCGATCCGGGCTCGCCTTACGACGACGAACAGCAGGCGCTGGCCGAATGTATTGACGACATGATCGCAGAAGGTCGCCGCGTCCGCGAGATCATCATCACGCACCTGCATCCGGATCACGTCGGCGGCGTGAATGCGCTAAAGGAACATCTCGGCGGCAACGTCCCGGTTGCGGCACACGCACAAACGGCTGCGGCGCTGAGCGATGTGCACGTCGATCGTCTGATTGAAGACAACGACGTGATCACGCTTGAAGGCGACCCTGTTATCCACTTGCGCGCGCTGCACACGCCCGGCCACGCAAAAGGTCATCTTTGTTTTCATGATGAACCACGTGGCGTGCTGATGACTGGCGATAACATCGTCGGTATCGGATCGGTGCTCATCGATCCGCCGGAGGGCAACATGCGTGAGTATCTAAACTCACTTGAGCGCATGCTCGCATTGCCCATGCTGGGGGTGCTGCTTGGCGGACACGGTCCGGCAGTCGCAACGCCTTATCGCAAGATTATCGAGTACATCCTGCACCGGCTGGAGCGCGAAGAAAACATCACCGGGGCCATACGTGGAGGGGCTTCGACCCTGAAAGAGATCGTCGAGCGCGTCTACACAGACGTCTCACCCAAGGCGCACGCAATGGCCGAACGTGCCGTCCTCGCACACCTCGAAAGGCTTCGTGAGTATGAGGTGATTGACGAGGAAACCTTTAACAGGATTACAGGAATAGCAGGACTATCCTGATAATTCTGTAAATCCTGTAATCCTGTTAGAATCTCCCCCACACCAATATGGATTACCCAAGAACCCGTAACGAACTCAGGGCGGCCAGGTATCAAACCCACTCGGTCAAGGACGAGCTGCGTCGCAATCTAATCACTAAACTGCAAAGCGGCGAGAGACTCTTTCCGGGCATTGTCGGCTATCAGGACACGGTCATCCCGCAACTGATCAATGCAATCCTGTCGCGGCACAACATCATCCTGCTCGGCCTGCGCGGACAAGCGAAGAGTCGAATCATTCGCTTGCTGACAGACTTGCTCGACGAGCGCATCCCGATCATCGCCGGGTCGGAAGTCAACGACGATCCGTTTCGTCCAATCTCCGCTTACGGCCGGCAGATGCTCACCGAACATGGCGATTCGACTCCGATCGACTGGGTGGGCCGCGACGCGCGTTTCGTCGAGAAACTAGCCACGCCCGACGTCACAGTCGCCGACATCATTGGTGACGTCGATCCGATCAAAGCCGCGAAAGGCGGTCACCTGCTGAGCGACGAGCTGACAATCCATTACGGTCTGCTGCCGCGTGCGAATCGCGGCGTCTTCGCGATCAACGAGCTGCCCGATCTCGCCGGCAAGATCCAGGTCGCACTCTTCAACATCATGCAGGAAGGCGACGTGCAGATTAAGGGTTATCCGGTACGCCTGCCGCTCGACGTGATGCTGGTGTTCTCCGCGAATCCGGAAGACTACACCGCGCGCGGAAAGATCATCACACCGCTGAAAGATCGCATCGGCGCCGAGATCCTGACGCACTATCCCAAAGAGATCCCGGAAGCGATTGAGATTACGCGACAGGAAGCGTGGACCGATCGCTTCGAAGATAGGGATCGACTGGTCGTTCCGGAGTTTATTCGCGAAGTGGTCGAGCAGATTGCTTTCGAAGCGCGCGACGACAATCACGTCGATAAGCATTCCGGAGTTTCGCAGCGAATGCCGATCACGGTTATGGAGTCAGTGATCTCGAACGCTGAGCGACGCGCGCTGTTGACTGGCGAAGAGTTTGTCGTGCCGCGTATTTCAGACATTTACGCGGCGATTCCGTCGATGACGGGCAAGATGGAGCTCGAATACGAAGGCGAACAACTCGGCGCGAACCGGATCGCGCGCGATCTCATCAAGCGCGCCGCCGGCGAGATTTTCGAAGGCTACTTTGTCGGCATCGATTTTTCGCGAACAGTGCAATGGTTTGATGAAGGAAACAAACTCCTGCTCGCCGACACTGCCGCCACCGGGGAATGTTTGAACCTCATCGAAGCAGTTCCCGAGCTGCTCGAAACCGCGATGATACCTTTTGATTTCAGGCGCTCCGACATAGGTGAGCTTGTTTCCACGTGCGAGCTCGTGCTGGAAGGCTTGTATGCTGAGAACAAGATCAGCCGCAACGAAGAAGGTGGTTACGCTGCGGTGACAAAAGCAAAGAAAGATCGTCGCGGTATGATTTACGACGATCTAACCGAAACCGGAAAATATTCATAGGCTTTATGCGGTTCAAGTATTCCAAGTTCCAGGGGTTCGACGTTTTCTCCATCAATCTGGGTGAGTTGATGGACCGCATGTCTGATGCTCTGCTCGATTCCGGCTACGACGACGATTATTACTGGACCCGCCAGCAAAAGCAGACCGACAACTCACTCGACGCACTGCGACGCGCACTGCTTCAGGCGCTCATGGACCAGGGCCTCGTCGACGAACAACAGATCCGCGAGATGCTCGCGCAGAACGAAGGTAAGTTTCGCGGCTCGCTGCTCGAAGAGTTGCTGAATCAACTGATCGAGCGACTCGTCGAAGAAGGCTACCTTTCACTCCGCGAAGAACAACCACAACGCGCCGAGCGGCAAAGAGGAATGCGTGGTCCGGGTGAAGTCTCGGAGCCGCTGCCGCGTGACGTTCGTTTCGAAGTCACTGAAAAGGGTCTCGATTTTCTCGGTTACAAGACGCTGCGAAATCTGCTCGGGAGTTTTGGCAAGAGCGCCGCCGGACGGCATGACACGGTTTATCTATCGACCGGTATCGAAGCGGCTGCCGCGAGTAAACGTTACGAGTTTGGCGACACGATCAATCTCGACGTCAACACTACCTTGCTCTCCGCGATTCAACGCGAGGGTTTGAAAGTTCCACTCAATCTCGAGTACCGCGATCTGCACGTCCACCAGTGTGACTATCAATCATCATGCGCGACCGTCGTGATGCTCGACTGTTCGCACTCGATGATTCTCTACGGCGAGGATCGTTTCACGCCCGCGAAGAAAGTGGCGCTCGCGATGTCGCACCTGATTCGCACGCAATATCCGGGCGACTCTCTCAAAGTGGTCCTGTTTCACGACGATGCCGAAGAGTTGCCGCTCGCAAAACTCGCGACGACGCAGGTCGGTCCATATCACACAAACACCGCTGAAGGACTTCGCCTCGCACGCCGTCTGCTTCAGGCGCAGCGCAAAGAGATGAAGCAGATCGTGATGGTGACTGACGGCAAACCCACGGCTTGTTTCTTACAGGGCGGACCCGGTACAAGTAAAAGTAAAAGCGGCAACGCGGCGCGTCGACTTTATAAGAACTCGATGGGCGGCGATCCGTTCGTAATGGCCGAGACTTTCAAGGAAGTTCAGGCGTGCCGAAAGGCTGGCATCATGATCAATACCTTCATGCTGGCCAGCGACTACTACCTGGTAGATTTTGTAAAACAGATGAGCGCCATGACGAATGGCAAAGCTTATTTCGCCAACCCCGGCAATCTATCGCAATTCGTGTTGATTGACTTTCTGCGGCGCAGGACTCGACGCGTCAAGTAGTTTCTTTAGCCTGCGAAGCAGGCGCAAGCATAAAGCCTGGGGCGCAAGCCCCAGGATCAGGAGTCAGAATTTGTTTGGAGCCCGTGAAAACGGGCGACAGCCGGAGAAGTTCAGCGCTGTCGCCCACTATCGTGGGCTCTGTGGGTAAATTTTAATGCTAACCTGGGGCTTGCGCCCCCAGGTTTTATGCTTATGCCTGCTTCGCAGGCTAAAGCCGCCTTCCCATGCGAAATCGCGTTCTCCTGCCTTATCTGATCCTTCTGCTTGGCTTCTGCTTCACGCTGCTCGTCTATTACTACTTCTATAAACTCACTTACGAGCAGGACCGCATCAGATTCAACAGCTCGGTGCAGGAGATCCAGGACCAGGTGCGACTGCGTATCGCTACGTCAACGGCCTTGCTGCGCGCGGGCACTGGACTTTTTGCTGCCAGCGATTTTGTTGACGAGCACGAATTTGAAAGCTTCGTCACAGAGATCGAGCTTGATAAAAACTATCCCGGCGTGGAAGGTATCGGTTACTCAGTCAGGTTTGCTCCCGAAGACAAGGCACGGGTCGTCAACGGCATGCACCGCCAGGGTTTCCATGATTTCAGAATCTGGCCCGACGACTCTCCTCGCAGCGAATACAACTCGATTATTTACCTGCAGCCCAACTCGATTCGCAACCAGGGCGCGATCGGTTATGACATGGGCACGAACGAGACGCGGCGCCAGGCGATGGAAGCCGCGCGTGACACGGGAAAGCCGTTTGCTTCGGGACGCGTACATCTCGTGCAGGAAAGAGATCTTCCCGAGGCCAGCAGGCAATCCGGCTTTTTAATCTATGTTCCCGTTTATCAAAAGAACGCGCTGATTAATACCGAGCAGGAACGACGCGAGGCGCTGCTCGGATTTATTTACAGCCCGTTGCGCGCCGAGGATTTTATTGAGGCCGCTATCGCAAACAAGAAGAGCGCCGTTAACTTCAAGATCTATGACGGCACAGAAGAGAAAGCTGCCAATTTACTCGGTTCCGTCGGTAACGAAGTCTCCGCCAGGCCAATGTTTACCGAGACGAAGCAGCAGGAGGTTGAGGGTCGCACATGGACGCTGGCTTTTGTCACCAGTCCCTCGTTTGAAACATCCTCGAACAGGTATCTACTCAAATACACGCTGATTCTCGGTGGGCTAATCAGCTTGCTTTTCGCTGCCGTAACGCGCGCTGAAGTTCGTGCTCGCTCACGCGCGGAACACGCGGCTGAAGAGCTCAAGAAATCCGCGACCACGATTCAAAACACGCTCCAGGAACGCGAGCGTGCGGAAGAAGCGCTGCGCAAAACGTCCGAGGCCTTGCGCGATGCGGACCAGCGCGCACTGCTCGAATACGAACGCCTGCTCGAAAGGATCAAGGTCTTCGCCCAGGCGCTCGGGACCGCCGGAGATCTGCACGCGATCTTCAAAGCACTGCGCCAGTTCACAAACGTATCGGTTCCGTGTAACGGGTTTTTCGTTTCGCTCTATGATCCGATTCGTGACGTTCGAACGTGCTGTTATGGCTGGGCCGATGGCGAAGAGTTGAATGTTTCCGAGTTGCCGCCGCTGAAGGTTACGGTTGCTGGTCCGAATAGTCGTGCAGTACGTACTGGCCAGGTGGTCATCACGAACGACTACATGCGCGCGACGGCGGCGAGTCCTGGCGTCGTTGTTGGTCCAGACAATGGTTTGCGGCCTGACTCGTCGATGGCAGTGCCGATGGCGGTGATGGGACGAATCATCGGCACGATCGAAGTGCAGAGTTACGAGAAGAATGTTTACCAGCCGGAACATGTGACGGCGATGAGCATGGCGGCAAACCTCACCGCGGTGGCAATCGAGAATGTGCGACTACTCGAGCTCGAACGCGCTGCAAGAAAAGCGGCTGAAGAATCGAACCGATTGAAAGACGAGTTTCTCGCGACTGTTTCGCACGAGTTGCGCACGCCGCTGACGGCGATACTCGGTTGGTCGCGATTGCTCGAAGGCGGCACGCTCGACGATTCGGTTACGCAGCAGGCAGTCGAAGTGATCTGGCGTAATGCGAAAGCGCAGGCGCAAATCGTCGACGACATTCTCGACGTATCGCGCATCATCACCGGCAACCTTTATCTCGATCTACATCCGTTGGAAGTCGTGCCGGTCGTTGAGAATGCAATCAACGTGGTGCGGCCTACGGCTGAAGCGAAGGGCATCAAGATCGAGAAGTATTTTGATTCGGCGCCCGCGATGGTGTCGGGCGACGCAAACCGGCTTCAGCAAGTTGTTTGGAACTTGCTGTCGAATGCGGTGAAGTTTACTGACAGTGGTGGGCGCGTTTGTGTGAAGGTGTCTCGTGCCGGTGGAGCGGTTGAGGTGAGCGTATCGGATACGGGCGTTGGTATAAGTAAAGAGTTTTTGCCGTACGTGTTCGATCGATTTCGCCAGGCTGACAGCACGACGACTCGGCAGCACGGCGGGCTCGGACTCGGTCTTGCAATCGCGCGACACCTCGTCGAGATACACGGCGGTACGATCAAGGCTGAGAGCGGTGGCGAGGGTCGTGGAGCGACTCTTAAAATCAGACTACCGCTTATCGAATCAACCGCCGCTGTTAAGAGTTTTGCCGAACGGGATCAGCAAAAGGTGGCGATATCGCAGCAGTTGTTATCGGGCCTCAACGTGCTGCTCGTCGACGACGATGATGACACGCTGACCTTGATGGCAACAGCGCTCAAACGGCGACAGGCGAACGTCACGGCGGTGTCTTCGGCGGGCGAGGCGATCGAGGCAATAACACTCAAGCGGCCCGATGTGCTCGTCTCAGACATTGCGATGCCGGATGAAGATGGTTACGGTTTGATTAAGAAGATTCGATCGCTGGAGAATGGCGCGTCGGAAAACATTCCGGCGGTGGCGATCACGGCGTACGCGAAAGAGGAGGATCGCGAGCGTGCGTTGTCGGCCGGTTTTCAGATTTACCTGGCGAAGCCGGTGGAATTGACGGAGTTGATTTCCGTTGTGGCGCGTGCGGCGAATAGAGACTTTTAGACAGGATTTACAAGATACTCCAAGATGAACATGTAAATCCTGAAAAAAACTTGTTCATCTTGTTTAAGTTTACCTATGGAAGTAAGTCGCGTTCGCATCAATAGCATTAATCTCGCCTACACGGACACGGGTGTTGGTCGTCCTGTCGTGCTCATTCACGGTTATCCATTCAATCGCGCACTCTGGACCGAACAACTTCCAGCGCTAAGCAATGATCATCGCATCATCGCTCCTGACCTCCGTGGGTTTGGCGACAGCGAGGCTTCTCAAGACACCAGCACGATGAACCAGCTCGCCGCGGACGTCGCGGCATTGATGGACCATCTCGAGATACCGCGCGCCACGATCGGTGGACTGTCGATGGGCGGCTACGTAGCGTTGGCGTTCTACAAACAGTTTCATTCGCGGGTGCGCGCGCTTGTCCTTGCCGACACGCGTGCACAAGCTGACACTGCCGAAGGAAAACAAACGCGCGCGCAACAAGCAGAGAAAGCGTTGTCGGAAGGGATGGCTGGTATTGCCGACGCGATGTTGCCAAAGCTGCTCACGCCGGAGACTGTTAGCAAGCGTCCGGAGATCGTGAAGTTTGTTCGCGACATGATGTTGCAAACCAAGCCCGCGGGCGCGGCGGCTGCGTTGCGCGGAATGGCCGAACGCGAGGATCAAACGGAGCTGTTGCCGAAGATCACTGTGCCGACGTTGATTCTTGTCGGCGCTGAAGACGCGATCACGCCGGTGGCTGATAGTGAAAAGATGCATCACGCGATCGACACTTCGCGTCTTGTTATACTGGACCATGCGGGACATGTTTCGAACCTGGAGCGGACGCAGCAGTTTAACGACGCGTTGCTGCACTTTTTATCGCAATCGTAATGGCTGATTACAAAAAATTCTCGATCGAAGAGCGCGTTCGCTGGGGTGATGTTGATGCGGCGCGCATCATTTTCTATGGCGCTTACATTCACTTCTTTGAATTTGCCGAGACGGAGTTGTTTCGTGCCGTTGGATTGCATTATGGAGTGATGTTTGATGAGTTGAATATCTGGCTGCCGCGCGTGCATCTCGAGTGTGACTTTCATCGCATTGCGCGGCTTGATGATATTTTGGAAGTGAGCGTTTGGGTTGGACGCTTCGGTACGAAGTCGATGCGCTTGAATTTTGAAGTGCGTCGAAAGGGAAGCGACGACCTGGTTGCGACTGCGCATTTCGTGCTCGCGGCAGTCAACCAGCAGACGTTTGAAACAGTTCCCATTCCCGCAGAGTTGCGAGAGAAGCTCGCGCCGTATACAGAAAAATGACGAACATGGCACTCGAAGGTCTCGACGAAAAGACGATCGATCGAGATCCGATCAAGCAGTTTCAGCTTTGGTTCAACGATGCGTTCGCCGCCGGGCTCCCGATGCCCGAAGCGATGACGCTCGCCACCGCGACTCCCGACGGCAAACCTTTCGCGCGCATGGTTTTGCTCAAGCAGGTCGACGATGATGGTTTTGTTTTCTTCACGAACTACCGGAGTGCGAAAGCAGAGCAGTTGGACGCGAATCCTTATGCGGCGCTCGTTTTTTACTGGGCGAAACTCGATCGCCAGGTGCGCGTCGAGGGAAGCGTCGTGAGAACGTCGGCGCAGGAGTCATGCGATTACTTCAAGACTCGGCCGCGCGAAAGTCAGATTGGCGCGTGGGCTTCGGCGCAGAGTGAGGCGATCGATAGTCGCGACGTTCTCGAGCAACGTGCGCATGAGTTGGAGGCTTTGTATCTGGATCGTGAGATTGATTGCCCCGAATTCTGGGGCGGTTATCGTCTGAAGCCCGAGCGCATCGAATTCTGGAAGAGCCGCGTCGGCCGCCTCCACGATCGCATCCTCTACCAGCGCGACGCCACCGGCTGGTCCATCACCAGATTAGCCCCTTAGCCACAAAAGGCACATAAAGTACAAAAGGTTTTTCTGAGTTGATGGGGTTTATTTTATGTGCTTTATGTGCTTTTTTGTGGCTACTCTGTTTTGTGCTTTTTGTGTACTAAGGGCGAAGGGCGCTTTTGACGAGTTTCTTTTTGAGATCGACGTAGCCTTGTTCGCCGGCGACGAGATCACCTAACACGCGCTTCACGCCGCGATGGCCGCGTGCGAATTCGATCATGCGCTCCGTAAAAGGCGCGCCCCAGAAGTTGCCATAAAACCGCCGGCGCATCTGCGCTGCCCGTCGCAACTCAGCGCCAAAATCTTCACGCCAACGCTGTTCGTACGACTGCGACGATCCGCTCAGATATGTCTCTGCAAACAACTCCGCTGAGCGCAAAGCATAATAGATACCTTCACCCGTGACCGGATCTGCGAAGCCAGCCGCGTCGCCAAGTAACGCCCAGTCGTCACCAGAAACTTTTCTCGTGTCCCATGTCTTGGGGGCGAGTCCCGGGATGCGCGCGGCGTAGCGTTCGGCAGTCGCGCGCAAGTGCTCATGGATACGTGATCGTTCCGGTGTGTTCGTTTCGTTGTTCCAGAATTTTACTGTTCTGCCGTCGCACTGCTCGTAATAGCCGATCATGAATTGCCACAGCAGATCGTCAAGTGGCTCGTGTTCAAAAGCGTCTTGCGTGGTGGCAATGCCGAACGAGATGTGATCGGGACGCGGAAATGCCCACGCATATCCAACCCAGCCAGGCAGGAAAGCAACCGCTGTCGGCGCGACGTTGTTTGCCGGCAGTGGTGCGCGATAACCAAAAGCCACTTCCATATCGGAAGGCGGCAGTGGTCCAGCGAGCATCTTTGCCACACCGCTGTTTGCGCCGTCAGCTCCAATCAGAAACGAGCCGGTCCACTCAGCGCCGCTATCACTAACCAGGCGCCAGCCGTCATGAGTTCGTTTTGTTTTTCTCGCCGAAATCTTTTCTGAGATGACGTGTGCGCGGGCGTCGCGCGCGCGGTTGCGCAGGTAACCATCGAAAGCGATGCGCGAATAGATCGCGAAGGGTTCATCCAACACGAGGTGAAGTCGTTTGCTGGAAGGAGCGTACAGATCGAGCTCGGTAATCGCGCGTCCGACAGCGTTGAGCAAGTGAGGCCATGCGTTCAATGCTTTTGCCGTCACTCCGCCGCCGCACGCCTTCGGCTCGCCCTCAGGTCGCCCGTCAAACAATGCGACTTTTGCCCCACCTTTGGCGAGCAACTCTGCGGCAAATGAGCCCGCAGGTCCGGCGCCAATGATCAGCAAATCAAAATTCATCGTGATAGAATACCAGCCGTTCCCTGCAAAATACGAAAGGCGCTCGATGACTCGCCAAAGCTGCCTAGTGTTTTCCGGCATTGCCCCGCATCCACCGATCATGGTGCCTGAGGTTGGTCGAGATTCGATTGCCGGCGTCGTTGACTCTATCGAAGCAATGTCAGAGCTGACGAAACGCCTCATCGAGAGCGGCGCAGAGACAGTCATTCTGATCTCACCGCATGCTCCGCTCGAGGTGGACTCGTTTGTTGCTTACGAAGGGCCGCAGGTCTCCGGCGACTTCTCACACTTCAACGCGCCGGGCACTAACTTCACCACAGCGATCGACGAAGAGCTACTCGCTGCGATCAAAGAGGCCGCGGCTTCCGAGCATTACAATCTCTCGACGCTTCCCGAACACGATCTCGATCACGGCACCGCCGTTCCGCTTTACTTTCTCCTGCGCAACGGCTGGCGTGGGAAAGTGGTGACGCTGGGTTACAGCTTTCTTTCGAATTACGATCACTTGCGATTCGGATCGTGCATCAGGAAGGCGGTGGACCAGGTGGGCCGTCGCGTTGCGTTTATCGCGAGCGGCGATTTGAGTCACAGGCTCAAGCCGCAAGCGCCCGCGGGCTACAATCCCAACGCGCATGTGTTTGACGAGCAGGTCGTCGATGCTCTGCGCTCGAACGATCCCGGAAAAATCATCGACATTGATTTCAACTTGCGCAGGCTTGCCGGCGAGTGTGGATACCGGTCGATGCTGGTGGCCATCGGAGCGAGCTCGGAGCTGCCGTTGTCGTGCGAAGTGTTGAGCTATGAAGCTCCGTTTGGTGTTGGGTATCTCGTCGCTCAGATTACAAACCAAACCGTTGGCGCAAAGGCAACGGAAGAGATCTCACTGCCGGCCCTGGCGCGTGAAGCTGTAGAAACCTTCGTCCGCACCGGACAGATCCTTTCACCGCCAACGTCGACTGGGGAATTCCTGTCCTCACGCGCGCCTTGCTTTGTTTCACTCAAAACGCTGAACGGCGAGCTGCGCGGCTGCATCGGAACGATCGAACCCGCCAGAGACACACTCGCCCAGGAGATCATTGCCAACGCGATCAGCGCCGCCAACAACGATCCGCGTTTTGAGCCGGTGCGAGCGGAAGAATTATCAAACCTGCGCTACTCGGTCGACGTGCTTTTCCCTTCAGAAGAAACAGTGATGGAGGAACTGGATCCGCGGAGGTATGGTGTGATTGTTGAGGATGAAAGCGGCACGCGGCGTGGACTGCTGCTGCCCGACATTCCCGGAATCGATAACGCCGAACGGCAGGTTGAGATCGCCGCCCGCAAAGCCGGAATCGGACGTGATGAACGAGTCAGGCTTTATCGATTTAAAGTAGAGAGATTTCGGGAGCCTCATCCACAGATTACACAGAATGAATAATCAATCTGTGCAATCTGTGGACAAGCTTAGACGTCGAGGTTGCGCACGTCGAGCGCGTTGTCCTCGATGAATTTTCGCCTCGGCTCGACGGCATCACCCATCAACACGGTGAAGATCTCGTCCGTTTCCACCGCATCATCGATTCGGACTTCGAGGAGCGTCCGCTTCTCGGGATTCATCGTCGTCTCCCAGAGCTGCTCCGGATTCATCTCGCCCAAACCTTTATAGCGCTGGATCGACAGATCCTTCTTTGCCGCTGTCAGCACTTTCTCGAGCAGCGCCTCGCGCGTCGGCACTTCCTCACTCGTTCCGTTTTCACCCGAGACAAACGGCGCTGCGAGATCGTCTTCAAGCTTCTTGTACAGCTCGACGGCCTGCTGAAACTCGACGTAGCTGGCGAAATTCCAATCGATCACGAGATTGACTCCGGTATTCGTCGTCGTCTCGATTTCCCACAAGCCGTGCTCTTCGTCTGTGGTCAACTCGGTCTTGTACCCGGCTTTGTCGAGGGCTCCTTCGATCTTCGCCATCAGGTCGCCATCCTGGAAGACTTTCCGGAGCGTCTGTCCTTCCTTGCGCAACACGCCTTTACGCCCGCTCAGCGATTCGAGCAGAACATTTAGCATGTTCGGGTCGCCACCGAGGCGCCGGGTTGCTCTTTCACAGTAACGTTTAAAATCAACCATCTTTTCGAGCGATCTGGCGAGCTCGCGCCCTTCGATAGCCTGCGAAGCACCCGCTGCTTTCACGGTCATATCGCTCGTCGCCTGGCGCATCAGGTAACGAATCATCGTACTCTCGTCTTTGATGTACTCTTCCTTCTTACCTCGCTTTACTTTGAACAGCGGGGGCTGAGCAATAAAGACGTGACCCGACTCGACGAGTGCCGGCATCTGTCGATAGAAGAAGGTCAGCAGCAGCGTGCGGATGTGCGAACCGTCAACGTCTGCGTCGGTCATCAGAATGATCTTGTGGTAACGCAGCTTGCTGAGATCGAAATCGTCTTTGCCGATTCCGGTTCCGAGCGCCGTGATCAGTGATTTGATCTCGCTGTGACCCAGCATCTTGTCGAAACGGGCTTTCTCGACGTTCAGGATCTTGCCCTTCAGAGGCAGAATTGCCTGGTTCTTACGGTCACGACCCTGCTTGGCGGAGCCGCCCGCTGAATCACCCTCGACGATATAGATTTCAGACAGCGACGGATCGCGTTCCTGGCAGTCAGCGAGCTTGCCCGGCAGCATGGTCGATCCCAAGGCGCCCTTGCGGACGATTTCGCGGGCCTTGCGCGCCGCTTCTCGCGCCCGGGCGGCGTCGAGTGCCTTGCCGACAATCTTTCTCGCTACGGGCGGATTCTGCTCGAAAAACTCAGTCAGCCGATCGTTCAGAAACGATTCGACCGCGCCTTTTACGTCTGAGTTGAGTTTTCCTTTCGTCTGCCCTTCAAACTGCGGCTGCGGCAGCTTCACCGAGATCACGGCGACGAGGCCTTCACGAACGTCATCGCCCGTGAGCGAGCCTTTGAAGTTCTTCGCCAGGCCGGACGACTGCGCGTAAGCATTCACGGTTCGCGTGAAGGCGGAGCGGAATCCGGAAAGATGCGAGCCTCCGTCTACCGTGTTGATGTTGTTCGCAAACGAATAGACCTTCTCGTCGTAGCCGTCGTTGTATTGAATCGCGACTTCGATTGAGAGGGCGTCGCCTTCCTTTTCGAAGTAGATCGGCTTATCGTGCAAGGTCGACTTGTTCTTGTTCAGGTGCTTTACGAACTCGGCGATGCCGCCCTTGTAATAGAACTCGTGCGAACGCTCCGGCTCCTCACGCTCGTCTTTGATCGTGATGCGGATGCCCTTGTTGAGAAACGCCTTTTCGCGGAGTCGTTCCGAAAGCTTATCGAAGCTGAACGAAGTCTCCGTGAAAATCTGACCGTCCGGCTTGAACGTGATCTTCGTGCCACGCTTACGAGTCTTGCCAGTCGGGGTCAGCGGCGCCACCGGAATGCCGCGCGCGTATTCCTGCTCGTAAGTTCTTCCGTCACGCCAGATCTCGAGGTGCAGCTTTTCAGAAAGGAAGTTGACGCACGAAACGCCGACGCCGTGCAGCCCGCCCGAAACCTTGTAAGCGTTTGAATCAAACTTACCGCCGGCGTGCAGCTTGGTCATCACCACTTCGGCCGCGGACCTTTTTTCTTTCTTGATTTCGTCGACAGGAATGCCACGCCCGTTATCGATGACGGTGATCGAGTTATCGAGATGGATCGTTACTTCAACGGTATCGCAATAGCCAGCGAGCGCCTCGTCAATCGAATTATCTACAACCTCGTAAACGATGTGATGCAGACCGATCTCGCCCGTCGAGCCGATGTACATCGCCGGTCGCTTGCGCACGGCATCGCGGCCTTCGAGGATCGTGATTGAAGACGAATCGTAAGCTGATCCCTTTTTATTAATATTTGGTTTTGTTGGTTCCGTTGGTCCGGTTGGTCCGGTTGGTCCTGCGGTTGACAATACTAATCTCCTATACTGCTGATTAATCTTCAGGCGAGGATCGAGTTGGCCGAAGCGGTGTCAGTTTTTGACTGGCTGCTTCGTACTTTTCCGTCCTCGATTTCGTATACATTCGCCCTTGAAAAGAAGCCCTCGACATGACTCCGCTTTGAGGTTGTGATGAAGGTCTGTGTGCGATTTTCAAGGTATTCAAGAAGGTGTCTTATCCTTCCCTCGTCCAGTTCCGCGTCAACGTCGTCGATGATGAAAACCGGATGGTCGTTCGAGGTTGAATTATACAATGAAATCGCCGCTAAGTCTAATAATAACAATGCGCTACGTTGCTGTCCGGAGCTTCCGTAAACCCTGATTTCCCGGCTGTCCAGATGGATTTCCAAATCGTCCCGGTGCGGGCCGATCAAGGCATGACCAGCAGCCACTTCGGCGGCCATGCGAAGCGCGATTCGCGAACGCAGCAACGATTCGTAATCACTCATGTCGCCCTTGTTCTCGAGTGACGAAACATAGCGCGTCGTAACGTCTCGTTTTTCAAACAGTTGCCTCTCGAGCGCCGCGTTCAGACCCGCGACATACTCCTCGCGCGCCTGGTGAATTAACACTCCCAAACGGACCAATTGATCGTTCCAGGGCGCGAGCAGATCTTCGACTTTGTCTGGACCAAGTTCATTTTCGCTTGCCAGTTGCAGCACACGATTCTTTTGTTTAAGGACTTTGGCGTAGTCGGAAATGGTTTTCAGATAAGCTGGGCGGAGTGAACTGATGCCTCGATCGAGAAAGCGCCGGCGTGCTTCAGGCATACCGCGCACGACATCGAGATCGGCGGCAGTGAATGAGAAGACTTGTAATTGAGTGAGGTAGCGCGCGAGTGTTTCTCGTTTGGCGTTGACGAAAATCGTCTTCGAATTGTCGTGCAGACTGACTTGTAAATCGCGTTCGAGATCTGCGCCGGTTGTGACTTTGCCGCGGATGACAGCCAACTCTTCGCCAAACCTGATTGCTTCCTGGAGACGTTGCGTGCGAAACGACTTAGCCCGGGCAAGTATGTAAATGGCTTCGAGCCAGTTTGTCTTACCGTGGCCGTTGTTACCGTAGATGATGTTCAGTCGTGGGCCCCACTCGATTCTCCCACTGAGGTTGCGAAAATTCGTCGCTTCAATTGCAGCGAGCAGCATGTGATGGATATTAGCAGATCGGGTTCGAAAGTAGTCGGTGACAGGATTTACAAGATCAGAACAGGATTTACATGTTCATCCTGAAAATCTTGTAAATCCTGTCTAACTAACTCTTGTCACCAGATCGGATTAATGGGTGGAGCGTCGCTCGCGATCTTCAACTTGTGGTGAATACGATCCAAACCATAGCCATACCAGATCGGTTGTAGATCCGGACTAACGGCGCGCATGACCGAAAATGGACCTGTTGCGACATCAGCAGAAGTAACGTCAACCAACGCCACTCGCACGCCTGCCTCGTCCAACGCTGCCGCACAATCTTCCAACAAACGCGTTGCGACCGTCTGGATTTCTCGAAGACTTACTGTTTCATTACTACGCAAGCGATCGAATGCAGACGCCCGTTCTTTTGGAAAATAATAAGCCGCATGATCCAACATCTCTCGCACACCGCTCGGATGTTCGGCTGCTTTCAACCTCCCGGATTGCATCATGCGACGCAGGTATGGACCAGTTTGTCCGAGCTCGAGCACTGCCTGTCTTAACGCCGCACGTGGATCCAGATCACAACCAAGTCCAAGAGTAACTCCCGGGTACTGATTACCATCTCCAAGCGCAAGACACAGCACGGTCGTACCGATCACACTTGCCGGCAGCCTGTAAACCTCCACAGTCGCTCCTAAGACTTCAATTCCTTCCAACACTGTGCGCAGTAGTGGATCGAGCGTTTCATCGACCTGAATGCGCTGTGTTGGACTAGCGGTGAGCCAGGTCGACATGAAGGCGTCGCGTTCTAAGAGCTCGAGTATCGCTCTCAGCGCCGCGTCGTCCTCGTCAGTTGACGCAGCAAGGCCGTTTGATGTGCCTTGAGCGATCAGTTGCTCCCGGTGCAGTTCGATCGATAAAAAAACAAATATAGCCGGCAGCCAGACGGGCCTCGCATCATTCAACCAACTGCCAAGCACCCAGGGATGTGGAATGCTCGAATCAAATCTAACGTAGAGAAAGTCGTCACGTTCGTATTGCTCATCGCTGTACAAGCCGAGATCGCGTGGATGCAAAACGTCTCCCTCAAGCTCGTCGGGACGTTTCCAGACGATCTTTTCTGGATCAACCACCGAAGCTGAATATCTCTCGATCGCCTCACCGACAGCCGATAGCACTGCTCCTGAGATTGTCAAACCCTTTCCCCAACCGGCAGGCAGACGGTGCAATGAGCCATCTTTTTCCACCACGTGAGGCGGCGCTGCCTTAGCGATGATTGGAAGACTGACACGCGGGTCGTCCGGAGGCTCGATGAAAAGGTCACTGATAACTCCGGTGCGCCGATCGACCCAGCCTTCGAGCGCTCCCAAAACCGTCTCGGGCGAATCTTCGACCGAAAGATGGACGCCTTCACGAACTATTGATTGAAAGGCCGCGGCGCCGCCACACACATCACAACGAGCGAGAGGAATGACTTTGTGAAGCGACTCATCGAGCGTCGAAAAATCGATAGCGAGCACATGGTCTACCAGTGGTGATTGTTCCAGCCCGAGGGCGTTGATTGCCTGTATCTCACGAATAAGAACAGGCGAGATCTTTTCAGAGATCTCGTTCGGTGACAGCAAAGATTCGGTAGGTGATTCGGAATTAGCACGAGCGGCTGAAATTCGTTCAAACGCACAACGCCAGCATCCAGCCCGGTTCGAGAGCGTTAACGGTCCGATTAATGCTTCGTTGTTTCTGATGTCGACGAACAGTGAGGGTGTGTTAGTGGAGAAAAGAACGTTTTCAAAAGTCTCTCTTAAAGCGAGTCCAATCGCATCTTCAGGGGCTATACCGATCACATGAATCGTGTTTAGGCCCCTGGCTAGATGCGACATGTTCGGACCATGTTATCGGCGTTTGGCAATCTGTTGGGCCGTAGTCTGTAAAGCTTTTGCTCCGGTCTGGACTGCTTTAGTGTGAGCGGCCAAGGCGTCGATCTGGGCATTAATCAGCCTGGCTTCCATGGGCGTGGTGATGCCTATGATCATCTCCAGGAATCGCTGTTTGTCATCCGAGCTTCCACCGAGCAGTCTGAGAAGTCCCTCAATATTTAGCTGGAGCGCTTTGACTTTCTTTACATCTGGTGGCATTAGTTCCTCCGTTAACAACAAGATAGGTAGAGATTACGAGGGGCGGAAGTATCCTTAATGATGTGAGGGATGTCAATAAAAAACCTTAGACAGGATTTCAGGATTTACAGAATGTACAAAATTGGATCTTGTAAATCGTGTAAATCCTGAAATCCTGTCTAAGCTTATTTCGGCAATCAAATGCGCATCGGCATAACTACGTATTTGTAATCGTAATCGCCATTCTCAGAAGGCTTGAGCTGAGCCTGGGAATTTCCATCCTTGAACTCAAAGGCGATCTTCGCGTCACCAATAACGTTCAGAAACTCTTGCAGATATTGTGCATTGAAACCGATATCCGTTGTTTCGCCGGCGTAATCGGTTTGTATCGTTTCGTTTGCTTCACCTTCCTCGGCATTCTGTGAGCTGATTACTAATTCGTTGTTCTCAAGGTGAAAACGAATCGCATGCGATCTTTCATCAGCCATCAAAGCCACACGCCTAATGGCATGGTTAAGCAAACTGCTATTAAACTCGACTGACTTGTCGTTGTTCTTCGGCATCACCATTTCGTAATTTGGAAACTGCCCGTAAAGCATGCGCGAAATCAAAAGCCTTGGTCCAACTTGAAAATAGATATGATTCTCATCCATTCCCAGACTGATCTCTTCGTCGAAGCCGGCAGTTAGTTTGGTCAACTCAGCGAGCGTCTTTCGTGGGATCAGAGTGTCGATAGATTCCTTCGCTCCGTTGCGCGCAATGCCTTTCTTTTCGACGTATGCCAGTCGATGGCCGTCAGTGGTCACCATCCGTGCGCCTGACTCGTCCAGAACAAATTTGGCGCCTGAAAGCGTGTAGCGTGATTCTTCCTGAGTGATGGCAAAGATCGTTCGATCGATGAACGTCTTGATGACGCCGGCTTGAAGCTTTGTGGGCGCTGACTTGAATGATGGAACTTCCGGAAATGCATCTCTCGACACACCGACCATCTTGAAGCGCGCGCGATCGCATTTCACGGTCACCCATTCGTTGTCTTCTTTTTTGAAACTAACCGGAGCATCCGGAAGCAGTCGCGCAATCTCGAAAAGTTTTCGCGCTTGAACGCACATCGAGCCTGGCGTCGTAATCTCTTCCGCGTCCATATCACATCGCACAGTTACGTCGAGATCAGTTCCGGTGATCCGGATCGTATTCTCGCCGACTGATTCGATGAGTATGTTTGAAAGGACTGGTATCGTATTTTTCTTTTCAACGACACCCTGGACGAAGCCGAGTTCTTTTTGCAGGTTCTGTTTGCTGACGACGAATTGCATTGCCATTCACTCCTTCAAACTATCCACAAACCGTCTCGCCGATTCTTCTACTCCAGAATTTAAAATCTAATATTTATATCTAGTAGTAGTAGTAGGGCCTGTGGAAATGTGGATAACTAACTAATCTCACTCAAACTAAAGCACTTAGAATTCTAACTGCCCTGTGGAAACCTGTTGAAATCTCCACCGAAAATTTCGGAAATTTTTGAAGCCGAGAACATTAACATATTTTCCACAAAAGATTCTCAGATGGGGCTGTGAAAAAGTGGAAAACTCTCTGCGTAGCCTCTGCGTTCTCTGCGCCTCTGTGGTTAAATCTGCATCTACGACAAATATCACCGCAGAGAACGCAGAGGTTACGCAGAGAAAATGGAATCTTCTTCAAGTCTAGGTTTGTAACGACTCTGAGAGTTCACTAATCAGTCGTTGCAGCGTTTCGTCGGTCGCGACGAGGGCTTCGATTTTTTCCACAGAGTGAATCACCGTCGTGTGATGTTTGCCTCCGAACGCACGACCGATCTCCGGATAGCTGTGCTTGGTCAGGTGCTTGCACAGATACATCGCGATCTGTCGAGGATGTGAGATTTGCCGGGCGTTATTCTTTGACACTAGCTCGTCGATTGTTAGCTTGTAAGTTGAAGCGACTAACTTCTGGATCTGCTGAATCGTAACGACACCGGACTCTTCTTCCTTGGCGATGTTTCTGAGCGCATCCTGGGCGAGAGTCTTCGAGATGGGTTCTCCACGCAAAGAAGAAATCGCAATCAAACGAACGAGGGAACCTTCGAGCTCGCGAATGTTGCTCTTTACCCGGCCGGCAATAAACATCGAAACGTCACTCGGAATCGAAACGCCAATCTGGGCCGCCTTTTTCGTCAGAATCGCGATCTTCGTTTCAAGATCCGGAGGTTCGATGTCTGCAATCAATCCCCATTCGAAACGCGAGTGGAGACGCTCTTCGAGTGTTGGTATCTCACGCGGTGGACAATCTGAGCTGATCACGATCTGTTTCTGCTGATCGTAGAGCGCGTTGAACGTGTGGAAGAATTCCTCCTGTGTGCGCTCCTTGCCGGCCATGAATTGAACGTCGTCAATCAACAACACGTCGACCGATCGATACTTCTCCCGAAAGCTCTGCGTCTTGTCGTAACGAATTGCGTTGATCAGATCATTCATGAATCGCTCGGACGAGATGTAGCAGAGTTTGAGATGCTGATTGCGAGATTTGATCGCGTGTCCACACGCGTGCATCAGGTGCGTTTTGCCCAGTCCGACACCGCCGTAGAGATAAAGAGGGTTGTAAGTGCGTCCGGGCGCTTCGGCTACAGCAAGCGAAGCAGCGTGCGCGAACTGGTTACACGAGCCAACCACAAAACTGTCGTAGGTGTATTTTCCGTTTAGCGAAGGCTCAGCGAGTGCGGAGTTTTCTGTTACCGTGATCGCAGGACTCGTCTCCTCGTCGGAAACGGAAGTGGCTTCTTCTGTTATATCGGTATCAGGATCGAGTGAGGGCAAACTGAGATCGCTTGGAACCCATTCAGAAACTTTTCCGACAACCCAACCAACCGAGTAGCCTGACAATCGCTGTTCGTTGAGCGACTCGGTGAGAACCTTGCCGTAGTTACTCACAATCCAATCCTTCACATCCTGGTTTGGCGCACGTAAACGAAGAACGTGCTGCGAGCTATCCAGGCTTTCGAATCGAATCGGGCTAAACCACGTATCGAGGGTTTGTTGATTTAGTCGGCCTTTTAGCGAGTGAAGGATCTTGCCCCAAACATTCGTCTCTACAGTAGCGCTCATTACTCTCCCGAAACCTACCCCCGCTATTCTCTTTAAACACCGAAACCGACCGCCGGAGAGTTTTCCACAAGGTTTTCCACAGCTAGTGGAAAACCTTCTCTCGGTTAAAGTATTGCTTTAAAGTCTTTTCCTATCAATTACTTACCGGGTGGCGACTTTCGGAGCGAGCGGAGACTAACATAGAAGTTTCGGATTGATCAAGCAAAGTAGCTGAATAAAACAACACCCATTGATCGCCCCGTTCAACGTACGGTTTAACGCGGATTACACGCACTTCCTTGACATAAACACAAGGCGCGGCTAGTCTTACCCTTTTCGTTTTTAAGGAGAATTCATTTCTATGTCTAAGCGCACTTTTCAGCCAAACAATAGACGACGCGCAAAGACGCATGGCTTCCGCGCTCGCATGGCGAGCAAGAACGGACGCCTCGTCCTCAAGAGACGTCGCGCCAAGGGAAGAAAAAGACTGACGCCGGCTCATTACTGAGGTAGCGCGGATGCATGCGGAAGCGTTTGCGTGATTCTTCAGAATTCCAACACGTCTACCGGAACGGCAAGCGGTATGAAGGCGTATTCATCACCGCGTTTGTTATTGAAAATCAGGAATCGAACCATCGCCTCGGCGTGACGGCTTCGAAAAAAGCACTCGGCAAGGCGGTGCAGCGGAATCGAGCGAAGCGTTTGCTTCGTGAAACCTTTCGTTCAAACGAACCGTTCTTACGCGGGCTCGCAAGAAACTACGATTGGGTCTTGAACGCGAAAGCGGCGGTCCTGCATCAAAAAGTCGATGCGCCTCGCGAGGAGCTGTTGGGAATTATTGAAAAGGTTGGAAGGCTGGAGACGCGCGATACTGTTAGAAGCGGTAGTTTGTGAAGAGCGTTCTGATCTCATTACTCAGATTTTATAAGTTGGCGATTTCCCCGCTTCTCCCCCCTTCGTGCAGATTCATTCCCACATGTTCAGAATATGCCGTTGATGCCATCTCTCGCTACGGCGCATTGCGGGGAAGTGGCATGGCTGTGCGGCGACTGCTCCGTTGTCACCCGTTCAATCCGGGTGGATACGATCCAGTTAAATAGCAGAGGTTGATGCCTCTACGAGACGATGCAACAGAAACGACTTTTAATAGCTCTGGTTTTATCATCAGCAATTCTCTTTATTTGGAGTTACTTCTTTCCGGTTACACCTCCAAATCAGAAGCAGGGGGCGACGCCTTCTCCGACCGCAAGTTCAGCACCGACGCAGAGTTCGAATCCGGCTCAACCAACAGCACAACCAGCTCCGTCCGCAGTAGCAAGTGTTAGTACGGCACCGCAAAGGACGATTAGGATCCAGACGCCGTTGTATGACGTAAAGTTTGACACTCTCGGCGCCGAGCCGGTTAGCTGGATAATTAAGAAAAACAAGATCACCGAGCGTGACATCTACTCAGTCGGCGGCCGTCGGGCGGACAAGATACCGCTTGAACTGATCTCCGCTGAAGGATTGAAGCGCCAGCCACGCATGGTGCCGCTTCAGTTGCAAACCGGGGATGAGACATTGGACGCGGCTCTACGATCTTCGACATACAAAGTCGAAGGCGTCGATCAGGTGAGTGGCGACGTTGAAATAAACCTCGGTGAAAAAGAGAAGAGAGATCTCACGTTTGTCTTTGAAGACGGCAATGGGACCCAGGTGCGGAAGAAGCTCGTCTTTGACTCGGAACGTTATGAAACAGATCTCTCGCTGCTCGTCAAGCGGGGCGAACAGACGATTCCTCAAGTCAAACTGTCGGTAGGTCCGAGTATCGGCGATCAGGGAGTGCCGCATCACACGTTTTATTCAGTGGCGCCCGAGGGCGTGGCTTATGTTAACAATAAGCTCGAACGACACCCGGCCGCCGGAATCAACAGCAACAGCAGTAGTCCGGATCGACTCGTACTAAACGGGCCGACGGATTGGGCCGGGGTCGGGGATACGTACTTCGCGATGGTGGTCGTGCCGGATAAGAAGACGGAAGGTCTCGAATATCGCACGGTCTCTTACGAGCACAAGCCAAACGGCGGCACTGCGGAGAAGCGATATTTAGTCACCGCGTTCGTGCCGGTTCAATCAGACGGTTCTCCTAACATTCTTTATTCAGGTCCGAAGGATCACGATCTACTGACCAACGCGAGCTCGATTGTGAGCGGGTTGGTCCAGCGACCGATCGATCTCGAGGGTTTGATCGACTACGGCTTCCTCGGTTGGCTCTCAAGACCGCTGGCCGTTCCGATTCTGCGTGCGATCACTTTTCTCTTCAAAGCAACCGGTAGTTATGGCGTGGCGATCATTCTCTTCACGATCGTGATCTACTCGCTATTCTTTCCGCTGAAGTGGCGCTCTTCGAAAGCGATGAAGAAAGCGCAGAAGCTCGCGCCGAAGATGAAAGAGCTGCAAGAGAAGATGAAGGGGATCAAGCAAAATGATCCGCGCATGAAAGACTTGCAGATGGAACAGTTGCGGCTGATGAAGGAGGGCAATCCGCTCGGTGGGTGCTTGCCTTTGCTGATCCAAATGCCGTTCCTCTTTGCACTGTACCGCGCGATCACGATCTCTTTGGATTTTCGGCAGGCCAGTTTTCTATGGATTCCGGATCTATCCGCGGCTGAGCCGTACCTGATTCACATCCTGCCGATCCTGATGACAGGCACGATGATCGTCCTGCAACTCGTGACGCCCGCGCCTTCGGCAGATCCGTTGCAAAGAAAAATGATGGCGGTCGGTATGCCGATCTTCATGCTGTTCTTCTTGTGGAGTGCGCCGTCGGGTTTAGTTTTGTACTGGCTCGTTGGTAATATCGTCGGGTTCACACAACAGTTTTTGATTAACCGTTGGACCAAGTCTGACGATGAGGAAGTGCCGGCGCCGCCGCCGGCGAAAGGACCTGCGGGACGGAAAAAAAAACTTGATGCACCAGCGCCCGGTTAACGAAGGATTGAATTGATGTCAGAGGTTACTCAACAGGCAGCGGAGTTTCTCGAGAACGTCTTCGAAATGACGGGGCTCGAGTTGCGCGTTGGCGTCAAACAGGGCATAGCGGGTCAAGTGCTCGACATCGAGGGCAAGGATTCCGAGTTGCTCCAGGCACAAACCGGCGAGTTGCTTGAAGCGTTGCAGCACTTGATCAACCAGGTCTTTGGCAGAAACCTGACGGGTGGCGAGCGGCTGGTTTGCGATGTGAACGGGTTCCGTGCGACTCGCGAGGCTGAGCTACAGGCAATGGCGAATCACGCCGCGAACCGTGTGCGACAGACGGGAATGCCTTTTACGTTTGAGCCGATGAGTGCGAACGAACGACGGATCATTCACCTGACCCTTGCAGACACTGCGGATCTCTTCACGGAGTCGATCGGTGAAGGCTCCGATCGCAAGTTAAGAATCAGTCCGAAGAAGTCCTAAAAAACCCGCAAATCCAACTCGTAATCTTGAGATCAACTGTAGGGGCGGCCCTCCGTGGCCGCCCGTGCCGTAAAATACCGCAGGATAAACACGCGGGTGGCCACGGAGGGCCACCCCTACAGTTGATTTCAAGATGAGTACAATTGTTGCACTATCGACACCCAGAGGGCGCGGGGCTCTCGCGGTCATTCGTCTGAGTGGACCAGACGCGATCGCGATTGCGCGGCGGATGAGTGGTGTCGATGCGCTTGAGCCGAGACACGCAACCCTCATCACGCTTCGCCGTCCTTCAGACGGAGACGAGTTGGACCAGGTGCTACTGACGTGCTTCAACGCGCCGCACTCGCTTACCGGCGAAGACGTCGTGGAGATCAGTTGTCACGGTTCGCCGGCGGTGGTGCGAGGCATCATCGATACGACACTCGAGCTCGGTGCGGTGCTCGCTGGTCCAGGTGAGTTCACTTTGCGTGCGTTGTCGAACGGGAAGGTTAACCTGGCGCAGGCGGAAGCGATACGCGATCTGATCGCCGCGCAGACCGAGGCAGCAGTGAAGCAGGCCTCGCGTCAATTGAATGGCGAGCTGTCGAACGCGCTTGGTCCATTCAAAGAGAGGCTGCTCGAGGTGATCGTGTTGTTAGAGTCAGCGCTGGAGTTTGTTGAAGAAGATATCCCGGCGCCGCGCGCGAATGAGATTGACGAAAATCTCGCTGTTGTGAGTGCCGGTGTTGAGAAGCTGGCGCGAAGTTATAGCGCCGGAAGATTGCTTCAAGAAGGCGTTCGGGTGACGATCATGGGTCGTCCGAATGTCGGTAAATCGAGTCTTTTCAACAGCTTAGTGGAACGTGAGCGAGCCATCGTGACTGACATCCCGGGCACCACGCGCGACACGTTAACGGAAGCGATCGATCTCGAAGGCATTCCCGTGATCCTCACTGACACTGCCGGCTTACGCGAGACGACCGACGGAATTGAAACGCTAGGTATGGAGCGAACCCGTCGAGCGATGAGCGATTCCGATCTGGTGTTAGTTTTGCTCGATGGATCAGAAGGAGTTGGACCATACGATCGCGAGTTGATCGATCAGACGGAGAACACACGCCGGCTCGTAGTCATGAACAAGAGCGATCTGCCTGGCTTCAACGTTCCCGCAAGTTGTCTTGAAGAGCTGCGACCGATTAATGTATCCGCACGAACCGGAGAAGGTTTGTCGACGTTGCGCACCGCAATACTCGCCAGTGTGAGTAGCAATGGCGTCGCTGAAGGTAGTTTGCTAATCACAAACGCTCGCCACTACGATCTATTGTGCGGCACGCAGTTGGCGCTCGAAGCGGCGCGCGCGGCGTTACGCGAGCGACACAGTGAGGAGATTGTGCTTGTGCCGCTACACAACGCATTGAAGTTTCTTGGACAGATCACTGGTGAGACAACGACGGAAGATATACTGTCGGAGATATTCGCAACGTTTTGTATTGGAAAGTAGACATGTCGTTTGATGAGGCATTCGATGTAATCGTGATTGGGGCCGGTCATGCCGGCTGTGAGGCGGCGTCTGCCGCGGCGCGACTCGGCGCTGAAACGGGTCTGATTACACTGAATCTCGATCTCGTCGGCCAAATGTCGTGCAATCCCGCGATTGGCGGAATTGCCAAGGGACATCTCGTGCGCGAGATCGACGCGCTCGGCGGCATCATGGGCCGCGTCATCGATCGCACCGGCATTCAGTTTCGTCTGCTCAATCGATCGCGTGGTCCGGCGGTTCAGTCGCCGAGGGCGCAGGCGGATCGCATGCGCTATCGCGCGGAGATGCGGCGCACGCTTGAAGCCACGTCGAATCTCCATTTGCGGCAGGGAAAAGTCGTCGATTTTGTGCTCGATCACGGAAGATTGGCCGGTGTAGTTGTGGAAGATGGACGTCGCTTTGCCGCCGATGCAGTCGTTGTCGCGACCGGGACTTTTCTTAATGGACTGATTCATACCGGACGTCGCACTTATTCGGGCGGTCGCGCCGGTGAGCCGGCATCGATCGAACTGTCAGAGACTCTGAAGCGACTCGGATTTCCAGTCGGTCGTCTCAAGACGGGAACTCCGCCACGGCTTGACGGCAGAACTGTGGACTGGAGCGCGTTCGAGCCGCAGCCTGGCGACGAAACGCCTGTGCCGTTCTCGTTCTCAACGGACAACATCGAGCAGAAACAGATTCAGTGCTACATCGGCTACACGACTCCGGACGTGCACGATGCGATTCGGGAGAATATCGCGGAGTCGCCGCTCTATTCCGGCAAGATCAAAGGCATCGGGCCGCGATACTGTCCTTCTATAGAAGACAAGGTCGTGAAGTTTTCTGATAAGTCGAGGCACCAGCTCTTTCTCGAGCCCGAAGGCCACGACACAAACGAAGTTTATTTGAACGGCTTTTCAACTTCGCTGCCCGCCGAGATGCAGCAGGATCTCGTGCGCATGATTCCCGGGCTGGAGGAGGCGAGAGTCATTCGGCCGGGTTACGCGATTGAGTACGACTTCGTCGACCCGCGCGAGCTCGGGCCGGATTTGCAAGCGACTCGATTGCCAGGTCTTTTTCACGCCGGACAGATCAACGGGACGACGGGTTATGAGGAAGCCGCCTGCCAGGGACTGCTCGCAGGAATTAATGCCGCGCTCTACACGCAGAAACGGGAGTCGTTGCGGCTGCGGCGCGAAGAGTCGTATACCGGCGTCCTCGTTGAGGATCTGATCAAGCAAGGTGTTGACGAACCTTACCGGATCTTTACGTCGCGTGCGGAATACCGGCTGGCGCTTCGTTACGACAATGCCGACGAGCGGCTTGAACGCTACGGCAGGGAACTCGGCCTCGTGGGCGATTCCGATTGGGAGCGCTTCAACTCACGGCAAGCTCGTCTCGCGAAGATTAGGGCCGCCCTCGAAACTGTGCGCCTGCGTCGTGCCGATGCTCAGCATGCCGCGGTGTCGGCGTTGATTGGGAACGATCTTGGGGATTCGATTTCCCTCGAGCAGTTGGCTAAGCGTCCGAAAGTGAATGCGGAGTTGATCATGTCGCTTCTTCCGTCCGAGCTCAAACCAGTCGCAGAAGCGGACCTGAATTCGGTGCTCGCGGACTCGCTCTATGCCGGCTATCTGGACACGCAAAAAGCGGCGATCGCGAAACTATACCAGCACGACACGTTGAAGATTCCGCGACACATGACGTTCCGGAACATCGCAGGCCTTTCGAATGAAATCGTTGAACGGCTCGACCGCGCCCAGCCGCTGACCTTCGGTGAGGCGCGGCGACTCCCCGGACTCACGCCCGGCGCCCTCTCGACGCTATTGGCGTTCTTATCGGGTCAACAGAGCCGAGCGCGGTAGCGCCGGGTCGACCTCAATAAACGCGCCTGTATATGAACTTTGAATCCGGCTCTACCGCGCTCGGTTCTGTTAATGTTTCACGTGAAACATTCCCCGATGTAGCCCACACCGCCCCTCGTGTGTTAGGTTTAGCGCCAACCATGGCTAAGACGATAGCCGTCGCCAATCAAAAAGGCGGGGTCGGGAAGACCACGACCGCCGTCAATCTCGCAGCGATCATCGCCTCTCTGGGCAATCGTGTTCTGCTCGTTGACGCCGACCCGCAAGGAAACGCCACTTCGGGAATCGGCATTCAGCGGGGCAGCTTTCGGCGTGGCCTTTATCAGAGCATTGTTCTCGACGAGCCGATCTCGAGCATTGCCTTGCCGACATTAATTCCGAATTTGAGCGTTGTTCCGTCTAATAAAGATCTTGCTGGCGCGGAGGTCGAACTTGTTGGCCTCGAGCAGCGCGAGTTTCGGCTCAAGAACGCCCTCGCGACCGTTGAAAGCCATTACGACTACATCTTTATTGACTGCCCGCCATCGCTCGGGCTGCTAACGCTCAATGCGCTGACCGCTGCAAAGTCGCTCCTGGTTCCGATTCAATGTGAATACTACGCACTCGAAGGCGTAACCGAGCTCTTCGATACGCTCGCGCGTCTTAGGCGGCTGCACAATCCGGGCCTGATGATCGAAGGCTTATTGTTGACGATGTACGACGAGCGAACCAACCTGTCAGCCGCGGTAGCGGCGGATTTGCGCGATTTTTATGGCTTGCAGGTTTTTCAGACCGTGATTCCCAGAAATGTCAGGCTGGCCGAGGCGCCCAGCTACGGGAAGCCGATTATCAGTTATGACGCGCACTCCAAGGGGGCTGACGCATACTCACAATTAGCCAGGGAGATAATTTATGAATCGAAAAGCGCTAGGTCGGGGGCTGGGGGCTCTCCTGTCGTCTGACAGCACGATTGATCTCGGAGCTGAACCGTCGGAAGTTGAAATCGACTCGATTGTGCCCGGACCGATGCAGCCGCGGACTCACTTCGACGAGGCGAGTCTGGGGAGTCTCGCTGATTCTATTCGAGCTCACGGCATCGTCCAGCCACTTTTGGTGAGGCGCCGCGACGGCGGCTACGAGCTCATCGCCGGTGAGCGACGCTGGCGGGCGGCAAAGCTGGCAGGGATTACGCGAGTTCCGGTGGTTGTCAAGGAAGTTCCCGACGACAATCTGTTGGAGATCGCGCTGATTGAGAACATCCAACGCGAGAATCTCAACCCGATCGAAGAGGCGCAGGCCTATAAGAAACTGATCGAGACGGTGGGGCTGACACAGGAATCACTCGCATCGCGCGTCGGACGCGACCGCTCGTACATCACGAACTACCTGCGTCTCCTTCGCCTACCCGATGATGTCCAGCAGCTCGTTAAAGAAGGCCGGCTCTCGACCGGTCATGCTCGAACATTGTTAGCCATCGAACAGGTGGACCTCCAGCGTCGACTCGCGCGGCAGATAATTGATGGTGGACTGTCGGTGCGAGCAACTGAACAGCTAGTTCAAAAAGCTACAGAAGAGAGGCCGGCGAGACGATCCGCTCCTCAGGCAGTCGACCCGAACATCAAAGCTGCAGAAACGAAACTCAGAAGGGCACTCGGCACCCAGGTGAAGATCCTTCAGGCGGCTGACGGTCGAGGCAGAGTCGAGATCAGCTTCTTCAACACTCAAGACCTAAACCGGATTTATAATCTACTGCTGCCTAGCGCCAGTAACAGCACAATGTAAAATGCTGATTAACCGACCTGCTTCGTAAGTGCCTTCGGTTGATTCTGTTTTTGCGCCATGTTAGACTCGCGCGCTTTTCGACAGCCACAAATTGCGCACAATAGAGGAATCGGATGATTCTCGCAGAGGCCTCAATTCAGTTGGTTCCTGACGCTACGTTACTGCTCCACCTCGTGTTGGTGGTCGTAATGGTTTTTGTCCTGAATCGGACCCTGCTGAAGCCCATCAACGACATCCTCAGCGAGCGCGAGAAACAGATCACCGGACGATTAATGGAAGCCGAGGCGATGGCGGCCGAAAGCCAGGAGAAACTCAAGAAGTACAACGACACTTTGCGTGAAGCGCGCGCCGCTGGCTACAGACTGCTCGAAAAAGAACGCGCCGAAGGTCTCAAAAAGAAAGAACAACAACTCCGGCAGCATCGCGATGAGTTGTCAAAGGAAGTCTCCTCGCAAGTCGACCAGATTCGAAAACAGGAACAGGCCGTCAAAGGCGAGCTCGAAGCGCAGGCCGCAACGATCGGCAACTTGATAAGTTCTCAGATATTACGTCGATAACAATTTCATAGAAACAAATGCTGTTACTAGCCACAGAATGGTACAACTACCCGGGCCTCGAGCTGTGGAAGTTTGCAAACCTCGCCATCTTCACGGGCTTGGGGATTTATATCCTGCGCAAACCAATCAGCCAGGCGCTTCAGTCGCGACGCGGCGCGATCCAGCAGGAGCTCATAACGGCGCAGAACGAGCGCGATCAGGCGTTGGCGCGTGTCGCCGAAGCCGACAATCTGTTGAGCGGGCTCGACGAGGATGTTCGCAAAGTCGAGGCACAAGCCCAGGAAGAAGCAACTTCGGAACGGCAGCGCATCACTGCTTCCACTGAGCGCGAGATTGAAAAGTTAAAACAGCAAGCACAGCGAGAAATGGAAACGGCCGACAAGCTGGCGCGAAAAGAACTGCGCCAATTCCTCGCAGAGAAAAGCGTGCAAGTGGCGCGCGAGTCGATTCGCATTCAGATGCGACCCGAAGACGATACGGCTCTGATCCGCGAAAGCATTGGTGAGTTGAGGAGGACCACGGTTTGAGCTTGCAAACGGTTGCACGCCGCTACGCTACGGCCCTCGCCGATGTGGCTATCGAACGACGCGAAGAGAGGCAAGTCCAGAACGAATTGGACCAGTGGGCCGCAATGATCGAGTCGAGCCCACAGTTAAAGGAAGTCTTCGCGAATCCCACAATCGTTCACGATCAAAAACGAAAAGTTTTGGAAGACTTGATCGCGCGCTCCCGCGTGAAAGACACCACCGCGAGCTTCCTGCGCGTCTTGTTGAAGAATCAACGCCTCTCGCAGTTGCGAGATATCGCGGCGCGCTACAGCCTCGTGCTCGACGAGCGTTCGGGCATGTTGGCAGGAAGCGTCACCACGGCCAGACCGATCTCGGAAGATTTAAAGAAGACATTGCACGAGACGCTTTCGGCAGCCACCGGCCGTACGGTCCGTTTAACTTTTGAGACTGACGAAGCGATCATTGGTGGTCTGGTAGCACGCATCGGCTCGACCGTCTATGACGGATCGGTGCAAAGCCATCTCGAGCGATTGGCGGAAGGCCTGGCAGGTCGATAATTAATATAGGATTCAATCATGGAACCAATAAGAGCGAGCGAGATTAACGAGATTATCCGCAAACAAATCGAGAACTTCGATACTGGCGTAACGGTCACCGAAGTCGGAACGGTCATCAAGGTCGGCGACGGCATTGCCGAGCTGCATGGTCTCGAAAAGGTGATGGCCGGTGAGTTGCTCGAATTTCCGCACGACGTGCGCGGACTCGCGCTCAATCTCGAAGAGGACAAAGTCGGCGTGGTGTTGTTCGGCGAGTTCCAGGCCATCCGCGAAGGCGACATCGTGAAGCGCACCGGACGCATCATGGAGGTGCCGGTCGGCGAGGCCCTCGTCGGGCGCGTGGTCGACGTGCTCGGCAATCCGATTGACGATGCTGGTCCAATCGTCACCGATCACTTCTATCCGGTTGAGCGCATTGCTCCCGGTGTGATCGACAGGCAACCGGTGAAAGAGCCACTGCAAACTGGTCTTAAGGCTATCGACGCGATGGTGCCGATCGGTCGTGGCCAGCGCGAGCTGATCATCGGCGATCGTCAGACGGGTAAAACGGCCGTTGCCGTCGACACGATCATCAACCAGAAGGGTAAAGACGTAATCTGCATTTACGTCGCGATCGGCCAGAAGGCGTCAACGGTGGCCCAGGTGGTCAGAACGCTTCACGATTACGGCGCGATGGATTACACGATCGTGATCAAGGCCACCGCTTCGGATCCCGCGGCGATGCAGTTCCTCGCGCCTTATTCCGGCGCGGCGATGGGCGAGTACTTCCGCGACAACGGTCGCCACGCTTTAACGATCTACGACGATCTTTCAAAGCAGGCCGCGGCGTATCGCGAAATCTCTTTGCTGCTGCGACGTCCCCCGGGCCGCGAAGCGTATCCCGGCGACGTGTTCTACTTACACTCCCGCTTGCTCGAACGAGCGGCGAAGGTTTCTGACCTCAAGGGCGGTGGCTCACTGACGAGCCTTCCAATCATCGAGACGCAGGCCGGCGACATCTCGGCATACATTCCGACGAACGTGATCTCGATTACTGACGGTCAGATCTTTCTCGAAGCCGACCTTTTCAATAGCGGTTTTCGTCCCGCCATCAACGTCGGTAACAGCGTTTCGCGCGTAGGCGGATCGGCGCAGATCAAAGCGATGAAGCAGGTCGCGGGAACGCTGCGTCTCGACCTGGCCCAGTTCCGCGAATTGCAGGCGTTTGCGCAGTTCGGTTCCGACCTCGACAAAGCAACGCAGGCACAGCTCGCGCGCGGTCAGCGTCTCACAGAAATTCTGAAACAGCCGCAGTATCAACCGATGGACGTCGAAAAGCAGGTGCTTGTGATCTGGGCCGCGACCAACGGCTTTACAGACGACGTCGCGCTCGAAGATATCAAACGTTTTGAAGCCAGCCTGCTCAAGTTTGTCGAGAGTTCACACCCCGGCCTGCTTGCTGATATCGCAGAAAAGAAAAACTTGACTGACGAGATCAAGGCCGGGTTGAAACAGGTGCTCGAAGACTTCAAAGACACGTGGTCCAAAACGCCAACTGACACAGACTTCGCTCCGGCTCCAGCCCGAGCAGCGACACCAACTGGGGCCGCCGAAGCTGCAGCTTAACAACGTAACGCGATGCCTAATCTTCTCGACATCCGCCGGCGCATCAAGTCGGTCAAAAACACGCAGCAGATCACCAAGGCCATGAAAATGGTGTCTGCCGCGAAGCTCAGACGAGCACAGGATCGCGTCGTTACGGCGCGCCCGTTTGCAAACAAGATGGCGGAGGTTTTGGGCGAGCTCGCGCAGCGAACCGACGAAGATTTTCATCATCCACTGCTCGATTATCGCGGCGATCAGCGTTACCTGCTGGTCCTGATCACTGCAGACAAAGGTCTGTGCGGCGCTTTCAATACCAACCTAACGAAAGCAGCGCAGGCTTTCATGCGAGAGAATGCTGACAAGCAGATCGAGATCATGGCGATCGGTCGCAAAGGCCGCGACTTCTTCCGCAATCGTCGCGCAATGATTTCGAGTGAATACATCGGGTTGACAGGTAAAGGTCGCGTTGAGTTTTCGGAAGCGCTCGAAGTCGCGCGCGCTCTCATCAAGCAGTACACGGAAGATACCGGCATCGACAAGGTTTACATCATCTTCAACGAGTTCAAATCCGTGCTGTCACAGCGCGTCGTGTTGGAACAACTGCTGCCCGTCGCGCGCGCGAAGCAGGACGAGCCGGAAGCAAAGTCGCAACAGCCGGTGACGCTGATTGATTATATCTACGAGCAGCCACCAGCAGAGATGTTTGGCGAGCTTCTGCCGCGGCTTGTTGAGACGCAGATCTTTCGCGCGTTGCTCGAGTCGATTGCGTCTGAACAAGGCGCACGCATGACCGCGATGGATTCAGCGTCGAAGAATGCGAGCGAGCTCATCGAGTCGTTGACGCTTAACATGAATCGTATCCGTCAGGCAGCGATCACGAACGAGATCATCGAAGTCGTCTCGGGTGCAGCCGCACTGTAGGTTTAACTGTAGGGGCGGCCCTCTGTGGCCGCCCGTCG
>DATFDT010000115.1:0-7284 GCA_035251975.1 Pyrinomonadaceae bacterium | reverse complement strand
GAAGGGAGTTTTTTGCAGCACGCAGTCGTCTGGTCCAAGTCCGTAGGCTTCCTGCATCCAGAGCAGACGATTGACCACTGCTTTGTGCGTGTTCATCGCGCCTTTCGGTTGTCCCGTCGAACCCGACGTGTAGATCACGTAAGCCAGATTGTCTGCCGTCACGTTGCTTTCCGGACGCTGCTTGCTCTGTTGGTCAATAGCGTCCCTATCGCGATCCAAACAAACAACATGTGCGTTATGCGACGGTAGTTCCTTTGCGTATCGCTCCCTCGTCAGTAGTACTGCGACGCTTGCATCCTTCAGGACTCCGTCAACACGCTCTCGCGGATACTCCGGATCCAACGGCACATACGCACCGCCCGCCTTGAGTATTCCCAACAACGAAACCACCATCTCTATCGAGCGATCCATTAGAACCCCGACGAGGGTCTCCGGTCCCACGTTCAGCTCGCGAAGGTGATGCGCAAGCTGATTGGTCCACTCGTCCAGTTCCCTGTAGCTGAGACAGGAGCCCTCACTAACGAGTGCTATGTTCTCGGGCGTGCGCTCTGCCTGTGAGGCGATAAGTTCGTGCAGGCATAGCTTAGTGTCATACGGTCTCGACGTGTTGTTCCAGTTCCTGAGTTGTCGCTTTTCGGTTTCTGATAACAGAGATAGTTGGGAGATGCGCTGCGCCGGATCTGAAACGATGCTGGTCAACAACACTTCCAGATGAGCAGCCATCCTTTGAATCGTCTCCGCGTTGAAGAGCTCGGTGTTGTATTCGAGCGAGCCTTTCAATCCCACGCCGGCATCGATCATTGAAAGTGTCAGATCAAACTTCGCCGTAGTGTTCTCAACGCCGATCGCTTCCACCCTCAAGCCAAACATCTCTAACTCCGTCGGCGTTGCGTTTTGGAGAATGAATGCCACTTGGAAGAGCGGCGAATGGCTGAGACTGCGTTCGGGCTGCAGTTCTTCGACCACTCGTTCAAAAGGAACGTCCTGATGCGCAAACGCGTCGAGCGCAGTTTGTCGCACGCGCTTTAGCAACTCCGTAAAACTCGGATCGCCACTCAAATCCGTATGCAACACGAGGGTGGAGGCGAACAATCCGATCAATTCTTCCGTCTCGATATGCTGGCGGCCTGCAATCGGAGATCCGACACTGATCTGTTCCTGACTCGTATAACGCAGCAACAGCGCCTGGAAAGCTCCCAACAACACCATGAACATCGTCGCGTCATTTTGCTCAGCCAGAGCTTTGAGCGTTTCAGCTATTCCCGACGAGAGAGCAAAGTTCACTCGCGCGCCGCGAAATGATTGCAGCGGCGGTCGCGGCCTGTCCGTTGGTAATTCCAGGAGTGAAGGCGCATCTGCCAGACGCTGCTTCCAGTAATCAAGCTGCTGTTTGATCGCCGCTTCCTGCGCCGGCTCACGCTGCCACACTGCATAGTCAGCATACTGAATTGACAACTCCATTAGCGGCGAATCCTGCCTCGTCGAGAAAGCTCGATAGAGGGCATTTATTTCCCGAATGAGCACGCCGATCGACCATCCATCCGAAATGATGTGATGCATGGTCAAAATCACTATGTGCTCTTCCTTCTCGAGCCGTAGCAAACGCACTCGCAGGGGCGGCTCAAAACTCAAATCAAACGCATACTGTCCCTCTTGCGACACGATTAGTTTTAGTTCTGCTTCGCGTGCCGTCTTGTCCAATTTACTCAGGTCGAGGATCGACAACCGAATTGTCCGAGCCGGGGCGACAACCTGCATCGGCTGTCCATCAATCACGCTAATCGTGGTGCGCAACACTTCGTGTCGCTGAACGATCTCATTCAGAGTACGTTCCAGTGCCTTGATGTCGAGCCGGCCCATTAGACGGACGGCGACCGGCATGTTGTAAGAGGAGTTGCCCTGTTCCAACTGGTCCAGGAACCAGAGTCGCTGTTGCGCATATGACAGCGGACTCGGGTCACTGGTAGTCCTGCGGGGAATCGTCAGCCGGGGCCTGACACTAATTCCCTTTTCTTTCAACATCCGCACCAGAAGCTCAAACCTCTTCGGCGAAAAAGTGACTTCATTCATGGTAGTACTCCGAGTCCTGACCTAAGAGGCGAAAACAAGATCGGCCTCGAGGGCGATCGGTTCGGTATCTCGGCTCACGAGAAAGTGGGGCCGTGAGTTTTCCGTAATGGGAGGAGCGTTTCGGACGCTGTTGTAGGTTACGAGCAGCAGCGTACGATCAAAGGGAGAAATATTAATGCCGGAGGCGTGGACCACGTTACTATCGAAGAAAAGGACTGAGCCCGGCATCCCCTTTGGCGCTGTTATGCCATACTGCCTGACCAACCTGGCTATCGTGCTCTTGCCCAGTGAGTACTTCAGATCCGCGGTAAGGTTCGACAACCAGGGAGCGTCGTCGCCGTTCCCGTTCGATTCTTCGTGAGCATTCACGTCGATCACACCTTCCTTGTGTGAACCGGGAATTAAAAATAGCGGCGCGTTGAATTCATTTACTTCGTCGAGGAAGATGACCACATTGACGACGCGCGTCGATGGCATGCCGTCTTCTTTAAGCCAGAATACGTAATCCTGATGCCACTCCCAGAGATCACCGCTAAACGCTATCTTCGCGTTGATCTTGAATTGGTAGATGTATACCTCGTCGTCAGTAATCTGCATTGCCGGCTCAACGATTTTTGGATGACGCGATAGTTGCCGGAGGGTTTCATTGGTGACATGCGAACCATAGACAGAGCGCACGTCGCCATTTTTTTCCACTACTCGTCGCGGGGTATCTTCCTGGAAAAGTGCGGGAACTTCGTTCTTGATGAGAGCGATCTCGCTATTTGAGAAGTAATCGGGGAAAAAGAGATAACCATTGTCTGCATAAAATCGCAACTGCTCACCTGTCAGACTCATCCGTGACCTCCAATCTCTGTTCAAAGGACGCTATTGTTGCGAGCGCCGGTCGCCCCTGGAAAAAATTCCAAGATGCGAGGGAGCCCTGCAGGGCGTTATAGGGTGATTCGTATTTCGGCCCTTCAGGCCTTGGCGCTGTGGATTCTTTACTGCTCCGAAAGCAGCAACTCGACTTCTTCGTCTGAGAGCTGCTCCAACTGCTTTAGGGTTTGGGCAATGTTGTCGATGACATCCATGCCGCCCCAAATCCTTGTGAGAGCCTCCACCAGACCGGCTATCGTCGGTGTCTCAAAAAGCTGGCGCAACGGCAATTGGTCCAACTCCAGTTGGAACGCACTGCGCATGCGTGAAATCACCTGCGTCGCCAACAACGAATGCCCTCCGAGACGGAAGAAGTTGTGATGGACGCCGACCTTTTCAATATCAAGCACCTGCATCCAAATGCCGGTCACGATTTCTTCTGCTGCATTACGCGGACCGACATAGTCTTCTTCCGCTTCCGGCCTGAGCTTGTCAGGCACGGGCAACGCGCGCCTGTCAACTTTTCCGTTAGCAGTTAATGGAAACTCATCAAGCAGCACAAATGCAGAGGGCAACATGTACTCCGGCAACTGCTCGCGAAGAAAAGTTTGCAACTGGCTGGTCAGATTCGCTTCCTGAGTGTCAGCGATCACGTAGGCCACCAGCCTTCGATTGCCCGGCGTATCCTCGCGAACCATAACAACCGATTCCTGCACAGCAGGATGTTGGCCCAGGACCGATTCAACTTCTCCCAACTCAACCCGGAAGCCGCGAATCTTCACCTGATGGTCGATGCGTCCCAGGTATTCAATATTACCGTCAGGCAGATAGCGACACTGGTCGCCCGTCTTGTAAAGGCGCGCTCCCGGCTCGCTGCTAAAAGGATCCGGGATGAACTTCTCAGCCGTCACATCCGGACGGTTGATATACCCGCGAGCCAATGCGACCCCGCCGATGTAAAGCTCGCCCGGAACCCCAACCGGAACGGGATTCATGAATTGATCGAGAATGTAAATCTGCGTGTTGGAAATCGGCCGGCCGATCGCCGGATGCGAAGCCCACGTCAGCGGCTCTTGCGCGAGGGTATAAGCTGTCACCACATGACTTTCTGAAGGGCCGTAGTGGTTGTACAACGTGCAGTGGTCCAATTGTCTGAACAAGTCGACAATAGGTGTGGTGATTTGGAGTTGCTCACCCGTCGTAATCAACTCTCGTATACCGGCAAAGAGTTGCGGCTGCGACTTGTACTTTTCAGCCAACTGTTGCAGGACGACGACGGGTAAGATCGCCTTTTCCACACGGGCGTCTGTAATGAAGCGCATCAAAGTCGCCATGTCGGCGCGCACCCACTCCGGAACGATGAACAACGTTCCGCCGGAGCACCATGCCGAAAAGATCTCGTGGAAGCTCGCGTCGAAACTTAACGATGCGAACTGGAGTGTTCTTGTTCCGCGTGACAAAACTGAATAGTGCCATTCGATCAAATTTCCGAGAGCGACATGGCTGAGTCCGATTCCTTTGGGCCTACCGGTCGAGCCTGAGGTGTAAATCACATACGCCAGGTTATCGCCAACGACGCCGCTCGCCAGACGTTCCATACTTTGTGCGGCGATAATGTCGTGGTCTCGATCCATGCATACGACTTCTATATCGCTCACAGAAAAGCGATCACTCAAGGATCGATGGCTGACTAAAATACGCGCTCGAGCATCCTCAAGCATGAACAACAATCGGTCAGTTGGATATGCCGGATCGAGTGGTACGTAAGTTCCGCCCGCCTTCAGAATACCCAACACTCCAACCATCATTTCGATGGAGCGTTCCATCATGATCCCCACCGGCACGTCCGGACCGACGCCCATTTCTCGCAAATGCCGGGCGACCTGATTTGCTCGAGCATCGAGCTCTGCATAGGTAAGTTGCTGCCCCTCAAATACCACGGCAACATGATCGGGCGTGCTATCGACCTGTGTTTCGAAGAGCTCGTGAACGATTGGTTGAGACGGGTAACGGATTTCCGTTTTGTTCCAATCAATAAGCGATTGCTGCTTCTCGGTCTCCGTCAATAGAGGCAGTTTCGAGAGTGACTGTTCAGGGTCTGCGACGATGCCAGTCAGCAACATCTCGAAGTGTTGCAGCATTCGTTTGATCCGATCGCTCTCAAATAGTGTCGTGTTGTATTCGAGCGATCCATTCAGACCACTATCAGACCTCTCATTGATCGAAAGTGTTAAATCAAATTTCGCCGTTCCGCTTGCCATTTCAAGTCGCTGCATTGTCAGTCCGGCAAGTTGAAGCTCAGACACCGGGGCATTCTGAAGCACGAACATCACTTGAAATAGCGGGTGATAGCTCAAGCTGCGATCCGCCTGCAATACATCGACTAACCGCTCAAACGGCAGATCCTGATGCGCGTACACACTCAGAGCCGTTTCTCGCACTTGCTTCAGTAGTTCGCGGAAACTCAAATCACCATCGACGTGGCTACGCAGGACGAGCGTGTTAACAAAGAACCCGATCAACTGTTCAATTTCTTTTCGATTGCGATTTGCGATCGGGCTGCCGACAATGATGTCATTCTGTCCCGTGTAGCGATACAGCAATGCCTGAAACGCACTCAACAATGTCATGAAAAGAGTGGCGCCTTCATGTCGACTCAGCGTCTTGAGTGCTTGCGACAACTCCTGCGAAAACGTGAATCGCTCGTTAGACCCGCGAAAAGTCTGCACTGCCGGACGCACGCGATCGGTGGGTAGTTCCAGTACCGCGGTAGCGCCCGCGAGGTACTGTTGCCAGTAAGCCAACTGCTTAACCAATACTTCGCCCTGTAACCAATCACGCTGCCAGCTTGTGTAATCCGCATACTGCACCGGCAATTCTTCGAGCGGCGAGGTCAGACCTGCATTCAGTGCCTCATAGAGTGCTATGACTTCCTTAACCAGCACGCCTTTGGACCAACCGTCGCTGATGATGTGATGCATCGTAAAGAGCACGATGTGGTCGTCGTCCGCCAGACGCAGCAATCTCGCTCGCATTAATGGACCATGGGCCAGGTCGAATGGCTGTTGTGCGTCCGCTAGTATTAATTGCTGCGCGCTCGTCTCGCGTTCAGCTTCTTCCGCTTCACTCAGGTTGGTGATCTCGAGCGTAAAGCTTGAATGGGACGCAATGACCTGCACTGGCGCACCGTCGCATACGGGAAAGGTGGTGCGCAGCACTTCGTGACGCTGAATGATCTCGCTGAATGTCTGTTCGAGGGCCGTGACGTTTAGCAAACCGTGCAGCCTCATTGCAACCGGACAGTTATAGACCGCGCTCTCTGGTTCCAATTGATCGAGAAACCATAAGCGCTGTTGCGCATACGAGAGCGGGATCTCGCCATTGCGCTCTACCCGTTGCATCGGCGGCATCTCAATTCCCTGCTCCGCCTTCAGCACTTCGTCGATCTGCTCCGCCAACCCGCGCACCGTCGGCCGTTCAAACAAACTCCGCAAGTGCACGTCCACTCCAAACGCCGCTCGCAGCCGTGAGACTACCTGCGTCGCTAACAACGAGTGACCACCGAGGTCGAAGAAGTTCGCTTCCATCTCAACTTCCGGCAGACGTAAGACTTCAGCCCACACACCCGCCACGATCTCTTCAGTCGGCGTTCGTTGCTGCAATTCTGCTTCGCCGTGGTGTATAGCCGGTTCCGGCAGGGCTCTTCGATCGAGTTTGCCGTTGGGCGTCAACGGCCATTCATCCAGCAGCACTACCCAACTCGGCACCATGTAATCAGGCAATTGCTCGCGCAAATAACGCCGCAGCTCCGTGCTTGTGATCCCCACCTGCGGATACGCCGGCGCCGGTATAGTCTGCCGTGTTTCTGTCCTCTGCCGTTCCGGTCGAATTGCATAGAGGTTGTAGCGGTCGGTTCCCTGCAACTCGTCTTCCTGCTCGGTAACTACCGCAAAGCCTCGCTGTTCCAGGAACTCCGCAATTGCTTGCAAGCGTCCTTCGTCCTCGTTCCCTGGACGGTCATGCACCTCCATCACCACCTGACCGATCTTGCTCCAGTCTGCTTCATCGATTCCGTGTAACACGTCCATCTCAGACCGTTGCACGTCCACCTTCAACAAGTCGATCCGCTCCACTCCCTCTTCTCGCATCACGTCCGACAAGCGCCGCAACCGGCACGTTTCAGTGCGCATCTCAAACCGCTGCTGCAACAGCTCATCCGCTTCGCTCAACAACTCTGCACCGGCTTCCGCTCGTTGCATCGCCAGCTTCACTACTTCCTTCTCATACTCCGTGTCCGCATATGCGCTCGCGCCCGACATCATCGTCTGCCGCGGATAGTGCGTGAAGCTCTCTTCT
>DATFDT010000114.1:0-13828 GCA_035251975.1 Pyrinomonadaceae bacterium | reverse complement strand
CTCTCATTAGAAAGCTCCGCGATTCTTGTGACGCCCACAACTGCGTCTCATTGGACCGTTCTCCAATTCGCGCTTTTAATTCATCTTCTGAAATTGAGCTTACGAACCACTTGTTAACTCTGGTGAACTCGACCTGGAGTGGATTCTTTTGCTCATTCCCTACCCTCATGTCGGGGCACTGTACACTCAGTTCTCGTAAAAAATACGCTCTGAAAGCGTTGAGCAAAGGTCCTGATGCGACGTCGTTCTCACGGCTTTTTTTAATCAAGTTTTGGAGACTGTTTGCGAGGCCGCCAGATGTCAGAGACAGTGCGAAAGACCTTGGATCGTCCTGCACTCCCTTTAGTGCCGTTACGAGAGTTGATAAAAGTACGTTGAGCTCTGAGGACGTTAAATTGGAATTGACAATTAGATCCACAACAGGTGCGATCTGCGCCGGTGATTCGACCTCAGCTATATAAGGCTGAATAAAACGTAATCCATTACCCTCTGACATCTCCTTTGGCGTGAAGCTTTTTTGTTGTACTTCTTTGAGCGTTTTATAAAAGCTTGATATCTCGTAGCCCAAATCGTCCGCGCAAGATAATGGTGGCACTTTCAATCTCGGAATTTGGACAAACAATTCTCGGCTTCTGGCGACATCCAGACCCGACATAGTTCTTATAATCCGTGTTTTTATTGATAACTCATCCAACTCAAGGTCATATGCGGCAGAAAGCCGACCTGAAGCAGTATCTACAAGTCCCGTCCAGCGCTTCATGCGCAGTTTCTTCTGCGCGTCAGAACCACGGTGGTACGCTTCCTCAAGCAGGGTTATCTTCCTCTTTTTGTCGCTTATTAACTGGGATTGAGCAATTCGAATGAGAAGATCGGCGGCGACTTCAGGCGAAGACGAGCTAACTTTTGCTATGAAGTCATCAATTTCCGCGCGCGATGGAGTGGGGTTTCTTGTCAGCTTTTGTTGACCATTGGTCGCACATGAATTGCAGACGACGACCACTGTTAACATCGACACAAGAATAATGAAGCAACGGGAAGCTTGATGGATCATGGTCTCTCCAGATGGAAGTTATTTCTTGCCCCATGTAGCAGCCGGAAACGAAACGCCAAAATACTCTTCAATCTCACGTTTTGCGTCACCCATGTAAGCTCCTTTCCATTCACGCAATAATTTCCCATCTGCTGATACCACAATCGTAGTCGGCGTACCTCCGAGGCGATACGCCGCAACGGACTGTGGTGAAGGATTCGTGTAGATGGGAAAGTCCATGCCTTGTTGAGCGACGTACTCGTCAACGCCGGCAGATGATAATGAGAGTCCTATAATTCGATACCGACCTTTTATTCTTTCGGACAAGATACGTAAGTTCGACGCGTTCTTCGCGCACCAACCACACTGAGGAGAAAAGATATAAAAGACGGTCGGGGAGGTCACCGCATCATATTTCAAAACGTGAAGGTTGTGAGCTAAATCGAACGCTTCAATCGGTGGAAGAGCCGATCCGGCCGGCAACGACTGCTCCGTCTTGATGGAAAGAAGAGCCGTGCTTAAACCTTTGTTTCTCCTGGCTAGTGCGACGTTCAGAGCTACTGAAATAACAAGTAGAAAAACCGTTAGAATTTGAAAACGGTGACCCATCAAGTCCGCGTTTTGGTTATCTTGTGAGATGCGCTCACTCATGAGGTCCTCCCCGGTTCAGGTAAACTTGCGGTGCCGTGATCAAAGAAATCATTTTGTTCAGGCACCGCAAGATAAGCAACTACTCTCGGTCATATTTTTACTCGATGTGTGGCGGCTCAAGGCAATAGTTCGGACCATAGCAAGTGGGTAAACCAGCAGCAGATCTGCAACAATCCGCTTTATCACCCGGTAGATAACACAGTTTTGTACCAGGGCAATCAGAGGATACCTGACAGCATATTCCAGCTAATTCATCTTGAGCTCGCGCACGGGTCTCAAAGAGTTGCAAGCCTGAGTAGACCATGGCTGTGCACAAAACCAGATATAGCGCGAATAATTTTTGTCGGTTTGGTTTCACGAGAGGCTCCTTTAGGTGTGAGACGGTTCTGAGGAAAGCCAATACTAGGTGGATGAGTCCAGTACCGACTGTGACTAGGAGTGGGAACACTGTACGCCCACAGCGTTGACACGTCAATCTTGTTCTAATGAGACTTGCCCGGAGCGACGATCGATCCAACGTTCCCGCCGCCGAAGGCAAGCTTCACTCTCATGAACGAGGACGATCTTAGGAAAGCCCTGACGCTCACTGAATTCTGCCCCATGCGCTCGTCTTCCAATTGTCGATCGTGTCTTCGGACAAAATCCATGGCGGTAAAGGCATGAGTAAGAATTCTGAAAGGGCGGCGATGTACGGTTCGTACATTTCACGCATTTCAATCAATCTACGTTCCGCGTCAGTGAGATCTTCGGTCCAACCCTGATCCGGTCGGACGATAGAGAGCATGCGATCAAAGTCGGCGTGTGAGAGTCGATCTTTAGACGCGTGACGGGTTATTGGCGCCGTCCTGAAGACTTGAGCGATGTCGACAATCGCATGACGGGCCATGGCAAATGTAAGGAGCGCTTGCCACGCCGAGGATCCACCAATGCCAACCATTACGAGCGCGCAAGTATCAAGTATCGTAGTCATCGCTGCCAACCACGACTGATTGTCATGCTGTGAACGGAAGTAACAAAGCACCGGGTACGAGAGATGGCTCTCCATCAATTCAGCCGCCCAGCGTTCCCAACTACTTAAGAAACTCGTTGAGATCCTCGTCACTCCCACTTCCCTTGTGACGGCGTAGCAGTTCTGCTGAACTGGAAGGTGAACCAGCTCTGGTCCAGGAGCGAAATGTTTACTTCACGACGCGAGAAGGCTTGATACAAGACGGGCAGGTAGCCGATGACGATGGCGAGCATAGCGAATCCGGTACCTGCCTCCACAATCGAGAGTGCACGTCCGAGCGGTTCTATGGGAGTGATGTCGCCGTAACCGAGTGTAAAAAAGTTTGTTCCACTGAGGTAAATATAGGACCAGAAGTTTACGATCTCCGTTATCTTGAGTTTTTCACTCAGTGACCACGAGATGATGGCGTAACCGAAGATCACTCCGGCAGCCCAGAAACCAAGTAGGAAGATTAGTGACAGCGGTCCGAAAAGCCCGAGGTATTTCTCGCGCTGTTTCCCCAACGTCAGTCTTATCGTCAAGCCAGACCACGGCCACCAAATCGATCTGTAGAAGAGGGTCGTTAAGCGCAAGCGTCGAGCGACGCGGCGCGGCAGAATGATCGTTTCAAAGGTGTCCCACAGGACCATAAGGACGAGCAGCACACCCAGAAATGCGACCACGACATACATCTTGTAAGGTTAGATGATAAGTTAACAAGATCGTTGAATTGGAAATTTTGCACTATGTTGCTCATGTCGCATATTGATCGCTGCCTAAGAAGTGCAGGGAGACGTAAACTTCGTCTCCAATCACCCAACTATCATGCGGAGCGGGCGGTACGTAGAAGAGAGTGCCCGGTGTGAGTTCAACTACTTTTCCGTCTTTCATGGCCGCTGTAGCACGGCCGGACAGAACCATTCCCACGTGTTCGACTTCGCAAAACTCGGTTCCTGCGACCGGACCCACCTGCTCAGACCATTTCCAGCCAGGTTCATAACTGGCCCTGCCGATCGTCATTCCCGCGATGCGCACAATTTCGAACTTTCCTTTGTCAAAGACACGCGTTTCGTCAGGCGACTCAAACCGCTTCAAGATCACATCCATCATTTTCTACCTCCTACCCGTCAGCGCACTTGGATCGGGTCAGTACAGAGAGCGGTAGCGACCTGGTCCGTGATCAGCATGCGATATCCCTAATGATTTCTTGACCTCCATAGTTGGACCAGGTCGCTACCGCTCTCTGTACTGACCCGATCCAACAATGATTTCTGACTTTTGAGGCAAAGCTACGTCATGAACGAGGACGACCGAAGAACAAAACGTAACCGTCAAGGTCCTTGAGTTCGAATCCGCGCAAGCCATCGCCGGTGTCGTTGAGCGGTTCGGAAAAGTCGACATTGCGCGACGAGAACTCCGCTGCCAACGAGTCCGGATCGGGGACATGGAGATAAGCGTCCCAGCGAGCGATACCTTTGTTGATATCTCGCGTGTAGTTCGGCACCGGAGCGACGCCGACGTCCTTGAACATGATCATCGCAGCACCGCGTTGGACAATGCCGAAGAAGATATCGTTAGGTTCAGGTCCTTGAAACGTGATGTCGAATCCAAGTCGCTCGTGGTAAAACGCGAGCGTGGCAGGAACATTATTCACGATGAAGAGCGGTGCGATACCCGAGATTTCTGGTTTAGTCATTTGCCGTGGAAGAATACAACGCTCCCTCCACACAAGGAAGCGTTACGCAAAGTATTCAGTGAGTAAGTTGCGGCTTTGGTGCGCGATGATCGGGGGGAACATATTCGAAAGTCGGACCAGCGGTGGCAAGTCCGTCTTCGGTCGGCATTTGCATTAAAGCTTGAGCCTGAGCTTTCAGCGTGTGCATGGTTCCGATCGATGGCTTTAGCATCTGCGGTGCGCCATTGAACGCCTGTTCGAGAAGTTGCAAAACCACGCAGTAAGAGTGGTTGAACTTTTCCTGGGCAATCCGAATCGGACTGCCTACCGCATGATCAGAGGTTCGTGGGTTGGTGACCATAGGTCGGACTGCGTCCCAGTCGATCGAGATTGGATCGCCGGTAGGCCCAGACCGTGGAGTATCCCCGCGACGATAAAACCTGCCGAGTTTGAGTTCCTCGAAGCGATAATAGTGGGCCACCTGATCGCGCTCGGGATGGAATACGTCGCTGATTCCGTCCCAAACCTGAAGGTTAGCGCCTTCACCCTGTTCCACAATTTCCTCGAGCGCAGCGAGTGCAGTCGCAAGATTGTTTACGGCGATGACGGGTCCGCAACCATTTTTGAAGGGCTGAGCTGTAACCTGCCGGGCCGGATCACCAGAGAAGACATTCGCCTCGCCGAGAGTAGCAGAGAGCTCGCGAAGTCCTCGCTTGATCGCATCATAGAACTGGCCAATCGTCTCGTAGTTGTTGCCCTCGGGTGGAGCGCCAGTTCGCGATGGTTGCTCGATCTTCAAGAAAGTCTCGATCGCCTCATGGCCGAAACGAAATAAGGAGATCTCAAACGAGCGGTCGCCGTGTGGTAGAGGGTTGGGGTAGCCTGGCAGCATCTTCGGGTTGTCTAGTTGTGGTCGCCCACCCACGGCGTTCAGGAGGTTTGCGGCCAGAGTCATGTGCACCATCTCTTGGATGAAAATAGTGGCCAACACCTCTTTCGCTACCGGGTTGCGATCAGCGTCAAGCGAATACAACGCGCACAAATAGGGCGGCAAGGTAAAGTGTTCGAGCTCAATGGCCCATTGTAGATGCTCGCGGAGACTCTCGATTGTGGCGATACGTCCGAACGAAGGCGGGCCCAGAGGTGATCGGATAAGTGATGTCGAAATTTGTTGCTCAGAAATACTCATGGTGTTTATCACTCCGCGGCAAACTATGATCGCCTTTGATTTCAGTGCCGACCTTCCTCCAAAAACATAATTTCCGGAGCGCCTTTCTTTTTCACATAGAAGACAAGGAGTTTCGCAGGCTGAGTATCACTGGCATTGCGAGTTACAGTGTGAATATCCGTGGGCGATTCGTAGAAGACTTCGCCGGCGCTAACGGTCTGAGGGCTACCGCCCTTCAGTTGAGTAATGATGCTTCCTTCCAGCACATACGCAAAAACATCTGCGTTATGTCGATGTGCTTTAGAGGCCTCACCGGGAGCGAAGTCGACAGTCTCGATCATGCCTTCCTTTCCGGGTACATCGGGAAGATCTTTGTTCATCAGCGGTGTCGGTTTCTCGACGTGGGCATTAGCGCTCGCAAAGCCTGACACGCTGCTAAACGTTAGTACACTGCTAAGTGCCAGCACACTGCTGAACGCTAGTAATAGAAACAATACCTTCTTGTTCATTGTTTTCTCCTTAGTTGATCCAGGCTGAACGGGAAGGTCCGGCAGTTTGCGAGCAGCAAAGCCCCTCCAAACCCCGTGAAGACGGAATAATTTAGTGGCGCCTTAACTCCTAACCCAACCATCATTGCTACCCCGAACGTTAGTAGAAGTAGTGCGCTTAACAGTGCGACCGCGCGCGTGTGCCAGCCTATGATGAGAAGAAGACCGAAGAGAATCTCAGCGACAGTGGCAATGACACCGAGAGCCGGGATCAGTTCCGCCGGCATAAACGAATTGACACTGCGTGTGTATTCCAGGAACCTCGAGAAATTTCCCCAATCGACATTCGGTTCTCCGAACGGTCCCCACAGGCCAAACCGGTCTGCCACGGCGGAAAGAAAACCTACCCCGAGAGCTATTCGCAACAACAGCGAACTATAACGACCCCACCTGAGAGACATTCGCTCTCCAAAGGAGACCATCTCGCTGTAAACAGTTCTGGTTGGATAAGTAGACATTTATGATCTCCTCCCGTTAAGAATGGAGTGTAGGGCAGTCGACGCTTCAGGTCTTTGTCTGCTTTGCTTGGAATGACTCTCTGTTGCGGAAACGCGGATCTAGGGGAGGATTTTGAAATCTACCCAGCGGGAGGCGGTGGCATATTTGTCTCCGGCAAGAAGATCGGTGACGATTACCTGAAGAACATATTCACCCGGAGACATGTCAGCACCAAGTTTCATCGCGCTGGCGGCAGAAAGTCGGGTGATGTCGGGCGGATTATTCAACGTGAAGCGCTGCGTTCTTCCGGTGAAGACAGGTTGGCCGTCGCGAAAGATCCTAAGCTGTGTTTGTAGTTGTGGCTGGCCCGTCGCAGGATCCACGTGCGGATTGTAGATTACAAAGCTGTACCGCATGGTTTCTCCGCGGCGAAAGTGACGAACCGCAGCGCTGTTTGCCGGATCGAGATTAGCCTGTGTTTGATCACTAGGCGTGGCATTAAGCATGATGCCGGAGATCTCGAGGCGGCGTTTTTTCATGTCCGGTACGTCGACGAACTGAGTCGATGAGCCCACACGCTCCGACGCCTGATCTCGTAAAGCGACCCGCAGTTGGTAAGCGCCTGGCTTCTTGATCGGTACAGTAAGCATGTAAACAAATCCCGCTTTGAGCACCTGACGATATGCCTCGCCGCGTACTCGCAACCGGTCAACGCGGCTGACTTCATCAACGATCTTGCCATCCTCACCGATCGTCACCGCGACAACGTCAAACTGCGCCTGGTGCCAGTCTTCGGGTTCATCTGTAAAAGTGAGAGCGCTGCCATCGACATGCAGTAACGAACGCATGAAAGAACCGACTTTGTCATCATTGGCAAAAAGCGACGTAAGGCGAATGGGAACGCCTGCGGCGCCAAACGGAGAAATGAGTGCGTGCAAGATCTGCTCCTGGGCGCTTGAAGAAGCAGGTTTCGTTGTGTTGTCACTAACGGCGCCAAAGAATCCGTTACGCATCCGCACGTTGAACTTGCCCGCACGCAATACCTTCAATGACAGATGATGAAACGTACGGCGGCCCGTCCTCGGATTGAAAGTCGTTTGGTCCGGTCGATAACCAATCAGGTAATAACCCTTCTCATCGATTATTTTCTTGATGCCGCCCGCGAGGTCGTTGGAATTGTGAATGGCCATGCCGCCGGTCTCGTCTGCGAGGTAATCCAAACCTGACTGTAAGTCAAAGGCCTCATTGTCTCGATCATGCAAAACTTCCTGGACTTGATCCGGAGTTCTATTTTCGAATGAATTGTTGAGAGAGTCGTCGGCGCGCAGTGAAGACACGGCTTGAAGACCTTTTGCGTTGATGGTATGGATCACAACCGATGCACGACTCGTTTCATCAATCAGTTGTTGCAATCTCTGCAATGTTCTTTCGTTCCTGCTGGTGCCGCTAAAAGGATCTCGGTCCGTGAGCTTGAATCCGTCAGAGATCAACAAAACTGACTTGCGACCTGGCAGATCACTCAAACCTCTGACCACGTAGCTAACTGCGCCAAGAGTGCCAACCGCAAACAAATCAGAACGAAACTCCTCCAACTCCTTACTCTTCGCGTCGACCTCGGCGCCGAGCTTGCCGGGAGACGCTGGTCCAATCGGGGCAAACGCGCCTACTCCACTGCGACCTCCGGCATACCACTTAATGTGATCGATGGCTGCGTAAAGCTGGCGCTTGTCAGACGTGAACTGCTGGAGCGCACCAATGCCGCCGCTCGTGCGTATGATCGCAACGAGATCGCCAGGCTGCATCTGCTGGTCCACAAACTGTTTCAGCGCGCGGCGCACAAAGTGAGTGCTCTGAAATGAGAGTCCGAGGTCGTCGACTATGAGGGCGATCGTTCGTCGCACGTCTTCCGGGCGCAAGCGATCCGGAAGGACGCCCGGCATTTCGTTTTCGCGGGCAATAGGCTTCGATGGCGGCGGCGCAATGTAGGAAAAATGTGTGATCTTCTGTGAGCGATTGTCCTCAAATAACTGCAATTCCTCAGGTTTTAGATCGGTGACCAGTTTTCCGCTCTTGTCCGTGATCACCGCATCAATCTGCACCAGATTCGTCGTGATGCGTACGACATCCCCGTCAGCCGGCTTTTGGCCCTGAGGTGAATCTTGCGCTTGGCCGATTGAAACGGTCGCCAGACTCACCCCGAGGACAACTGCGAGCCAACGCTGGTTTTTCATAAGCTATTCACCGGCTTCGGAAACTCTACCACGCAAATATACTCGAAGATCTACCAGTTTTTTTGGTTGAGCGAATCCTGTAACGTGTGAAGCGATACTGAGCTCAAATCAGGAGATCGTAATGCAAAACTCGGGACTGCTTGATCCCTTTCCGCTTTGGACGTTGCTTCCAATTACAATCACGATTGCTCTTGCCTCGGTTGAGTTAGGTTTTCGCGTCGCGCTCTATCGAAAACAGCGTAGCGCTGATGAGCCGGAAGCTCCTGCGGCCGGAATGGTTGGAGCGACGCTGGGCCTACTTGCCTTTATGCTCGCCTTTACCTTCGGACTTGCCGGAACACGTTTCGAAGCGCGGCGCCAGCTTGTGCAAACGGAAGCAAACGCCATCTCCACCGCGTATCTACGGGCGGACCTAGTGCCCGAACCGATGCACACCGATGCTCAAGTGCTGCTGAGAGAATACGTCGATGCAAGATTGGCAGGTACTAGTCCCGACAAACTACTGGAGTCAATCTCAAAGTCCGAAGAAATCCAAAAGCGTCTTTGGTCACAAGCGGTACTCGCGTTACAGAAAGAAAAGTCTGTCTCCACATCGCTGTTCAGTCAATCGGCTACTCAACTGATGGAGCTTCATTCGCAGCGAATCACCGCGGCTGTCCGAAGCCGGATACCCGCTGCAATTTGGATTGGGCTCTACGCGGTGCTGATTTTGGGAATGGCGGCCGTCGGTTATCAGAATGGCATGGCTAGCAAACGTCGCCCAATCGTTATGGTCACGCTCGTCTGCGGATTCTCGATCGTGATGTTCCTTATTGCCGACCTTGACCGCCCCGGACGCGGGTATCTTCAAGTCAATCAGGAAGCGATGATGGAAGTGAAGAAGATGATGAAGTGACGCGATGGGGCTTTGCACAGAACGTCCTGCTTACAATTTCTCTGTGCAGCCTCTGTGTTCTCTGTGTCTCTGTGGTGAGTTATTGCTGTGAATTAGTTAACCAGAGAGACACAGAGAACCCAGAGGTTGCACAGAGAGAAGAGAGATCTCGTGAGTTTTTGTGCAAAGCCGACACAATGGTTTTCTACAAGCTCTGTGCCTTTGCCTCTTTGCGTGAGTAGTCGCCTTCGAGATCCGAGATGAGGTCGGTTAAGAGTGTCGCAACCTGATCGCCTTCGAGATAAGTCTTGCCGAGCATCTTTGTGATGCGACGCTCGCGTGTCTCGCCTTTGACTTCCTTCAGGATCGCACGGGCGAAGGCAGCCACGACTTTGCCGTCGAACTGCTTGCCACTGTTCTCCCGCAGGTCAATCACGACATCTTCAAACGATCGGCGCCGCTTATACGGCCGATCAGTCGTCATCGCGTCAAACGAATCGGCAAGCGAAACGATCTTCGCGCCGATCGGGATTTGCTGGTCCGTCAAACCATCAGGGTAGCCACGCCCGTCGAGACGCTCGTGATGATGTTTCGCCATGAAGGGGATGTCGGCGTAAGGATGGCGAATCGGCGCGAGGATCTCGTAACCGGCGTTAGGATGTCGATTTAGCTCGATCGAGTTCTTCGCATCGATTTTGTAAGGCGCGTTGATGATGTCGCGGTCCACGATCAACTTGCCGATATCGTGCAGGTAACCAGCGATCTGAATCCCTTCAACCTCTTCTTCACTCCAACCCAGCTCGCGCGCGATGATCTCGCTGTAGCGGCCCACGCGTTCCGAATGGCCCTGCGTGTACTTGTCTTTAACATCGATCGCAGCCGCGAAAGCTCTCACAGTATCGCGATAGATCGTACGCAGTTCGTCATACAACCTGCGATTCTCTTCCGCGCGCTGGGCCAACTGCTCGAGCAGACGATGCGTGTGAATGCCGACACCGATGTGACGAACCATCGCGCGAATCGTCTCGAAGTCGTCGTTTGAAAACTCTTCGCCACTCGCTTTCCCGCCGAGTAGGACCAGCCCCGTGACTTCGCCCCGCACGACCATCGGCACTACGAGCTCGATTCCCTCATTCGCGAGGTTCTCGTGGTATTTGTTTAAAAAGACATTTGTACTCGACGTATTCCGAACCAGCGACTCGCGGATCTCGCCTCCGAGAAACGACTCCATCTCCGCTTCATCGATCTCAAATCCATTCAACGCCTGGTCGCTAAGTCCCCAGATCGCAACACAGCGCAGTGGTCCAGGACCGGAGCACTCGACAACCGCACCGCGTCTGAGCGCGAGCGTTCCCAACAGCAGGTGCATCGACGTCCGCACCATCTCGGTAAAGTCGCCGGTGCCGGCAATCTCCTGGCCCAAGTCGGCCAAGGCTCCGAATGTGTGGATAAGCTTCTGGGTCGAAGGCTCCATGTTCAGTGGACTACGGGAGTAGTAGTCTCAAAATGCGAAAGATTCAGCAGTGCCTCTCGTTCGTCCTTCGCGAGTGCAACATGGCGGGTCAGTCCAAGCATCTCGAACAGTTGGACTGTTTGATTGTTGACATCGGAGAAGACGATTTGCGCGCCGCTCTTTTCGGCGACGTCGATGATGCCGAGGAGAATTGAGATTCCGATACTGTTGACGAGTTTGGTGTCGCTGAAATCAATAACGAGGGCGCGGCATCCGCAACTCAGTTGCCGGCGACACTCGCGCTCGATCTTTTCACCTGACAGCTTGTTCAGGTAGTCGCTAGCGTAAACTACAGCGGTGGTGCCAACACAGTGCGAGCGTACCAGCCCTCCACTCGGTGTATCCACTTGATCGCTCCCCTCCCTTGGGCCGCAAACCGGACACAAACCCACAGATTAATTGTGTTACTTACTGAGGTGCCGCTATTGCTAGGTTCTTAATTGCCTTTTTGCGGTCTGAGATACTTGGTCATGCGCAAACTAGTGCCGTCATCGACCCGTTCAAACTCGACCTCATCCATGAGTGTTCGGATGAGCTTGAGCCCCCAACCGCGTCTTTCTTCAGCCGCTTGTTTGACTTCTGTACCGCTATTCGTGCCGTTTAGATTGGCCGGCACGACCCCTCTACTCGATATGGTGATGACTAATCTATCACTTTCGACGCGAAAACGTTGATAAATTTTTCGATCCGGGCTGAAACTATGCTCGGAAGCGTTGATGCAGGCCTCGACGATGGCAGTTTTGATCTGATTGATGGCCTCAGGACGAAACGTCAAACGCCTCGCGATCTGCTCAGCGGTGTTGGCCGCGATCAGCTCATTGTCTTCGCCCATCGGCACCACCATCAGAAACTCATCGGGCTCGGCGGATTGTACGACTTCGCTCGGTACGGTATCGCGCACACGAGAGGCCAGTAGCTCTAACTGCTGGCGGCTCGAGCCCAACGCTTTACGACGCCCCAGCATCTTGCTCGCCTCTTCAGTGAAGCCCTCGTTTGAGATTAACCAGATTTGAAAGCGACTGAACCCGAGTCGTTCGGCCATACTCTCGAAACGTTCACACCACGCACGCACGACTGCGACGTCTACTTCCAGCTTCGACTCGATGTCAGCCGCCAGCCAGATCACTTCGCGTGAGTCAGAGTAAGTCCCTTCCTCAAATGTGTGCGCGACGAGGCAGTGCTCCTCTTCGCAAAGCTGTCGCATGTCGCTCATGAAACTTGAGCAGCTCGCCAGGTGGATTGTTTGCGGGAGCTTGATGAACTCGGTTTCCGCTTGTAGTCCGGAAATGATCGTCTCGCTTTCAGCGCCTTTGTATTCCGCGCTGAAGTTCTGATAGTCAAAAAGAACCGATGGCACTTGCTGACAGTTGAAGCGCGAGATCAAATCGCGCAGGCCCGCGTTGGCAATCTGCTTGTAATGACGCGCCATCGTGTGCGGCGCACGCTTGAGAGAATCGGCGAGCATGTCTGCAACGACGAGCGCGCGCGGCTCGTTCATCACGTCGAGACGGTAGCGGATCTTCAAATAGTCTTTCCACGCTTGTGGACCAGCGCCGGCTTCCACTGTTGTTTCATCCCAGTTAATAAACTCCTGGACGTGCAGGCGGTGCAGAACGTCTTCGAGCTCTGATGCAGTCATGTGCAGGCGTTTGCGCCAGATCTCAAATGTCGATACCTGCTCTTCGCCGGCTGCGGCTTCCCACAACAAGCGGATCAGAAGATGTCTCGTGTCGAGTCTCGGAGAGATCTCTTCGAGTAGATCGGCGAAGTGTCGATGAATGTGACCGCCGAAGAGCTCATTAACGTACAGACGCTCGCAATCGAGATACGAGAGTAGCGCCGCGCGTTTCTCACGTGCTGCCTGGAGATAAATATTGATGAAGAACGGACTGCCGGCAAACTGCTGTACGATCAGATCGCGAGCGGCTTCACTGGTTGCGACCTGTTGTCTGCGCGCGACGTGTTCCACCAGTTTTGTTGCTTCGGTTGGGGCGAGTTGTTCGAGACGCAGGATGTCGAGGCGTTCGAAATTACACTCCGCAGCGTGAGCGGCTTCGAGGATCTGACGGCGCAAACCCGCGAGCACATATGAAAAGCCACCGCGTGAAAATACGCGGAGTATCTCGGTTCCCAGTACGACTACGCCGTTCAGATATTCGGCGAGCTGCGAGCCGTCGAGCATCACGAAGGCGCGGCCGCGGACGGTGGGAATTCTTTGCGGTGCACCCAGGCAGAATCGCACGAGCGCTTTGTCGTCGTTGCTGAAGCGCAGGCGGTTGTACGATTGGACCAGTTGCTCGATCCATTCGAGATCTGCGGCAGGCGCGAGCTCGACGAGTTCTTGCAACGTCAGTGGCGCTTCGGAGACAACGGGCTCGTCACGACGATAGGCGATGTATTGCTGAACGAAGGTGTTGAGAAACTCGATCGCTGCGCTTACGGCTGTGGTTTCGTTGCGCGTGATGGCGAAGTAGATTGGCATGACGTCCGATCGTCGATTGAAGATCTGATCGTATGCCTGGCGCAGCAGCTCTGAGACACCCGCTGAGGGTTCCATGAGTAGGAGCAGACCGCGACCCGCATTGGTGCGTTCCGACTGGGCCATGATGCGGTCAAGCTCCGCCGCGCGGCCAACGAAGTCCTGCTGGACCACACGGCCGAGAACACGGCGGAAGTTTTCACTGCGGCTACTCATTACTTCAACTCTGCGTA
>DATFDT010000113.1:0-5484 GCA_035251975.1 Pyrinomonadaceae bacterium | reverse complement strand
GATTGGACGAGCGGGGGCAAGCCCCTCTTCCTGACTTGTTCTATTCCTCTGACTTGTTCTATCTCTGTTTCAACGGCCGCTGAATCTACTGTTCTTCCACCAGTCGATCGTGCGCTGGAGTCCTTCGCGCAGCCCGACCTTCGATTCATATCCGAGAAACTTCTGCGCGAGTGTGATGTCAGCGAGACTGTGCCGCACGTCACCAACACGCGCCTCTCGATACTCTGCCGTCACGTCCTGCTTTCCAGTCAACTCTTTTAACTCCAACAGCAGCTCGTTCAACGTAATCCGCTCTCCATTCGCCACATTGATCACTTTCCCCGATGCTTCTTTCGACGACGCGGCACTCATATTCGCTGCCACAACGTTATCGATGTAAGTGAAATCGCGCGATTGCTCACCATCGCCGTAGATCACGGGCTTCTCGTCAGACAAAAGCGTGCTGATAAACCGCGAAACGACTCCCGAATACTGCGAACCGGGATCCTGTCGTGGTCCAAAAACATTGAAGTAACGCAGCGACACGGTTTCCAAACCGTAAACGCGCGTAAACACCTGGCAGTAATACTCACCAACCAATTTCGCCACTGCGTAAGGAGACAAAGGATCAGGCAGCATCTGCTCCGACTTCGGCAGTATCGGTTGATCGCCGTACGCAGAGCTCGAAGCTGCATAGACCACGCGCCTTACCCGGGCATCTCGAGCTGCTACGAGTAAGGAAAATGTTCCGTCAACAGAAGCGATGTGAGTTTGTCGTGGCTCTTCGACCGAACGTGGCACAGAAGGAATCGCGGCTTCGTGAAAGACTACCTCGACACCATCGAGTGCTTTTTTCAGCAGCGCTTCATCAGCAACACTGCCTTCGATGAAATCGAGATCGCCGCCGATCTCCTCGATGTTCTCCCGATGCCCGGTCGACAAATCGTCAATCACACGCACGCGTGCGCCGCCGGCCATGAGGGCCGCAGCGATGTGTGAACCGATAAAACCTGCTCCGCCAGTTACCAGCGCTGTTCCCGTCAATGGCATTTGCTTGTCCGTTACCTGCCCACCCCGACGTATTCAAAACCAAACTCCCGCATGTCTTCCGGATCGTAGATATTTCGCAAGTCGGCGATCTTCGGCGTCGTCATCAGATCGCGTATGCGAATCATGTCGAGCGCACGAAACTGGTTCCACTCGGTAACGAAGACGAGGGCGTCTGCTCCCTGCACCGCGGCGTATTCGTCGTCGGCGTAAACAATTTCCGGCAACACTTTCATCGCTTCGTGCTTTGCGACCGGATCGTACGCGCGGATCTGAGCGCCTGCTTCGAGAAGGCTGCGAATGATGCCGACTGCGGGCGCCTCGCGCATGTCGTCAGTCTCCGGCTTGAAAGCGAGACCAAGCACGGCAATCGTCTTGTCTTGAAGTGTACCAACGAGCTTACGGATCTTGGCCAACATCATCTCGCCCTGTCGCTGGTTAACTTCAATCACTGCGTCGACGATCCTCGACTCGGAGTCATATTTTCGCGCTACGGATGAAAGCGCGCGGGTGTCCTTCGGAAAACACGACCCGCCAAAGCCCGGCCCAGGATGCAGGAACTTACTTCCGATTCGCTTATCCATACCGATAGCGCGTGCTACATCATGAACGTCGCAACCGATCTTGTCGCAGAGATTCGCGATCTCGTTGATAAACGAAACCTTCGTCGCCAGGAATGCATTAGCGGCATACTTCGCAAGCTCCGCAGCCTCGAGCGAAGTGATCACAAACGGCGCTTCGATCAAGTAAAGCGGGCGATACAGGTCTTTCATGATCGCGATCGCTTCTTCGTCACGGCTGCCGATCACGACGCGATCGGGACGCATGAAGTCGTTGATAGCGGCGCCTTCTCTTAAAAACTCCGGATTCGAAACGACGCCGAAGTTGGCGCGCGTTTTCTTACGCTCGTTGATCAGCGTGCGCAGGTGTTCCCCGGTTCCAATAGGTACGGTCGACTTCGTGACGACCACTTTGTAGCCGTTCATAAACTCGGCTACCGACGATGCTGCCTGTTCGACGAAACTGAGATCCGGCGAGCCGTCAGGCTTTGGTGGAGTACCGACAGCGAGGAAGATGACGAGCGCCTGTTCTACCGCTTGTTTGACGTCCGTGGTGAATCTGAGGCGACCGGCCTGAGTATTTTTTAAGACGAGTTGCTCGAGTCCTGGCTCGTAGATCGGCATGACGCCTCGCACCAATCGCGCGATCTTGTCTTCATCAACATCGACGCAGGTGACGTCGACACCAAACTCGGCAAAGCATGCTCCGGTAACAAGCCCAACGTAACCGGTACCAATTACAGCAATGTGCATTTAGCGACTTCCCTGAGAGGTTGTCTTCTCTGTGCAACCTCGGTGTTCTCTGTGCCTCTGTGGTTAAAAGTGCTAATCACCACGGAGACACAGAGAACACCGAGATTGCACAGAGAAAAACTCAACTCCTTACAATCAAAACCTTGCGGGTCACGCGTGTGAATTCACGTGACCCGCAAGGTGAATTTGCCTGACCGCAGCGCTGGTTACCAGTGCCACAGTGTTTTTATCCAAGCCGAACGAAATCTGCGAGCTTACTTGGTCGGGCTGACTACGGTAACGCTGCCGCCGAAGTTAAGGTCGTTATTGTGGAACGCTGCGTAAAGCACGCCCGCCACTGCACCACCAACGGCCAGCAGAAGCACGGCCAACGCGCCGCCGCTCAGATCGTCGTCATCATCGTCGGTCTGTGGATTCGGTGTTCCAGCAGTTGCACTCTCACCAGCCGCAACCTGCTTAACTGCTCCACCAGCTTTGAACTGCGCAACGCCCGCGAGCGTCGACACATGAGTACGTCCACGTGAAGCACTAACAGTGAACGTGGTTGGTTGAGTTCCGTCGACAACAACCGTGCCGTCTTTGGTCGTCAAGTTAACAGTAGTTCCAGATAACGTTGACACTTGAGCACTACCAGTCTCGAGCATTGCCGTGATGCTGTTCTCCGCGAAGCTGAGGCGAAGATTGCTGTTGGGTGCGAGTTCGACCCGACCGACTTTGCTGATGCTGACTGAAGCGCTGCTTTGAGCCGCGGTGCTGATTGTTGAATCCGTGAAAACCGTGCCACCGGAGATCACTTTTTGGCCGTTCACAGTGACTTGTCCGGAGACCGATAGCTCGCCTGACGCCTTGGCGCCCGGCGCCGCCAATACCACCATTGAGTAAACACTCAAAACGGCAACCGCCACAGCAGTCGCAATGGACTTGCGGCTCCAAGATTTGCTGATCATTAACTTTCCTCCCGTAATGTGAAACACAAAGGTCTTAATTGCGTACCGCGACGGCCGAACAGTCGTGGGAAAACAATGAGATGTTAGCAACTCGTCGAGGCCCGTCAATGCATGGGATTTAGGCCCTCGAAAACACTAACATGGCTTTTATTACACTAATACAAGCCCTCTGTCAACAATCATTTGGCTTAACATTGCCACAAAACTGTGTCGGACCATGTGGGCCACAAAAGGACATAAATTGAGTTTTGAGTTTAGCCGTCCAGCCCTGCTTGGGACCTGAACTCTAAACGGACACTCAGGGCCGGCGGGCGGCGGAGGATTTCTCGTTCAACTCGGCTTGTTCGTAAGGGTCGAGCCGCGCAAAGAGGTAGAAAACCTCACCAACCACGCGGACCGGCCCGAGGTACCGGAACGTGTTTCGCAGCACTTCCCCGTTCTTCAAACGCGCGGGCGCTGGTGGATTTGACCCGAAAAGCAGTCCCATTTCGCCCGCAGAAACAGCTTCTAGCTCGGGCAGGTAGTCGTTGTGAGACTCGCGCGCAAGCTTGATCGCCATCTGGCGTAAAGCTCTAATACGATTCGAATTATGTCGATAATAAGTCGTGCTTACTTCACGCCGGCTCGCTCGATCGTCCACAACTTCCTGCTCGTTTTTCAGGTAGCCGAGATACGCACGAACTACCGGACCAAACTCGTCATCGTCGACTTGAGCACTGGGAATGGCGTTGACAGGCGTGAGCGCACAGAAAACAAGCAACAGAAAAGCGGAAAATCTTCCCTTGATAGTTGCCATCGTTTTGCTCCTGGCGGGAGGCAATCCTCTATTTTTGTTGCGGCCGCCCGATTATACCAACCTCTAAGTCAACTAAATTGCGCGCGTCTTTCGGCAATGTTACATTGATCTTCGATTTCCGTTAAGCTGCATGTCTTCTTCAGATCCTCAAGCTCCTTTGCCAGTTAAGAGCGTAGCGCTGGGTGTCTGCGGCGGTATCGCAGCCTACAAGGCTGTCGAAGTACTGCGCGGATTGCAGCGGGCAGGATGCAGCGTCAGAGTCGCAATGACCAAGCGTGCAGGGGAGTTTGTGCAGCCTCTCACGTTCCGCGCGCTTTCCGGTAGCCACGTGATTGTCGACGATTACGCGCCTGATAATCCGGACCCGATTGCCCACATCACGTTTTCTCAAACTGTCGATCTGCTGGTCGTCGCGCCTGCCACCGCTAATATCATCGCCAAATTCGCGAATGGAGTTGCTGACGACTTTCTCAGCTCGACTTATCTCGCCTGTACCGCACCGGTTTTGATTGCGCCCGCGATGAACACGACGATGTGGGAACATCCGGCGACGCAGCGAAACCTACGCCAGCTTCGCGCAGATGGAGTTTATTTTGTCGAGCCTGATGCGGGTGAGATGGCATGTGGGACGATTGGTCCGGGGCGATTGAGTGAGCCAGAACGCATCGTTCGCGCCGCATTGGAGATTCTAGCGGGCGCAGACCGTCCAAAAGATTTGGCTGGCGAGCGTTTTTTGATAACTGTCGGCGCGACTCGTGAAGAGTTCGATCCGGTGCGATTTATTTCGAACAGATCGTCGGGCAAGATGGGCTTCGCACTCGCTGAAGCAGCGGTGAAACGTGGGGCGGCGGTGACTGTCGTCGCAGGTGTCACGACTGTCGATCCACCCGCGGGGCTGCGGGTTGTAAAGGCGTTGTCCGCAGACGAGATGTTGAAAGCGGTTGCGAGTGAAGCGGGTAAAGCGTCGGTGTTCATCGGCGCAGCGGCGATCGCGGATTATCGTCCGGCGCAGCGGGCCGAGCAGAAGATAAAAAAATCGAGTGAGTCGATAACGTTGACACTGGAGCGTACGCCGGATGTGTTGTCGCAAGTTGCGGCATCACGCGCGAATGGAATGCTCGTCGTCGGATTTGCGGCGGAGACGGAAAATGTTTTGGAGAATGCGAAGGAGAAGTTACGCAGCAAGAAGCTCGATGCGATTGTTGCGAATGATGTGAGTCGTGCAGACGCGGGTTTCGATTCGTCGACGAATGCAATCACAATCATCACCGCCGATAACGCACTCGAGCTACCGTTGATGTCGAAGAGTGACGCGGCGAACCGAATACTCGATGTTATAGTGGCGCTTCGTAAATAACTGTAGGGGCGGCCCTCTGTGGCCGCCCGTTCGCCAAGACCCGAA
>DATFDT010000112.1:0-3864 GCA_035251975.1 Pyrinomonadaceae bacterium | reverse complement strand
TACTTTTGTTTTTACTTGTTGTTGCTGGGATCCGAAGCAGTCACGGGTTTTCCTTCAGCGTCATACACTACAAGTTTCCCATACTTCGCCAGGATCTCACGCGCCTTCGCGGCATCTCCGACTGCAACCACCTGAAGGTGGCCCATGTCGATGTATTTCTTCGCCGCGTTCTGCACGTCAGCAGCCGTGATCGCCGAAACCTTCTGCGGATACGTGTCCCAGTAATCCGCGGGCAGCTTGTAGAGCTTCTGCGTGATGATGTTCTGCAAGAGCGTCTGCGGCTGTTCGAGTGACAACGCAAAGCCACCGATAATCGCTCGCTTCGCATTCTCTAGCTCCTCGGCAGGTACCGTCTGATCGCGCATACGATTGAGTTCGATCATAAACTCCTTCATCGCGCCTTCAGTAACATCCGTTCGAACCTCAGATTGGGAAACCCACGTGCCTCTGAATTTCGTGCCACCAAAATTGCTGTACGCACCGTACGTGTAGCCTTTGTCTTCGCGCAGGTTCAGGAAAAGACGTCCAGTTGGACCACCACCGAGAACGCGATCCGCCACCAACACTGAAAAGTAATCCGGACTAGTCCGCTCGATACCGAGTGTGCCGAGCTGCAACACAGTCTGCACTGAGCCAGGACGATCGACCAGGACAATTCGCGATTCTGACTGCGCCGGTGCCGGGGGAATAGTTACCGCCGGGACATCGCCCTTCTGCCAGTCGCCGAATGCCTTCTCGAGCTTCGGCATGATCTCCTTCATGGTGACGTCGCCGACGATCGCGAGAATCGCATTGTTCGGACGATAGTACATCGCATGAAAGTCAGCGAGGTCTTTGCTCGTCAGCTTCTTGATCGACTCGGCCGGCGGCGCAATCAACGAGGCCGGATGGCTCGTGCCGTAGATCGCTTTTTGGAACTGTTCCAACGCGAGAAACTGCGCACTCGATCGTTGAAACTGAAGCTGTGCGAGAGTGCGTGTTTTGTATTTGTCGACTTCAGCCTGCGGGAACGTCGGATTGCGAATGACGTCCGCAAACAAATCCAGTGTCTGGTCCAGGTTCTCAACCAGGCCACTCGTGTTCACCGTGCTAATCATCGACGACAGACCGGAGTTTGCAGTCAATGTCGCTCCGAGAGCGTCAACCTGCTCTGCGATGTCTTTGCTGGAGCGCTTGGCCGTACCTTCACGCAACAACGAAGCGGTGAAGCCCGAGAGCCCGCGAAAGTCCGGCTTGTCTGAAAGACCACCGCTCAACACCACGAGCTGCATGTTGAAGGTCGGTACTTTGTGAGACGGAAGCAGTATGACCTGCAATCCATTCTTCAAGGTCGCTTCTTCAGCGCGCGGAAGTTTTACTTTCAGAACTTCCTTGTTAACAGGCGCTTTGCCTTTGATGACGGCGCCCTTTGTGGTTTGCTGTCCTGGTCCAGTTTGTGCGCCTCCCTGGCCAAATGCCATAGACGACACGAGCACGATCAGGATCAGTGCGACGATAACGTTGTACTTAGTCTTCATCATTCTCATTGCTCTAACTCCTTTACTGTCCCGATGCGCCGGTTGCGGGCTTCGCCTTCGCCTTCGGCATGGTGATTACAACGGTGCGATTGGTGTCGACCAAATACTGTTTGGCAACACGCTGCACGTCTTCCTTCGTGACTGCGGCAACTTTGTTGAGTCGCTCGTTAATCAGGTTCGGATCGTTGTAGTAGACCGTGTACTGACCGATCGTGATCGCTCGCACAATTGAGCTTTGCAGGCTGTTGATCAGGTTGCGTCGTGTCGTGTTCTTTGCTTTCTGAAGCTCCCAGTCAGCGATCGGTTCGCTCTTCAGCCGTTCGATCTCGGCGTAGACTGCTGCTTCGATGTCTTCAGTCTTGACGCCTGGTCTAAGAGTCGCGTTTGTGTACAACGCACCGACGCCGCGCTTCTCATCCATGAAACCACCAACATTGCTGACCATCTCTTTGTCTTTCACGAGCTTTTGATATAGGCGCGAGCTCTGGCCGCTTTGCAGCACTGCCGAGAGCACTTGCAACGCGTAAAAGTCAGCCGTGTTTCCCGCGACTGCTTTGTAAGCGAGATCGACACGCGGCGCGCGTGCGAGCTGGTCGTCAACATTCGCGCGACGTTCAGCTTTTTGCGCTGGCTCAGTCATGTCGACTGCCGGTGGATCGGGTTGACGTGGAATGCTCTCGAAGTTGGCTTTAATCTTTGCGAGGGCTTCTGCCGGTTTGAAGTCACCAACCAACACGAGCACTGCGTTGTTTGGCGCGTAATACATCTTGAAGAACGCGGCTACATCTTCGACAGATGCAGCATTCAGGTCTTCCATTGAACCGATCGTTGAATGCTTGTATGCGAAGTTGTCGTAGATCAGCTCCTGCTGGATCTCGCCGCTCTTGCCGTACGGTTGGTTGTCAACGCCGAGGCGTCGCTCTTCCTGGACCGCGTTGCGTTGGTTGTCGAGGTTTTCTTTCGTGATCGCCAAACTCTTCATGCGATCGGATTCGAGAAAGAGTGCGAGATCGAGTTGGTTGGCGGGAAGAACCTCGAAGTAGTTGGTGCGATCTTCGTTGGTGGTTCCGTTCATGTTGCCACCGTTGTTGAAAACGAGCAGGAAGTGTTCACCGGAACCAACATTCTCGGAGCCTTTGAACATCATGTGTTCAAAGAGGTGCGCGAAGCCGGTGCGACCCTGGCGTTCGTTGCGCGAACCGACGTTGTAGGTGATGGAAACTGCTACTACAGGTGCGGAGTGATCTTCAACAGTGATCACGCGCAGGCCGTTCTTTAAAGTGGTCTCTTTGAAATCGACTCGCACGTTGCGAGGGCCCTGTGCCTGGGCAGAGAGAACCGCGAGCGCGCAGACAAACAGCGGGGACAAAAACTTAGAGACGCGTCTCATGCTCAAACTCCTTTGAATGGTGGAAGTGTATCGGTCGAAGATTTTTGGACTACTACCGGTAGTTTGAATTTATGCGCTGAGGAGAACACTGTCAAGCCGTCAAACCCACGGGCGGCCACGGAGGGCCGCCCCTACAGTTGTGGCTCATCAAGCGCCTTCGACGAAGTGGCGTGGCTGAGAATCAACCATCGGGCGGCCACGTCGCTCATCGTGCGCCTTCGACGAAGTGGCGTGGCTGAGAATCAACCATCGGGCGGCCACGTCGCTCATCGTGCGCCTTCGACGAAGTGGCGTGGCTGACTACAACTGTAGGGGCGGCCCTCCGTGGCCGCCCGTTCGTTGATTCTCAGCCAACGCCTTCTGGCTTCTTACCATCCAAAGTCCTCGACTGTATAATCGTCGTCATAAAGCCATGAATAGAATCAAGCTCATCTGCCCCAGTGTTATGGCGGTTTTTGCCGTCCTTATGCTGGCCCTCGCGATCAATGCTCAGCAGCCCGCGCCTCAGCAAGCCGCCAGTCGTTTTGATGTGACGAACTACCGGATAGAAGCGCAGATCATTCCCGATCAACATATGCTCCGGGCCGGCGCTGACGTGACGTTTGTGCCACAGGACGCCACGCGCTCGGTCGTTTTCGAGCTCAACGGCTCGTTGAAAGTCGAAAGCATTGAGATGGCCGGCAAACCCCTGACCGGCTACGTTCAGGACGCAGTCGGAGTCGGCTCGCTCGGCCCGAGCGTTCGTATCGACCTCGGCAGCGTAGTTCCTGCAAACCAGCCGGTAACACTGCGAATTCGCTGGAGCGGGGCACTCATTTCCCCGGAAGGCGGGCCGCTCGCGACCAAGCGACTGGCTTACGTCGGCACCGAGGGCTCGTACCTGATGTATGCCTCGCGCTGGTTTCCGTTTCATGACTATGCCGCCGACCGTGCAACCTCGGACATCACGTTTATCGT
>DATFDT010000111.1:0-9846 GCA_035251975.1 Pyrinomonadaceae bacterium | reverse complement strand
ATCGGACACTATCTCTTCAACTGCCAGGCGCCCGACATCGGCAACATGGAAATCCTTCTGGCCCATGGCACGCCCGAACAGAAAGAGAAATATTTTCAACCGCTTGCGCGTGGCGACGTGCGCAGTTGTTTCTCTATGACTGAACCCGAGCATCCCGGATCGAATCCGACGTGGATGAGCACGACGGCGGTCAAAGACGGCGATGGTTACGTCATCAACGGTCACAAGTGGTTTACGTCTTCAGCCGAGGGCGCGAGCTTCGCCATCGTGATGGCGATCACCGATCCGGAGAGCCCGAATCCTTACAAACGCGCGAGTCAGATCATCGTTCCGATACCCTCGCCCGGATTTCAGATCGTGCGAAACATCAGCGTAATGGGCGACGAGGGTAGCGATTATGCCAGTCATGCGGAGGTCAGATATGAAAACTGCCGCGTGCCGCAGGGCAATTTGCTGGGCAGGGAAGGCGAAGGGTTTGCGATCGCTCAGGAGCGACTCGGGCCCGGAAGAATTCATCACTGTATGCGTTGGGTTGGTATCTGCGAGCGCGCCTTTGATCTAATGTGCAGCTACGCCGCGCGCCGCGAGCTATCGCCGGGCGTGTTGCTGTCGAGTAAACAGAACGTGCAGGAGTGGATCGCGGAGAGCCGGGCGGAGATCAATGCGGCGCGGCTGCTCGTGTTGAAAACGGCGTGCGGGATCGACGCGAAGGGCGCGGGCGAAGTGCGGGAAGATATCTCGATGATCAAGTTCTTCGTCGCGGGGATTTTGCAGAAGGTTATCGATCGTGCGATCCAGGTGCACGGCGCGCTCGGACTTACTGACGCGACGTTGTTATCGTACTGGTATCGTCACGAGCGCGCGGCGCGCATCTACGATGGACCAGACGAAGTACACAAGCTGGTCGTCGCGCGTAGCGTGTTGAAAAAGTATATGAGACAGGATTAACAAGATGTCTCAAGATGAACATGTAAATCCTGTTAATCCTGAAATCCTGTCTACAACTGACCGTCCTTCCTCAGTCCGTCAAGGGGAAGAACTGCCTGCTGAACGACTCCGTGAATATCTCGGCGCCACCAAACCGCTGAGCATCAAACAATTTCCTTCAGGTTTTTCCAATCTCACTTACCTGATCCGTGCAGGCGATCGCGAGCTCGTGCTGCGGCGTCCGCCGATCGGCGCGAAGATCAAAACAGCGCACGACATGGGTCGCGAGTATCGCATCCTCTCGCACCTGTACCCGGTCTATCAGAAAGTGCCGCAGCCGATTTTGTTTTGTGACGATGAGTCGATACTCGGTGCGCCGTTCTATGTGATGGAGCGTGTGACCGGAGTCATCCTGCGCGCGCAGAAGCCACATGGCCTCGATCTTTCGGCCACGTTGATGCGGCGTCTGTCTGAAACATTCGGCGACAATCTCGCTGAAATACACGCGATCGATTACGAAGCTGCGGGTCTCGGTGATCTTGGATCGCCACAAGGCTACGTGAAGCGACAGGTGGAAGGTTGGACCAAACGTTATTACAACGCGCGTACGGACGATGTTCCATCAATTGAGAAGCTTGCTGAGTGGTTGCATCAAAATCTGCCCGCTGATTCAGAACGTCCGGCGCTCATTCACAACGATTACAAGTATGACAACCTCGTTCTCGCTCCGGACGATCTGGCGCGCGTGATTGCCGTGCTCGACTGGGAAATGGCGACGATTGGAGATCCGTTGATGGATTTTGGGACGAGTCTTGGTTACTGGGTTGAAGCGACGGATCCGGAGGAGTGGCAGCGATACGGGTTTGGGTTGACGAGTCTTGCTGGAAGTTTCACACGCACTGAGTTGTTGGAACACTATGAGCGGCGCAGTGGGCGGCGGATTGACGATCCGGTTTTCTATTTTGCGTATGGGTTGTTAAAGATCGCGGTGATCGTGCAGCAGATCTATTTCCGTTATCAGAAGGGACTCACGCGCGATCCACGCTTCGCGCAGCTCGGTGCGCTCGTGACGGCGTGCGGTGATTTGGCGGAGCGCGCGATACAACGTAAACGCATTGATGCTCTCGGTTGAGGTTCACGCAAAGACGCAAAGAATAGAACAAGTCAGGAAGAGGGGCTTGCCCCCGCCGTTGCTTGGATTGGACAAGCGGGGGCAAGCCCCTCTTCCTGACTTGTTCTACTCTTCGGAGCTACTTCACCAGCTCCTGCGTCCCTAATTTAAATCGAAACAGCGCCACCGATATTGCCAGGTTCCCACCATCATTCACGAAATGCATGAACGCCGGCACCACGCGTCCGCCAATCGCTGAGATGCTGCTGTAATCACCAAAAAACGCGCGCTCATTGGCGCTGAACAATGGCAGGTCGATCTTGTGATTCACAAACGTCCGACCACCATCGACACTACGCGCGAGCGTCAATCCGGTCTCTGTGCCATTCCCGTCGCGCCGATCGTAAAACACGATATTGACTGAACCATCCGCCGGATCGATCGCCATCCACGTGAAGAACTGCGCCTTTCCATTCTTTAACGCATCGTCATTCACACGCACAGGAGCAGTCCACGTCTCACCACCGTTTCGTGACGACATCACAAACACGTCCGGATCACCGTTGCGCGCATCGATCCAGTTGACGTAGAGCGTGCCTTTGTTTGGTCCATTGCTCAGATCGACTCCGGTCACCGGCATCCCGTTGGCCCTATTCAGTCCCGGGATCCCAAAATCCCAGCCACCAGGAATGTCTCCGATCACTTTGTCTTTGCCAAACGTCAGACCACCGTCAGTCGACTTATCGAACACGAGACCGAGTGGCCCAGCCCATACGATATAAACCTCACCTTTTGGACCAACTGCCGGCACAGCACCCTCGACCGTGTTGTCGCTGTCGAGACAGTCGCCACCTGTATCAGAGATGCGGAAGGGTATCGAGAACGTCTGTCCCTGATCTGTCGAGCGTGTGAAGTAGATCTGCGAGCGGTGTTCGGGATCGGCGCTGCCGTAGACGTCAAACCTGGTCCACGCGAGATACACCTGGCCCTTGAAGCGCGAGCCCGGCGCGTTGTCGACGATCAAACCCGGTTTATCTTCAAACGGAATGACGGTGTTGACGTGATTGATTGCGGCAGTGCCGTCACTCCATGTGTTACCACCATCCTTCGAGACGTTGACGATCATTCCATTCTCAGCGCGCACCGGCCGCGCGAGTCGAATGCCGTCGAACGAGAGGTGAGCGTGATAGGCCACACCATCGTTGCTGAACGCGAGCACGTCGTCGCCCTGAACGAGATTTGTCGGATTAGGTGTCGAAACAGTTTTCCACGTCTTACCGCCGTCAAACGTGACGTAGTGATAACTGCCTGCGCGTGGCTGCGGTGGGCGGCCTGTCTGAAACGAGGCTGCGATCATGTTGTCGGGATTCTTCGGATTGATCGCGATCGAGACTTCAGCCGGATTGATCGCGTTCGGTTCAGTGATGCGAACAACTTGTTGCGCGTTTGATGTTATGGAAATGATGGGGAGTAAAAAAAGTAATTTGGTCCACGAGTTCATAGACTCTTTTTACAGGATTTCGCTACATCTCGCACACAAAGAACGAACAAAGAGAGCCCAACAATGGACTTATTGGAGGGGAAAAATATGGCTAATCAATCATCTGAATCGAAAGTGACGACTAATCACGACGAGATTCGTCAATGGGTAGAAGAACGTGGAGGGCATCCGGCCCGCGTTAAAGATACGGAGAGCAAGAACAGTCCCGGACTGCTGCGCATCGATTATCCGGGTTACTCCGGGGGCGATTCGCTCGAAGCGATTAGCTGGGACGAGTTCTTTACGGGGTTTGATGAGAACAATCTCGCGTTTCTCTATCAGGAGAAAACGAAGGACGGGAAGGAAAGCCGCTTCTCGAAGCTGATCGATCGCGACTCAGCCGACGAGCGCGGCCACTAGGACTTTTTAGCCACAAAAGGGCACAAATACACAAAATAAGAACTGCGAAATGAAATCAGTTCATTTGTATCTTTTTGTGCCTTTTGTGGCAGTGCATCTCTGCGCTTTTTGTGATCTTATTCGCCCAGTAGACTAGTGTCTTTCCGCTTTAATGCAGCGACGAGGCGGCTCCACTCGAAACGTCCCTGCGAGATGCGACTGAAGTCGCCACTCTTGTCCGTTTCCAAACCATTCAACATCTCGTTCGCTTTGCCTGTCGAAATGGCTTTCTGTGCGGCGGCGGTCAACGCCCTGAAAGCTTCAGATTGAGAGCCTGACTTTGATCCTTTCGCCGCGAACTTCGCGCGCTCGTACGGGAACCTGTAATCGCGTGGATACTGTTTCTCGACCTTTGCGAACGCCTGGAAGACCTTCGGACGCTCCGAAGCAGGCGCCGACATTCGTCGTTCACGCAATTTCTTAAGCTCGTCTTCAGGGTTTGGAGTCACCTGCTGAGTCGTCGTCTCTGCAGGCGCATTGCGCGAGACCTCGGTCGTGATTGGAGCCGTTGGTTGTGGCTGGCTCACTGGCTGCGAAACCTGCGTTGGAGGCGCCTCTGATGGCGGCGCGGCTGTAGCCGAAGCCGTCTCTGTGCCTGAACGGAACAAACCAAACGCGCCCAGCGACAACAGCACGAACGCAACACCACCAATCGCGAGCAGTTTCAAAACCGATCCGCGGCTCGACGATGGATGTTCCGGCGCGCGCGAAGTCGACCACGGCAGGACCGTCGAGTTGTGTGGTCGGGGCTCGTGTTGCAGTGTGAGCTCGTCGTCGAGATCGATTGCGGATGAAAGGATCTGTCGCGGTTTGTGCTCGTTGCTCATTGAATGCCCGCACTTCCAACAGAAGAAATACTTCTCCTCGATCTGAGATCCGCATTCAGTGCATGTTTTGACACCCCGCGTTTCTTTCTTTGTAGCGGCGATTACCGGCGGCGGCGCGGGCTCGGGTTCTTCACGCTTCGGAGTTGGAGCGGGCGGCGGTACCGCCGCCTTTAGAGGTGGTGGTTGTACAGCCGGCGCGATCGGTTTCTTCTTCGATTGTTCTTTGAGTACATCGAGAGTTCCGGTCGCAATTAGACTCCAGCCGTTATCACCAAGCTTCACAAACGCGGGCTGAAGAATCTGCACGTCGCCGGCGTCTGGATTGGGGCAATGATAGTAATCCTGATAGAACTCATAGAAGTCACGCCTGGTCGCGAACTTCGACGCTCGCGGCAGTAGGAAAGCCTGATCCTGATTGGTGACGACCACAAACTCGCCGTCCTCAACCGGCACAAATGACCCAGACTCGTAATCGAAAGTGACATTTACCTTGTTGGCGGCCCTCGTTCGCTTCAGGTAATTCGCGACGAGTGACGGAAATGCGGGCGCGATGTCGAGTCGTTCCTCGCAAATCGGACACGTATTTAGTCCCGTTATAAACGAAGCGTTCACGGCATCGCAGGTGTGCTCGTGCAGGTCTGTAGATGCGGGTCGCAAACAGCCGGGGCACGAAGGTTGAGGCACGCCCTCCGCAGTGAGCGTGAAATTCTTCGTTTGGAGCGGCGTGTTCGACTCGAAGCTGATGACGTAGCAACGGTCGCACACGTAAAGGAGCGAGCTTTTGCGTGTGCAGACGGGGCAGCGCTGCAAGCCGTACTGGTCAAAATCGGCCGGGCAGAAATGTTCGCAGTTACAGCAGTATTGCCACTGCAATTCGACCGGAGACGCAGCCTGGCCTTCGAAATCGATGGCGCCGAGGAGGTGGCCGCGATTCTCACACTTGATGGGACTTTGTCGAGGAGCGAAAAATCCTCTTTTGTGTTCGGGACAGAAAACTCTCATGTTCGTAGCTCCCTTCAGGGACAGGTGACCGTTCAAGTTGTACTTGGCGCGAAGCATGACATACGTGCCGGGGAGTACGGAATACAGATGAAAATCAACGGGAAGAGGTTTGCGGATTCGTGCATAGATTACGGTCATCCCGCAAATTTTGCAATCTTCTTTATTAGGGACTATTCATGCCGGCACGCCTCGCGGAGGGCGTTGAATGTCACGACGTTGAGGTTGGCTTGCGGGTTGGATTGGTCGCGTATGTATCGACTCAGAATTGCGGCGAGCTGCTCGTCTGACATTTTGCCGCTACACGTCTTTATCCACGCCAGATTTTCCTCGGGGGCGCCGAAAAATGGGGCGACGAGCATGCCGTTCATCTGGCCAGTGACGTAGGCGCGCTTTTCCGTGTCGCTCATGTCGAGATAGTCCTTCGCAGTGAAGAATCCGGGACTGATCTTGATTGTTTGTTGAGTTCCGTGGACGTTAAGAACGGCGATGAGCGCAATAAGTGCGAGCACGTATTTCATAAATAAGCCTCCGTGCGGACAAGTCTAACAGCGCGGATGACACACAAAAAGCACAAAAGCCTTGAATCAGACTTTTGTGCTTTTGTGCTTCTTGTGACTAAAACTACATTGAGATCGTGCCACAGGCGATGCGCCCGCCCGAGTTTCCGGATGGATCGGTCATCATGTCGTCCGCTTTCTCATGAATGACCAGCGACGTGCCGCCATTCGAGAAAAGCCCATTAGGTCCATCACCCAACATGACGCGCGTGTCAGTCAAAGTGGCGTTTGCTGTTCCTTTAGCGCTCACCGTGAAATTCAGCATGTCGCCGGCGTGCGGTCCCTTCGGATTCTTCAGACCATGCATTTTCGAATCCGGATTGAAGTGTGGCCCAGCGGAGGCGAAATCCGGTCCTTCACATTTCGCCATCTGGTGAATATGAATTCCATGCTGGCCCGGCGGTAAATTCTTCAGATCGAGCTTGATTTTCACGCCGCCCTTCTTGTTGATAGCAGTGATCGTGGCCGTGCCTACTGATTCGCCACTCGGAGTCTTCAACTCAACAGTGTGACCGCCCATGTGCTGAGCGGAGGCGTAAGACAGCAAACTGCCCATGATGATCCCGGCAATGATCCACGTAATAAATTGTCTTCGTATCATTTCTTTCTCCTTAGTGAAAAGGGTTCAACTCTTCACGCTTTCCGGCTTGAGTGCTTTGCCCTTTGCTGCCGTTGCGCTGTCTGCACGGCGCCGGCCCAGCACCAGTAACGCAATGATCGCCGAAAGCACTAGTAGCCATAATAGCGGTCGAATCCCGCCAAACAATCTGTGTCCCCAGCCGTCCGAATAGCTCGCGGAGAACTCAGCAGTCGTGGCCGCGGTCAATGTCGGGCCTTCGAGACTCGCCTTCGACTGCGCGATAATCCCACGCAAACCTTCGAGCGCTTTCTTCTCAACTACGCCGCGCTTGATCTTACCAAATGGTCCTCCCAGACCGTCAGCGCGAGAACGGTTTTCATAGACCAGGTAAGTTGCACCGGGAACATTAACAAAGGCTGTCAGCGCATGAAAAGCGTTGAAGTAGTGGTTGGCATAAATTTGTTTCGACGCGACCAGCACTTGTGGGCCAACACCGCTGTTTCGTTTGTAGATCGAAATATGATTGACGGCGATCACCGGTTTCAGTCCAAACTTGATTTTGGACCACACGAGCGTTTCTTCGATTAGTTGCAGACCTGATTTTGTATCGGCAAGAAGATTGTTGATGTAACCGCCGGCTGAGCTCAATTCGCGTTGTTCATTAGCGAGGCTGACGCGGTCGCGTTTATCGCTGTACTCAATCAGCGCCGCTTCACCGCGCGCCCGGTAGTCTTTGATATAACCGACGAGCATCTCTTTGAAGAGATTCGTGACTCGGAGCTGGTAGTCAGGCGCCGTCCAGTCGATCTCGTTGCGAAAGCGCTTGATCATCGCCGCGGAGAGTTTCACCTGGCAGTCGCCGGCAACGCACTCTTTCAGATCTTCGATGTCGCGGGTTTCGAGTGTCAGACCATCGATGTCAGCTAACGCAGGCTCAGGTCCGAAGCGGCCGATTGCGAGTATCGCGGCGTTGCTTTTCTGCAACATGCTGTCGCGATATGACCGCAGAAAATCCTCGGCGCTGGCGTTTATATTTACGAGGCCCGTAACAGTGACTTCGCGTTTATTCGAGGTTGGAACCAGCCGCACTACAGGCTGATTGAGCTGTAATGCTGCAAGGTCCTTCTCTTCGAGTGACGCCTTTTCGCGAAGGACTTGCTGAAACTCAGCCATTGAAGCCTGCGCGAGAGTTGTGCTGGCCGCGAAGCAAACCAACAAGGTACAAAGAAGGTATTGTTTACGCGTTAACATACGTCAGCCCTACTATGCACGTACTGCCCTGGTGAATTCTTTTGTTACGCAAACCGCCGACGAGCGACGCACGTCGCATAAGCCGTGCCAAAGTGAGGAATAAACTGGGGGACGCAATGTATATAGAATAAAGACCTAATTCGGACTAATTCCGTCTAAATTGGAAGGAGCAAAAATGGAGAGTGGAGCAATTTCTGAACTGTCGGCCCTGAAAACTAAACTACAGGCGACCTGGAGTACGGGAGATTTCGGACAAATTGCCAAGTACTATGCAGACGATGCCGCGGATTTCATCAAACGGCTCGATCTCAAGCCGGGGATGACGGTACTTGACGTCGCCTGCGGTACCGGCAACCTGGCAATTCCGGCGGCGAGAACAGGCGCGAATGTAACCGGCGTCGATATCGCGCCGAATTCCGTCGAGCAGGCGCGTCAAAACGCGAAGGCGGAAGGGTTGAATGCCAAGTTTGACGAGGGCGACGCGGAGGCGCTGCCTTACGAGGACGCGAGTTTTGATGCGGTAGTTACGATGTTCGGGGCGATGTTTGCACCGCGTCCGGAGCTCGTGGCGAGTGAATTAAAGCGAGTCTGCCGTCCGGGCGGCGTCATCGCGATGGCCAACTGGACGCCGAACGGTTTTATCGGTCAAATGTTCAAAATCACGTCATCACACGTCCCGCCACCGCCGGGGATGCCGGCGCCGGTGCTTTGGGGCGTGGAAGAAACCGTTCGGAAGCGTTTAGGCGAGGGCATCTCGAAACTGGACACCAAGCTTCAAAAGATTACCTGGGTGTTTCCTTTCTCGCCCGCTGAGGTTGTCGAGCACTTCCGGTTATATTACGGGCCAGCACAGAAAGCGATGGGCTTTCTTGGTGAAGAGAAGGGCGCGGCGTTGCGGAAAGACCTGGAAGAACTTTATACCACTCACAATCAGGCGACTGACGGCACGACCAAAGTCGAAGCTGAATATCTGGAGGTGGTAGCCAGGCGGGCTTAATGAAATCCATCCACAGATTACACAGAAGAAATACAATCTGTGAAATCTGTGGATGGTTTTAGGAGGGAGAGATGTTTCGGAGGATCTTTGTTCCGGTTTTATTGAGTGCGACTCTGATATTTCTCTCCCTGACAATTGTCTCTGCGCAAAACGTGACGCCGCCGTCGCAGCCGTCTAGCGGCCCCGGCGGTAAACAGTACGTTCACGCGTCAGTCACGAAAAACCGTTACGGCAAGGGTGGGCAGGAATACTGGATCTTTGAGCCTGCCTCGCCCAAGCCGCGGACCGCGCCAGTCATCATTTTTCTGCACGGCTGGGGCGGGATGAATCCGCTGTATTACGGCGCATGGTTGGACCATCTGGTGAGACGTGGAAACATCGTGGTCTATCCGCGTTACCAGAGAAACCTGCTCACACCGATCATCGACTTCACGCCGAATACGCTTGCCGCAGTTAAAGACGCTGTTCATCGTCTGCGAACTGAGCGCGGGCATGTGACTCCTGATTTCAGTAAGTTTGCGACAGTGGGCCATTCTCTGGGTGGTTTGCTGGCTGCGAATATCGCGGCGCTCGCGAGTGAGTCAAACTTGCCGAGGGTGCGGGCGGTGATGTCTGTCGAGCCGGGCATAACTGAGGCGCCGATCAATGTTCCCCT